>JAFGCG010000073.1 GCA_016932715.1 Anaerolineales bacterium
GGAAGTCGGGTAAAACCCGACTCTTTGCGCCCGTCCGGAGGACTTTCACGTGCTGAGCGGGCGGCTTTAGCCCCGGCGGTCAAAATTCCCTAACAACTTTTTAGCGCACCCGGAGAGCCGCGCCCCTTGACGCGGCTCCTTCTTTCGTTTAAAATATTTAGGTTGACCTAAATTTTACTTTAGCCGTAAGGAGCAATATGAAGACTTTATCCAGAAGAGATTTTCTTAAAGTGGGAAGCCTTGCCGTCCTGGGCACTGCGGGCGCAACTGCACTGACTCAAAACAACTACACTCATGTAACCGAAAACCCAAACAAAGGGCATTCTTCGCATGTGATGCAGCAGGGCGATCATGGCGATCTGCCCGGCACCGTCGGCGAGGTGGATCATGAAAAGAACGGTTTCGATCCAACTGACATTCTGACGGATTTCGATTACGGTGAAGTCTCCACGTTACCCAACGGACAAATTCTGCGGGAATACAAAATCGTGGCGCTCAACAAGAACATCGAGGTCATTCCCGGCATCGAGTTTCCCGCCTGGACATACAACGGACGGATTCCCGGTCCCACGATCCGGGCCACCGAAGGCGACCGCATTCGTATCCACTTCAGCAACGGGAGCAACCATCCGCACTCCATCCACTTTCATGGCTTCCATCCCGGCGAGATGGACGGCGTCCCCGGCACGGGCCCCGGGGGACTCGTCGAACCGGGAGGCAGCTTCACGTACGAGTTCGATGCGGAGCCGTTCGGACTGCATCTTTATCATTGCCACGTCTTCCCGCTGGCGCGTCACATCGCCAAGGGACTCTACGGCGCGTTCATCGTCGATCCAAAGGAAGGCCGCCCGCCGGTCGACCGCGAAATGGTGATGGTCATGAACGGCATCGATGTGGATTTTGACGACGCCAATGATTTTTATGCGGTCAATGGGATTCCTTTTCACTATCAGAACCATCCCATCCAGATCCGGGTTGGCGAAACGATCCGTATCTATCTCGTCAACATCCTGGAGTTCGACCTGCTCAACTCCTTCCACCTGCACGCGAATTTCTTCCACTACTACCCCACCGGCACGAGTCTCGTCCCCGCCGAATTTACAGACACAATTATTCAGGGACAGGCACAGCGGGGCATTCTTGAGTTCAGTTATAAATATCCGGGCATGTACATGTTCCATGCCCACGTTACCGAGTTTGCCGAACTGGGATGGAACGGCATGTTCGAAGTGATGGCGTAGAGGTAACTTATGACTCAAACTACTTCTCAACCCACGACCAGGCGCTTCACGTTCCGGACCCTGATCCTGCTCCTCATCCCGATCGTTCTCCTGGCTGGAGTGATCGCGCTTTTCCTTTCCACCGGCGGGGGGCTCGACCTGGAATCGCCCGCGCCTGTCGAAAACCTCGCCGTTGAAAATTACGTCCTCGAGCGGAATGAGATCCATCTGCACGTTCGCAACACGGGCCCCGATGAATTGACTATCGCATCGGTCATCATCAATGACGCTGTGATGCCCTTTACGGTGACACCCGATCCGACCATCCCGCGGCTTGGACGGGCGGAAATCCACGTCAATTACGCCTGGTCTGAAGGGGAAGCTTACGGTATCACGATCTTCACCGGCAACGCAGTCCCCTTCGCGCTGGACATCCCGGTGGCATTTGAAACGCCGCAGCCCTCAGCGCGCACCTTCTGGGGTTTCACCCTGATCGGTTTATACGTCGGTGTGATCCCAGTCTTTCTTGGCATCTTCTGGTTCCCGGCCTTGCGCCAGCTCGGCCGCCGCACAATGACCTTCCTGATGGCAGCCACCGCCGGGCTGCTGATCTTCCTCGGACTGGATACGCTCGCCGAAGCGCTGGAATTCGCAGCGGAAGTGCCTTCTTCATTTCAGGGTATTGGACTGATCGGCATCGGCGCCGTGGCGACATTCCTGCTGCTCGACGCCGTCTCGAAGCGGCAGACGGAGGCCACGGGCAGCGAAACGGACCGCCGGCTCTCCATCGCGCTAATGATCGCGATCGGCATTGGGTTTCACAACCTTGGTGAAGGGCTTGCCATCGGCGCGGCGTACAACGTCGGTGAGATCGCGCTGGGCACCTTCCTGGTGGTTGGCTTCATCATTCAAAACATCACGGAGGGACTCGGCATCATCGCGCCCGTCCTGCGCGATCGGCCGGGGCTCAGCCGCTTGGCGCTGATGGGTCTGATCGGCGGCGCGCCCGCCATCGTCGGCGCGTGGATCGGCGGCTTTACTCCCTCGCCTTTCCTGGCTGTCTTGTTCCTGGCGATTGGCACTGGCGCGATTTTCGAAGTGGTCTACGAAATTGCCAAGCTCATCCAGAAGGATACCGCCCGCGCATCCATGCCCATGACCGTGTTCAGCGGAGTACTGACAGGCATGTTGCTGCTGTGGGTAACAGGTTTACTAATCAAATGATTATGGAGTCCGGAAGCTTGCTTCCGGGTTTGGACAGCAAGCTGTCCGACTCCAGAGTGAGAATAATATGGAACAACTCATCATTCCCCTTCGCATCACAGGATTGCTCGCTCTGCTGGGCGCATTGCTCTACGCGATCGGTGACGTGCTTTTACTCGCGAGCAAAGCAACGCTGGACGGCTTTCCGAGACTTCGGCCTTTCGAAAAACTCCTTTCAACTGCCGAGAGGATGGTCGTGCTTCCACCCAACCGCATGATCTGGGGCGCGCTGATCGGCGTCTTTGCCACGCCATTGCTGCTGGCAGGCTTCTGGCAGGTATACCAGGGATTGACCGGCGCGAACGAAGCACTGACCCTCGTGACCGGACTTCTGTTTGCCGTCTCCTCCGTGATCGGCGCATTCGTCCACGGGACGTTTTACTACATGGGCGAATACGTCCAGGCGTTGAACAAGGTCGAAGATGGCTCTCAGGCCGTGATTGCGGAGATGATCGCCCGTCACCGCAAAGTGCTGATCATCACGTACGCGCCGCTCATGATCCTGGTCATCCTTGCATCGATCCTGTTCTCCATCCTGGTCGCCTCCGGGAGGACTGCCTTTCCTGTCTGGGTGGCGGCGGTCAACCCCGTCACGATGACCCTCGCGTGGATGATGATCAAACGCCTCCTCCCGAAGTTCGTGCGTGACTGGACGGAAGGGGCCGGATTCAGCATCGCGTATTTTGTTTTCTTTGCCTGCACAACCATCACACTTTGGAATGGATAACCAATGGAACAAACACTCACCATCTCTATTCAAGACTATTTGAAGAACATCTACGAATTGACGGAAAGCGGCGAAAGCGCAACCACGAACGCCCTCGCAGCCAAACTCAACATCAAGCCCGCCTCCGTCACAGGCATGGTGCAGAAACTTGCCTCCGCCAAACCGGCCTTGGTCGAGTATCAAAAGCATCAGGGCGTGACGTTGACCAGGGAAGGCCGGAAAGCTGCGCTGGAAGTCATCCGCCATCACCGCCTGCTCGAAGCCTGGCTCGTACAAACGCTCGGCTATTCATGGGATGAAGTCCATGCAGAGGCGGAACGGCTCGAACACGTCATCTCGGAGGATTTCGAGCGGCGGATTGCCGCCGCGATGGGAAACCCAGCCCGCGACCCGCACGGGGAACTCATCCCGACGGCCGATCTGAAGATGCCGTCCGATGATTCGACGCCCCTTTCCGCCCTGCGTCCCGGTCAGACCGCGACGATCAAGCGCGTCAAGGCTTCTGACACGGAGCTGCTGCGGTATCTGGATGGACTTGGGCTTGTCCCCGGCGCGCAGATCGAAGTAACAGATTACTCGCCCTTCGATCACAACCTGACGATCAAGGTGGGACGTAAATCATTTGTAGTTGGGTTGAGTATCACAAGCAAAGTTTTTGTTTAAGAGAATTAAAAAACGCGTGAAAAGAACCGGACGATCATTTCCAAGGTTCATTCAATAAGATCTCGTTGGTCTCGATACATGGCGCAATGCACCACGTATCGAGACCAACGGATAAAGAAAATTTATAGGAAATTATCATGAACGAAAACATCTTTCGCATTTTGGCTGCCATCATCCTCTTTACAGGAATAGGCATCTCATCCTACTACCGCCGCAAGGCAGACAAGGAGAACGGAGAAAAGATCTCCCGCAAAGTCGACGGGACAGCCATGATGACGGTCATCAGGGTCGGCGGACTGATCCTCTGGCTCAGCCTGCTCGTATATCTGCTTAATCCTGCCTGGATGGCATGGTCCAGGATTGGCTTGCCGGAATGGGTGCGCTGGCTCGGCGTGGGGATCGGGGTCCTATGCGTATTCGGGATTTACTGGCTGTTCAGCAGCATTGGCAGCGGCATCACACCCACCAGCGCCACGCGCCAACGCCATACCCTGGTCACCAGCGGTCCCTATCGCTGGGTGCGCCATCCACTCTACACCGTCGGAACATCCCTGTTCGTTGCGTTTGGGATGATCGCTGACAACTGGTTTATCGCTCTTCTCGGGGCGCTGACATTCGTCATTATGGCAATCCGTACGCCGAAGGAAGAAGCCAATCTCATCGAAAAGTTCGGCGACGAATATCGTGAATACATGAAACATACCGGCCGCTTTTTTCCAAAACCTGGAGGTGGTTCATGAACTGGATCTGGCTTCTCTTCCTTCTCCTGTTTGTGGCTTGGCTGCCGCGTTATGGTCTTCTTGCACTTTATCAGGATTGGCGAAGCGCGCGCCAGCGCGAGCTGGTGGAGGATGCCCTCAAGCATCTCCTCGACCGCGAACAATCGGCTCGCCATGCTTCGCCCGAATCACTCGCCGGGATTCTGAACCTGCCGCGCGTTAAAGTGACACGGCTCATCACCGACATGGAATCCCAGAATCTACTCGAGACGCGCGGCGCCGAACTTCATCTCACCGCTGAGGGGGAACGCTGGGCAATGCACATTGTGCGTGCCCATCGTCTGTGGGAGCGTTATCTGGCAGATGAAGCGCGCATGCCATTGAATAAGATCCACAATGAGGCGCAGCGACGCGAGCACTCCTTTACAGACGCGCAACTCGATGAACTCTCCGCCGCGCTTGGATATCCCACGCGCGACCCCCACGGCGACCCCATCCCTTCGCGTGAGGGGAAAATGCCCTTCGTGGAGATCACGCCCGTTACGGCGTGGCAAAACGATGTCCTCGCGCGCATCGTGCACATCGAAGACGAGCCCGCCATTGCGTACGAACAGATCCTGGCGGCGGGACTTCGCCTGGGCCAAACCATCCGCATTATCGAGAGGACGCCTCGGCGCATTGTGTTAAGCGATGGCGAAACGGAATACCGTCTCGCGCCGACGGTTGCCGCGAACGTGAGTGTTGCGCCGCTGCCGTCGAGTGAGGTCGCAAAAGCACATGCCATTCCGCTCGCCAGCCTGACCCGCGACCAGCGCGGTGAAATTGTGCAGCTCGATGAGGCGGTGCAGGGATTCACGCGCAGGCGTTTTCTGGATCTGGGACTCACGCCAGGAACCGTGATCTACCCCGAACTCGGAAATTTCTTCGGCGATCCGCGCGCCTATCGCGTGCGCGGGACATTGATCGCTCTGCGCAAGGATCAAGCCGCGCAGATTTGGGTAAAACCCGTTTAACGTTGTAATGTTCAAATATGAAGAGGAATCATGACAGATAAGAAATTAGCGTTACCGACCGAACACTGTGAAACATGTCCCGCGTTCCATCAACTGGAGCAAATGGGATTTAAAGTAGGCAACTTCGACCGTGTAGTTGCATTGGCTGGCAACCCGAACACAGGCAAGTCCACGCTCTTCAACGCGCTGACGGGACTCAAACAACACACGGGCAATTGGCCCGGCAAAACCGTGACGCGCGCCGAAGGCGGTTATCAATTCAACGGTGTTCGTTACAAACTTGTTGACCTGCCCGGCACCTATTCACTTCTCTCCGCCTCGCAGGATGAAGAAGTGGCACGCGATTTTGTTTTGTTCGGTCAGCCCGATTGCACAATCGTTGTCACCGATGCAACCGCGCTCGAACGGAATTTGAACCTCGTGATGCAAGTCATGGAAATTACGGACCACGTGGTCGTTGCCATCAACCTGATGGATGAGGCAAAACGCAAAGGTCTCGAAGTGGACGCGCGTTCGCTCAGCCGCGACCTGGGTGTGCCCGCTGTTCCGATCACTGCGCGCACGGGCGAAGGGATCCACACATTGCTTGCAACGGTCGCCGACCTGATCAACGGCGACATCATCACAAAACCTTTACGGGTTCAGGGGACTCCTGAATTCCAGCGTGCGGTCCGTGAACTTGCGCCTATGATCGAAAGCATGGCGCCCGGCATCCCCAATGCAAGGTGGCTGGCGATCCGTCTGCTCGACGGAGACTCGAAAGTACAACAGGCGCTCGTTTCGGGGGAACTGGCGCAACGCGTCGCACGACAGGCGCAGGCCGATGTGCAGTTCAGCAGAAAGATGTCTGTAGAGGGAAGGCAGTAGAAATGAACACAAGCAGACAGGTACACAGGTAAACAAACAACTTGATATCTGTCTACTTTCTCAAAGGAAAACTATGGAAGCAAATAAAATTCTTGCCAAAGCAGAAACATTGCGCGGAACGCTGTCAACAGGTTTCCGCGATGAGATCGTGAAATCACTCTACAGTGAAGCCGAGGCGATTGCCAGGCGCGCGGTGAAGCCTGTAGAAGGAAAGAGGTATGACTTTGATCAAAAGATAGACAGGCTGGTGACATCGCCGATTGCCGGCTTGCCCATCATGCTGATCCTGCTGGGCATTATTATCTGGCTGACGGTTTCCGGCGCGAATGTGGCATCCATTGCTCTTGCAGATGTTTTGTTCGCCGTCGGCGATTGGGGCCGTGCTCTGTTCGTTCAAATCGGTGCGCCCTGGTGGATCACCGGATTTATCTGGGATGGGGTCTATCTCGCCCTTGCATGGGTCGTCAGTGTAATGCTGCCCCCGATGGCGATCTTCTTCCCAGCCTTCACCTTCCTCGAAGATCTCGGCTACCTGCCGCGCGTCGCGTTCAATCTCGACTGGCTTTTTAAGAAGGCAGGCGCGCATGGAAAACAATCCCTGACCATGGCAATGGGATTCGGATGCAACGCGGCCGGAGTCATTGCGACGCGCGTGATCGACTCGCCGCGCGAACGGTTGATCGCCATCCTGACCAACAATTTCGTTCCCTGCAACGGGCGCTTCCCGACTCTGATCATGATTGCCACCGTTTTCGTGGCGGCCGCCTTCTCCCCAGCCCTGACCTCGTTCATCGCCGCAGGGACAGTGGTCGGCGTGGTCCTGATCGGCATTGGGTTTACGTTCCTGATGTCGTGGCTCTTATCCCGGACCGTACTGAAAGGCGAGGCGTCCGCGTTCACGCTGGAACTGCCTCCCTACCGCCGCCCGAATATCGCGCGCATCCTGTACACCTCCATCCTGGACCGCACTATCTTCGTGCTCTGGCGCGCAATGCAGACCGCTGCGCCCGCAGGCGCGATCATCTGGATTCTCGCAAATATCACTGTCGGCGATTCGAATCTCGCGCGCGTCATCGCGGACTGGCTGAATCCATTTGGCCTGCTGCTCGGGCTGGATGGCGTGATCCTCCTGGCATACATCATCGCCATTCCTGCAAACGAGATCGTCGTGCCGACCATGATGATGGTTTACATGGGCACCGGCACGATGATTAACGGCCCCGGCACGAGCGCAGGAATATTCGACCTGCTCGTCAATGGCAACGGCTGGACGATGCTGACCGCGGTGAACCTGATGCTGTTCGCGTTGTTGCACAATCCATGCGCGACAACGATCCTGACCATCTATAGGGAAACCAAGAGTTATAAATGGACGGTGATAAGCGTGCTGATCACGCTTGGCACGGCATTTCTGGTCACATTCCTGACCGCAAGTTTTGCAAGATTGATGGGCTGGGTATAAAAAACGAAACGTTCCGCAGGTGGTCGAGCAGCCTGCGGAACGTTTCGTTTCAGATCCTGCTGATCACTTAAGGATTCTGTACGCCCTGTCCCCACATCGGACCGGAACCCGAACCGGCGCCGCGACCGCCCGTCATGCCGGGACCAACCCCACGTCCGCGGCCGGCTGGGGCGCCCTGTCCATTGTTCATCGGGCAGTTGCCGGGACCGTATCCATTCTGGTACATGGTCTCCATGCGCTGCAGCATCCAGTCGGTGCGTTCCTGCGTGATGACGCCGTCTTTGACTGCCGCGGCCAACGCATCCTTGTGAACTCCGGTCATGAAGCTTGCCAGGTCTTCCTGCTTGATGCCGTTGTCGAGGGCGATCTGGTACATCGTTTTCCCTGCCGCGAGCTGATCCTCTACCTGCTTTTCGGTCAGGCCGAGTTTCGCAGCGACTGCCCGCTCGACGTAGTCATGCATCCAGCCGTAACCGCCCTGCCGAACGGGAGGCTGGCCGCCCTGCGCAAAAGCGACGCTCACCCCAAAAACGCTGAGCGCCATTACGACCAAGGCAACGATCAAAAGTGTCTTTTTCATTGATATTTTCTCCTTAGAAGCCGGGATCAAGAGTCCGGCTTACTGTTTTAGTATGACCATAGGATAGCCGCCGAATGTAAAGATTCTGTGAAGAATAAAATAAGATTACGAAAAGAAAAATGCTGCGAAGGCATGCCTTCGCAGCATTAGATCGCATGGAGTCTCTATAAATAAACATAAAAAGCATGGTAGATGATCCGGGGAGTTCTCTTAGAGAACTCCCCGGATTTCCCACATGCCATTTTAGTTGCACTTCACTAACAAGGAGTCCTGGAGGCTATTGTTACCCTCATTCGACTCGTTAACCAGCCCGCCTCCATCTACCACCGCCTTAATGTCATAAGTAGAGCAACCCTCATACGTATATGTAAACTGCAGGGTTTTCGATGCTCCTGCCGCCAGGGAAGGCACCGACAGACTCTTGCCGACTACAGCCCATGAAGACCACCACTGCACGGAGAAATTACCGGACGCGGCAAGCCCCTGATTTTTCACTGTTATGTCCACAGTGATTTGCTGACCCTTTTTGGTAGGTGTGGGATTTACCGACATGCTGGTTACGACGAGATCAGGTAAGAGCTTCAATGGCTGCAATTGCAGGTTGGGGTTAAGTTGAAGAGCTGGACCATCCTCATCCTCCTCAGTGGGCGGGGCTTCCACCACCTCCTCCGTCGGGAGAGGCGGGGCAGCCACCACCTGCACCACAGACGGCACGCAGGCGGACGTGACTACACTCCCGGCGATCCAGGCATGGTTGCCAGCAACACCTGGGAAGTCAATGTACCACCAGGTATAGGCGTCGTTGCGGCCCACAATCGTTGCGGTCTGCCCAAGCATGAGAGAACCGACAATATCATAGGCGGTACCGGGACCCGAGCGGACATTGGCATTGACCGTCGCCGTGACCGTGGGACCACATGGACCGGCAACCGCAGGAGGGGGCGTCGGCGTGGGGGTAGCGGTAAAGGCAGCCGCCGCAGGCGCGGCAGAACCGGCAAGCTCTGTTACCCGCGCAACTGCGGTCAACTCCACAGCGGTTGCCATCGCGTTGGCATCAGCCGCAGGCTCGTTTGCAGGGGGTTGTGCGATGGGGGCCTGACCCGCCGGCATGTTGCAGGATGCGAGCAGGGAAAAAAGCACAAGAACGGAAAGCAAAACTTTAGTGCGCATGACCAACTTCCTCTCTTTGAAACTACTGAAGCTCACAGGTTGTGAAACTTCCTACAATCATTGTAGGGACTTTGGTGATGAAAACATATGTATCAAAAGTAATCCCACCAGAGTACCTCTAAAAGCGATCCCCCAACAGTACTCATCGCAAACGACTTGTCACTTTATGATTGTCAAAAGGCGGCGGTGCTATGGCTTATTGACCTCTTCCATTTTCTGCCAATCGAAATAAAAACTTCACTACCGAACAGGTTTTGTGGCGTCATGCGTTTTTTACCACACACCTGCCCCGGGCGCAGGTGCCGGGGCAGGGCACGAAGTATCACGAAGGGAGAGCCTTAAGATTTGCCTTTGTGCCTCTTCGTGCCCTTCGTGGTGATGATTTTGAATTTTGTCCGGCAGCAAAATAAAAACGAAAAAATATTGCCTCACATACCAATTGCGGAACCGGCAGGTGAGGCAACATAGGTTCTGATCCCTTTCTTATTTCTTTCCTGTAAGGCAGTAAGTCATCCTGCCTTACAGGGATTACAGAATTGTGGAAAGAAGTTGCTCTCGCCTCGGGGACTATTTACTCAGGGTGTACGTTCAAAGTATCCTGATAGATGTTGTTGCCTTCATTTGATTCTGCCACGGTGTTTCCCGAATCAGCCACTAACTTGAGATCATAGGATGGGTTCCACCCGCCATAGGTATAGTAGCAATCCAAGACCTTCGATGCGCCTGGCGCCAGGGAAGATACCGACCAACTGCAAGGGGTAAGAGCATGCGTAGCCCACCATTGCACTGTGAAACTACCGGCTGCAGCATCACCCCGATTTGTCACTTTTACGGTTATATGTAATTCAACATTTTTCCTGGCAGGAAGAGGTCCTATCTGTATGCCGATTGCAACCAGGTCAGGCTGAGCGGATGAGCCGCCGCCATCACTATCACTCTCATCGTCATCATCAGAATCATCCGAGGAAGAGGCTGCGACCGGCTCTTCCGCCGGGAGGGGCGGCGCAGCCACCACCTGCACAACCGATGGCACACAGGCAGACGTGACGACGCTCGCGGCGATCCAGGCATGCCCGCCGGAAACACCCGGATAGGCAATGTACCACCAGGCATAGGCGTCGTTGCGCCCGACAATGGTTGCCGTCTGCCCGAGCATCAGAGAACCGACAGCATCATAGGCAGTACCGGGACCCGAACGGACGTTGGCATTGACGGTCGCTGTGACCGTGGGACCACATGGACCGGAAACAGGAGCAGCAGAGTCGGATGTCAATGTGGCAGTGGGAACGGGCGTAAAGGTAGGCGTCGCTGGTGCAACAGAACCAGCCATCTCGGTGAACTTTGCGACTGTGGTCAACTCTACGGCAGTGCCCACTGCATCGACACCGGACGGCTGTGCAGGCGGTGGGGCGACTGTCAATTGACAGGCAGTCAGAAGGGAAAAAAGTACAAGAACGGAAAGCAAAGTTTTGGTGGACATGAGGAACTCCTCTCTTTTTTGATTAGATGATAGCAACTGCGAGCGGCTATGTCATCGAGGTGGAGTACCGTTCTTGTGCCATCTTTTCTGCCGGAAATTGGTACCGCTGTACCGGATGGCTGGGGTATTTGAAGAAGTTTGCCGCAGGATGGAAAAGAAATGCAGATGAAGTTCCCCCCCCATTAGTACATATCTGTTGAATCCCAAAAAACATTTCTTATAATGAAGAATATAACAAGACAGATCGGAGGGCACCAATGCAAAACCAGAATACAATCACGTTTAGGAATATACCCTTTGTTTCGTGGCTGATCGGACTTGTATTTCTTGGGGGCGGCATATACTTTTTCGAGCTGCAGGGTTTTTCATTGATCACGATCTTATTTGGGACAACCGGCCTGGTGCTCCTCCTGGCAGCATGGGGATTGACAATCACTGCCGACCGAAACACCCGGATCCTCCGGCTGCAGTACTGGTCCCTGTATTTTCTGCGAAGGACCAGAGAGATTCCCTTTGATGAGATCGCATCGATTCGCGTGGACAGCATGCGGTCGGCGACAGACGACCAGCATAGCCCCAGCTACCGAATTGAGGCCATCCGCAAAGATGGGAGTGTCATTCCCTTCCGGACGGCCTATTCGAGTGGGTCATCCAGCAAGCAAAAAATTGCAGACCAACTCCGCGCGTTCATTGGCCTGGGCGAGACATTCGATGAAAGCCCGGCTGGCTTCATGCGAGCCATCAACCAGGCTGCCACTCTGGAGGCAGCCCGGCAGCAGGAGGCTCAGACAGGTCCCAATGAGCAGGAACGCATTACCAACGGGGTACACTGGAAACTACAATCCACCGCTCTCGGCGCTTCGCCCGTCACGCGCTGGCATTCTCCGGATTTCAAAACGAGAGGCGGATTTCTCTTCCTGGCACAGAAAGTGCCCGGACAATCCACAGGCGGATTCATGGCTGCGATCGGCAAGGCACTCTTTCAACAATCCATTTCCATGTATGGGTTCACAGCGGATGATGCTCCGAACGTCTCGCAAGCGGAAATGCTCACTTCCGTCTCCCCGCAGCTTGATTCCCATTTCATGGCATTCACCAACATCCAGGCCGAAGCCCGTCAAATCCTCAATCCGTGGATGCAGCATCCCCTTGCAGACTGGGGACAGCGTTACCCCTTGAAGCAATTCCAGACAAAAGGCAGCGCTGCACAGCTGGTGGTCTTATTCAGCCCAAACGGTGTTTATGTTGCGACTCTGGGCACACTCCAACCAGACCAGGTCGAGGAGCTGACAGACCTCGGTGTGGAAATGGTCAAAACACAAGACGCAACACAAACAACATAATTAAATAAACAGGCTTGCGAGGGTTCGAACCTTCGCAAGCCTGTTTTCATTTCTACTCCTCTCCTGCCAGGAGCTTAATCCTTTCCCAGGGTTTCAGCTTTTCATCCTCTGCCAGCAAATTCTTCAATTGGTACATCTCATCGCGCAGGGCCGCGGCCCGTTCGAATTCGAGGTTCTTGGCCGCTTCCTTCATCTGCTTTTCCATCTCCTGGATGATTTTCTGCAATTCATTGCGCGGCATGTCGCCAGGACTCTTTGGCTTGTACTCGCCCCTCATTTCGCTGACAGCCTTCTCAGACATTGACTCCGTCAGATCATGGATCGCTTTGTGAATGCTGACCGGGATGATGCCGTTCTCTTCGTTGTATTTGACCTGCTTGGCGCGGCGCCGATTGGTCTCGTCGATGGCGAACTTCATCGAGTCGGTTACGCGGTCGGCGTACATGATCACGCGCCCGCTGACGTGGCGCGCCGCGCGTCCGATGGTCTGGATGAGAGCGGTGCCTGAGCGCAGGAAACCTTCCTTGTCCGCGTCCAGGATCGCCACCAGTGAGACCTCGGGCAGGTCGAGCCCTTCACGCAGAAGATTGATTCCGACCAGCACATCGAAGACACCCAGGCGCAGGTCGCGCAGGATCCCGACGCGCTCCAGCGTTTCGACTTCGGAATGCAAATAATGGACCTTCATCCCCAGTTCCTGCAAATACTCGGATAAGTCTTCCGCCATCCGTTTTGTCAGTGTTGTGACGAGGACGCGCTCGCCCCTCTCCACCCGCTCCTTGATCTCACCAACCAGGTTGTCCACCTGCCCGGTTGTCGGTCTCACTTCCACTTCGGGGTCGACGAGGCCCGTCGGGCGGATGATCTGCTCCACGACCTGATCCGCTTTACCCATCTCGTACGGACCCGGCGTCGCAGAGGTGTAGATCGTGTGACCCATCACCTGCTCGAACTCCTCGAACTTCAGCGGGCGGTTATCCACCGCGCTCGGCAGGCGGAAGCCGTACTCGACCAGTGTCTCTTTGCGGGAGCGGTCACCGTTATACATGCCGCGGATCTGCGGGATCGTCATGTGACTTTCGTCGATGATCAGCAGGTAATCACTGGGGAGAAAGTCGATCATCGTCCAGGGGTGGGTGCCCGGGGCGCGGCCATCCAGATGACGCGAGTAATTTTCGACGCCGGAGCAATAACCGACTTCCTTGAGCATCTCAAGATCATAGCGCGTCCGCTGTTCGATGCGCTGCGCTTCGAGGTGTTTCCCCTGCTCTTTATAGAATGCCAGGCGTTCCTCCAGTTCAGCTTCGATGTTCCGGATGGCTTCCTTCAAACGGTCGGCGTCGGTGAGATATTGCTTGGCAGGGTAGATCGAAACTTCATTCGGTTCGTCGAACACTTCCCCGGTCAGCGGGCTGAACTGCATGATCCGTTCGACTTCATCGCCGAAAAACGTGATGCGAAAACCCTTTTTGTTCTCGTAGGCCGGGATGATCTCCAGGGTATCGCCGCGCACCCGGAACGTGCCTGGCCGTAGTTCCATGTCATTGCGCTGATATTGCGATTCGATCAACTGACGGAGTAAGGCATTGCGGCGATATAACTGCCCAACCTGGAGAATAACCGTCCCTTTGCCGAATTCCTCCGGCGAACCCAAGCCGTAAATACAGGACACGGATGCAACAATGATCACGTCACGGCGGGAGATCAGGGCTGTCGTCGCGGCGAGGCGCAAACGCTCGATCTCCTCATTGATCTCGGTCTCTTTTTCAATGTAGAGATCGTGGCGCGGCACATACGCTTCAGGCTGGTAGTAGTCGTAGTAGGAAACGAAATAAGAAACCGCGTTCTCAGGGAAGAACTCCTTGAACTCGGCATACAACTGCGCGGCCAGGGTCTTGTTGTGCGCCATGATCAGCGCCGGCTTCTGTACTTCCTGGATCACGGACGCAATGGTGAATGTCTTGCCCGTGCCTGTCGCGCCGAGCAGGACCTGATGCTGTTTGCCATCGCGGACCCCATCTACGAGTCCACGGATGGCTTCGGGCTGGTCGCCCATCGGTTGGAAGGGTGCTTGAAGTTTAAAATCCATGGTTAATTATGTGAAAAGAAATAGGAACGGGTGTTCTATTATACCATGATGCCTGCCGAAGACTGACCGGACCGGGAATCCCGCCGGCAACGGAATCAGCCTTCGGCTGGGTATGAGTCGCGACAGCTTCGACGTCTATAATCACAAATCTTTAGAGGAGAGAAGCATGAGAACATTTCTAAACATAATCGGTGTTTTACTGATCCTGGCTGGCGGCACTTTTTTCCTGCAAGGGATCAACGTTCTGCCCGGCAGCTACATGACCGGCGACCCGCAGTGGGCGATCAATGGTGGAATCATGATCGTCATCGCGCTGGGACTCCTGTTTTGGGCAAATCGCCGCAGATAGACTCGCATGGCAGAGGAAATCAAAGTCGGCGACCCCGTTCAGATCCGCCTCGATGCCAGGGTTTGGGAGAGTGAAGGCTGGTTCGATGGGACGGTTGTACGCATTGACCCGTATACGCAGCACCGCAGTTTCTACTGGGTGGAATTGAGTGAAGGGGCCGCCGCTCGTCTCGGAAAAGGCGCCCGATTCATCTCCGTGCTGAATCCGAGGAACAACCGAAGATGTATAATCTTCCATACCTGAACGAGGCACTGAGGATCAAGCAAAAACTTCAACAATGACATCAATTTCTGCCCTGCTCGAAAAAGCAATGGAAGCGCGCGCCTCCTTATTCGATGCGCGGCATGAGTCCGCGTTCCGTTTGTTTAATGGGTTTACGGAAGGCGACCCTGATCTTGCCATCGATCTGTATGCTTCCACACTTGTCATTCATAACTATGCTGACGATCCCGCACAGGGCAGCTTGCCCGTCGAACAAGCGCAGCAATTTCTACGGGACGAACTATCTTGGCTACGCGCAGGAGTGATTAAGAGGCGCAATGCCGCATCCCAGGAGGAAAGACGTGGAAGGCTCCTGTTCGGCGAAAAGCCGGACACCAGAATCAAAGAACATGGCGTCTGGTATTCCATCGACCTGCTGATGAACCGCGACGCGAGTCTTTACCTCGATACGCGCCACCTCCGCAAATGGCTCCTCGAAAATATGCGGGGCAAAACAGTGCTGAATACCTTCGCGTACACAGGCAGTCTGGGAGTCGCAGCCATGGCAGGCGGAGCGGAACGCGTCGTCCAGCATGATCTCAATCACCAGTTCCTGAACGTCGCAAAAACGTCCTATACCCTGAACGGCTTTCCCATTCGCAAGCCGGATTTTATCGCCGAGGATTTCTTCACACTGATCGGCAAATTCAAGCGCGCCCATCAGACGTTTGACTGTGTGGTGATCGATCCGCCCTTCTTCTCTACAACTTCCAGGGGGAAAGTTGACCAGGTCCACGCAAGCGCGCGGCTGATCAACAAGGTCCGCCCGTTGATCAATGACGGCGGTCATCTGATCGCGATCAACAACGCGCTGTACGTCAGCGGGAAGGAATATATGCAGACGCTCGCAGAATTGTGCCAGGATGGATATTTGAAGGTAAAAGAGCTGATCCCCGTCCCGGAGGATTTTGCCGGTTATCCCACAACGCGCCCGGGCAGCCCGATCACCGATCCGGCACCCTTCAAGCACTCGACGAAGATTGTTGTTCTTCAAGTCAGGCGTAAGCCGGCAGCCTCACAGGTGGTCGTATAATCTGGCACCGGAACGCCGTTGATATCAAAAGCTGAGGAGAATATCATGTCACATCCACTCATCGACCAACTCCGCTTCACGCGCAGCGAATGGCTGCGCGGTCTCGCAGGCATTTCCGAAAAAGAGGCATCCTGCCATTTCGGGAAGATGAACTGCATCAGCTGGATCGTGGGACACCTCGCCTGGCAGGAACAACGTACCTGGCTGACCAGACCGCAGGGCGCGATCCTTTTCCCGCAATTGAACGAACTCGTTGGGCATGGCATGCCGATGACCACTCCCTCATTCGCCGAAATGCTCGAAACGTGGCATGCCGTGACAAAAGCCGCCGATCCATTTCTGGATACATTCACAACAGAAATACTTCAAAACGACCTGCCGCTCAATGGACAAGCCAGCGGCCAGACAATTGGTTCGGCACTGCGACGCGTGACCTACCATTACTGGTATCACATCGGCGAGATCCAGGCCATCCGCCAGATGCTGGATCACAGCGACCTGCCGCAATACGTGGGCGATCTCGAAGCGCAAGCACCCTATCGCCCGGAATGACCGAATAACCTCCTCCTCCCAATATGGAAATCACGAAAACTCTTCACGTAACAAATCGCAAAGACTGGCGCAGGTGGCTGCGGAAACACTACAGGACTGAAAAGGAAATCTGGCTGGTCTATTACAAAAAAGAAACAGGCAAGCCGCGCATCGCCTATAACAACGCCGTAGAGGAAGCCCTTTGTTTTGGCTAGATCGACAGCATCGTCAAAACTCTTGACAAGGAACGCACAGTCCAAAGATTTTCTCCTCGAAAACCAAAGAGCCCATACTCCCCTGCCAATAAGGAAAGGCTGAGGAAGCTGCTCAAACAGCGCAAGGTGATCAAAGAGGTTCGCGACACCCTGGAGGATTTTTCGCAGGAGAAATTCGAGGTCCCGGAAGACATTCTGAACGCGATCAAGTCAAACGATGAGGCCTGGAAGAACTTTCAGCAGTTTTCCGCTTCGTACAAGCGCATCCGCATCGGGTTCATCGATGGGGCGAGGAAAAGACCTGAGGAGTTCAGGAAACGTTTGCACTATTTCATCCGGATGACCGAAAAGAATAAACAATATGGATTCGGGGGCATCGAGAAGCATTTTTGAACCACGCTCAACCTGTAACCTATTCTTGACCTGCCGCCCTTGATTTTTTTTAAGTAAAGTTGTAGTATATGATTTGAAATCTGGTAGATTTTATCCGGTTTTTATTCGAAACACTTGCACAGAGCTGGCTTGTGAAAAAACGAACCCGATCCACAAAGGTCGAGTGGTTCGTTCAGGGATCTGGATCGACAAAAAAGCCCCCTTGATTCTTCAGGATCGAACATACAACAATCGCTGTGAGTAATTCTTGACCCGTGTCTGATGATTATTCTACAAAGGTATGAAAACGGATAACCAATCAAGTATAAACGCGGATTTGTCAAAAATCGCCATTCCCAAGCTCACTCCTGAGGAGAAACAGGGCTTGCAGGACTATTGGAATGTGTATGAGGCGCATCGTGAAGAGGTCACTGCCAAATTGCAGGAGATGGCAAGCCAGCACGCGGAATTCAAATTTATCCTGCAAAATTCAACTTTACAGCCTGAAGCAGAAGAACAAGCCCGGAGCCGTGAACTTCAGCGGAAGGCTGTCCTAGATGGAGATTGGGAGCCTTACTTAAAAGACCTGCAGCGCCAGGGCATGAGCTATGCACGGGCTGGGCTGGGGTTTCAAGCCTGGTTCGAACTCGTGGCTGCGTTTCGGAGATACATGCTGCCACATTTGGTAAACACATATGGAGCCTCAGCGGGACTCCTGCGGTCTGCTGTTCATGGCATGGATACCTGGCTCGACATTGTCATGAGCAATATTGCAGACCATAATCCGCATGACCTGCCGCAGGTCGTCCTGCTGGATTTAAAACTTCCCAGGGTGGATGGATTGGAAGTATTGCGCCGCATCCGCGCCCACGAGGACACGCGCCTGCTCCCCGTCGTGATCCTGACCTCCTCCCGGGAGGAGCAGGACCGTCTGAAGGGCTATAGTCTGGGCGCGAATTCATATGTCCAGAAACCCGTGGATTTTGATCAGTTCATTGGAGCGGTCCGTCAGCTTGGCTTGTATTGGCTGATCCTGAATGAGACTCCTCCAAGACAATAATCTGCATGGAAACTCATTTACGGATTCTAATCATCGAGGACTCCAGGGACGATGCACATCTGATCCTGCGAGAAGTCCGGCAGGGCGGCTATGAAGTCGAATCCGAACGCGTAGAAACGGCGGATGCCATGCAGGAGGCGCTGAAGCGACAAAGGTGGGACCTGATCATCTGTGATTTTTCCCTGCCGCGCTTCAGCGCGCCCAACGCACTCGAACTGCTCAAAAGGAGCGGATTGGACATCCCATTTATTATTGTTTCCGGCACGATTGGGGAGGAGAGCGCGGTCAATGCCTTGAAAGCCGGGGCTCACGATTTTATTATCAAGGGAAACTTTGCCCGGCTGCTGCCGGCCATAGAACGGGAATTGGAGGAGGCGGAAGTACGCCGCGAACGCAGGGCACGCGAGCGTGAACTGGAAGCGATCGCCGTGGTCAGCTCCACATTACGTACCGCAAAAACGCTCGACGAAATGCTCGCGCGCCTGCTGGACCAGGCTTTAATGCTTGTCGAGGGAGAATTTGGAACCATTTGGCTGTATGACCCAAAGAGCAATAGCATTGAGCTGAAAATCCAGCGAGGTTGGAGTGAGGAACCTCTTGGTGCCTCCTTTCAATCCGGTGAAGGCATACCGGAGTTGGTCGTGAAATTTGGGAAGGCAATCGTCGCGCGCGAATTTTGCAGTGATCTGCAGTTCCCCGAAGAAATCCGTAATCAGATCCCGAAAGAAGTGGGCGGAGCCTGCCTCCCCCTGCACGCTGAGAAGAACATCGTCGGTGTGATGCAAATCCATGTCACGCTGCCGCGCGAACTCACGACAGGAGAAATACGAATCCTGGACGCCCTCGCCGCGATCGGGGGAAATTCGATTCACCGCATGTACCTGCACGAGCAAACGGTCAAACAGTTGGAACGGCTGGCTGCCCTGCGAGCCATTGACCTGGCGATCAGCAACGTCCTCGACCTGCGAATCACCCTCAAGATATTGATCAGTGAGGTCGTCAGGCAGCTGCGCGTGGATGCCGCCGCAATCCTGCTGATACAGGCTGGCAGCGGCAGGCTCGAGTATGCAGCCGGACAGGGTTTCTATACGCGCAGCATTGAGTCAACCAGCGTACACATCGGAGAGGGTCATGCCGGCCGCGCCGCGCTGGAGAGGCATATTGTCCAGGTCCCTGACCTGATGAATTATGAGGGAGAATTTACGCGCGCCCAACTGCTCGCGGATGAAGGGTTTCGTTCCTATTACGCAGTCCCCTTGATTACAAAAGGAGAAGTGAAGGGCGTATTGGAAATCTTCCATCGCTCCCGGTTGAAGCCCGACCGTGAGTGGCTGGACTTCCTCGAAACCCTGGGAGGGCAAGCCGCGATTGCCGTGGAGAATTCAATGTTATTTCAGGGTCTGCAGCGCTCCAACTTCGACCTGGCTATGGCGTACGATGCCACCATCGAAGGCTGGTCGCGCGCCCTCGACTTGCGGGATCGGGAGACGGAAGGTCATACCCAGCGCGTGACGGAAATGACCCTGAAGCTGGCACGCAAAATGGGACTGAGCGCTGAACGCCTGGTCACGATCAGACGC
Source organism: Anaerolineales bacterium (assembly GCA_016932715.1). Classification (GTDB taxonomy): domain Bacteria; phylum Chloroflexota; class Anaerolineae; order Anaerolineales; family Villigracilaceae; genus Defluviilinea. The sequence goes on from JAFGCG010000073.1 coordinate 19,998, forward strand.
GGCGCACTCCTGCATGACATCGGAAAAATGGGCGTACCTGATACCATCCTCAACAAACCCGATGAGCTGACCGAGGAAGAACAACAGATCATGAAACAGCACCCTCGACTGGCTTACGACATGCTGGAGCCTATTGCTTATCTGAGAGAGTCGCTGAACATTCCATATTGCCATCACGAGAAATGGGACGGCACAGGCTACCCGCGCGGGTTATCCGGCACGCAAATTCCGCTGGAAGCACGTCTCTTCGCGGTGGTGGACGTGTGGGATGCAATCACCAGCGATCGTCCGTATCGCCAGGGCTGGCCGAAGAAAAAAGCACTGCAATATATTCGTGAGCAAAGTGGAAAGCACTTTGATCCACAAATGGTTGAAGTATTTTTACAGGAAATCGGGGATCAATAGCCTTCGCAGGATTGACTAAAACAACTGCCCCTGTTCATAATTTTCTTCCTCCACGGCCTCCCAGGGCAAGGGCGGCAAAGTCACTTGTTTCGCAACCCGGGAATAAACCCTGCGCGCCAGCCACGGCGCTGCCAGGTTGTCCGGTGAGTGACAGAACATATAAACGTCCGCCTCCTCCCGTAATTGTGAAACGAAATATTCTCCCCACTCTTTGAGATAGGGATCGTTGGACTCGATCTCCGGATGACCGATATACCGGATGAAAATAAAGTCGGAGGTGCGCTTCGGAACGACGGGGACATCGGGTTTACGCTCCCGGGCGGCGACCAAACTCTGATAGACGGACCCCGCTAAGATCTCATCCCCGGCCAGGTCGCGGATCGGCCGCGTGTCGATCGTCACGCGCGCCATGTTATGTTCGGAGAGCAGTTCGTTCAACGACTCATCGTGCGGCGCCTCGAACCAGTCCAGGTGGCGGACTTCCACCGCCAGGCGCACTGCGCGCGGCCAAACGGCAAGAAACGCCTGTAGGTCGCCGAGCAGCTTCGGGGAGTAACGAGGCGGGAGCTGCAGGAACATGGGTCCCAGCCGCCTCCCCAGCTGACTCATGATATCGATGAATTCGCGCGCCCGCTCCAGGTTCTCCATCAGCCTGCCCTCATGACTGATGGCTTTCGGGACTTTCGGGCAAAAGCGAAACGTCTCCGGCATTTCCTCGATCCAATCCTCCAAAGTCTTTTGAGCAGGCACAGCATAGAAGGTTGTATTGCCCTCCACCGTCGTCAGCCGCCGCGTATACTCGCGCAGAAACTCGGCTGGCCTGGCACTTTCCGGATAAAAATTACCGACCCAGCCTTTGAACGCCCAGATAGGACAACCGACATAAAAGTTCATCTTCCTGCCACCTTCCTGTGACCACAGTATACGAGGATTTTATTCAGGAATATGAAAAGACCGTTAGAAAGATTTTGGAATTCCTTGAATTGGATACAATAAGCGCAGAGATTCCTCCTCCGCAATTGTTCAAACAGCAGACAGCATTTCGAAAGAGTGGGCGCAGCGGTTGCGCTCAAGACCAACGGTTCCCCTACGATTAATCTATTTTCATTTCTGAAAACTCTAATTCATAATTAATCAATCTAATGAAACTGAAAGCAACTTTCTTCAATTTACGCGGTAATATGGGAAGACTTTTAAAGCGTCCGTGAACGGACATCGAGGCCCCATGAAACAATCAGTAACCCGAATAGTAGACTTCTTCAAAAAACATAAATACGGCAAATTGACCCTGGCACTTTTATTGGTTGGGGTCATCGCTGCCGGCGCTCTGCTTTCCCGATCGCAGCCGGAGCCGGAACCCATTCCGTTGAGCAAAGTGGCAGCAGCCATCGCAGCAGGGGAAGTAGTAAAAATCGAAGACAATCCAGACACTGGCAGTCTGACAATTACCTATAAAGACAAGTCGGAAAGCACAACGCGGCGCGATAAAACCGCGCCTTTCCTGGAACAAATGAAATATCTGGGTGTGCGTGAAGCCCAGATGGCGCAGCTGGAGTATGAGCTTGTGGAAAACAAAGCCATGAGCGGCGACCGGATCGTAAACGTCGTGGTAAGCATGGCGATGATCGGCTTGCTGGTTTTTGCCATGATCCGAATGAACGGCGGCGCGCTGGCGGGCATTCGCAAGAAATACACGGAGGGCGATGTTCCCAGCACCACTTTTAAAGATGTGGCGGGGATGGACGAAAGCCGCGAAGAGCTTGTGGATATTGTTACCTTCCTAAAGAATGGCGACATGTACCAGCGGATGGGTGCGCGCATGCCGCGCGGTGTTCTGCTGGTCGGTGAGCCCGGGACAGGCAAAACCCTGCTGGCAAAAGCAATCGCAGGTGAAGCCGGTGTGCCTTTCTTTACCACCTCCGGTTCCGAGTTCGTCGAAGTGTTTGTGGGCGTCGGCGCCAGCCGCGTCCGTTCCCTGTTCAAGAAAGCGCGCTCCAAGGCTCCCTGCATTGTCTTCATCGACGAGATCGATGCCGCAGGCCGCAAACGAAATGGGCATGGCGGCGGCGGCGAGATGGAACAGGATCAAACCCTCAACCAACTGCTGGTCGAGATGGACGGCTTTGCCGCCTCGGATGGCGTTGTGGTGCTGGGCGCTACCAACCGGATGGATGTCCTCGACCCGGCTCTGACGCGACCCGGTCGCTTTGACCGCCAGGTCAACGTTCCCCGCCCCGACATAAAAGGACGTTTTGCGATCCTCGAAGTGCATGTCAAAAATCGCCGCCTGGCGCCCGATGTGAACCTGATGGATGTCGCCAGGTCCACGCCCGGACTGGTCGGCGCCGACCTGGCAAACATCGTCAACGAAGCCGCCATTCTGGCAGTGCGCGGCGGACATGATGCCATCACCGTGCAGGATTTTCAGGAAGCTGTCGAGAAGGCCCTCACCGGCGGCGTGCAGCAGAAGAGCCGCGTGATGCAGGAAGTTGAGCGCCGCACGATCGCTTATCACGAGGCCGGTCATGCAGTGGTCATGCACGCAACCCCACACTCCGACCCGGTCTACAAAATCACCATCATCCCGCGCGGACAGATGGGCGGCTTCACCATGTCGCTGCCCGAGCAGGATAGTTTGTTGATGTCTCGCAACCAGATCCTGGCGCGCATTACCGGCCTGATGGGCGGACGCGTGGCGGAGGAGTTGTTCTGCGACGACATTACCAGCGGCGCGGCAAACGATCTGAAAGTCGCCACACAGCTGGCGGAAGAGATGGTCATGCATCTTGGCATGAGCGATACCGGTCTGCGCGTGTTCAACAAACCGGAAGGTTATGAAGCCATGGTGGCACCGCGCACCGGCCAGAAGACCTTCGAAGAACTCGACCAGGCCATCAGGCAGATCCTCGACGAGTGCTACGCGGAAGCCAAACGCATCGTCAGCGAAAAGCGCGAGGCGATGCAGCGGGTCACAGACTGTTTACTGCAGCAGGAAACGCTGAGCCGCGAAGAATTTGTAGCGCTGATGTAAATGGGACATTGAAGATAAACATGACTCACCCCGAAATTAATTTTCCGGGGTGAGTTTCTTTTTGAAAGCCAAAGGGACGCTGACTCACGCTGACCAACGCAGA
>JAFGCG010000074.1 GCA_016932715.1 Anaerolineales bacterium
GGGCGTTGGATTTTGACTTGGTTCGGATGTTGAAGAGGCAAATATGGCAACAACACAGCAAACAAAGTGGTTCATCTGGGTCACAGCTCTGGCGCTGATCATGGCATGTGTCCCGTCTCTAACGACCGAATCCATCCCTACCGTAGACCCGGGCGCGATCAACACCTTGATCGCGGGGACGGCTAATGCTGCGGCAACCCAAACTGCCGCGGCGCTGCCCTCCCCAACACAGACGCCGACGCCTGTGCCGACCCGTAACACGGAGACACCCACACCGACCGCCACCTCGACAGTGATCTTTGTTTTCTTCTCCCCCACACCGATTGTCCTTCCCACGTTTACTGCCAGCGGCAGCGCTTCCGATAACTATGCCTGCCAGGTGATGAGGGTCTCGCCTCCCAATGGGACGATCTTCCCCCCGCGTCAGGATTTCGATGCCTTTTGGATCGTCAAGAACATCGGCAAAAGGAAATGGGACCGGACCAGTGTGGATTATATCTATTCGAGCGGCGACAAGATCCACAAAATTTCAAGCTACGACTTGAGCGCAAATGTAGCCTCCGGCGGTTCGCTCGACCTGGGAGTGGATATGCAGGCGCCAAAAGACCCGGGCGTCTACACGACGACCTGGATCATGCGCGTGGGGGAAAAAACCTTCTGCCCCTTGAATCTCACCATTACGGTGGAATAGCACAATGGTAAGAAAACAGCGGCGACCTGGAAAGATCGCCGCTGTTCTATTTCAACTACGAAGCAGGAGGCATGGGCTCATCGATGCCCGGCACATCCGAAGTAGATGAAGTCTTTGGGCGTGTCACAAACCATACGACAACTGGTATGGCAATAAAAATAAGGCTGAGACATAAACCGACAAGCCCCATTGTCACTGCCGAGCTCGGATCGCTGCTGCCAAAAACATCGATCTCTGCACCAGGCGTAAGACCTGCAAAAAGGAACGTTCCTCCATAACATAAACCAAAAAGACCGGGACATCCACATAGCACTACGGCAGCAATTGTAGCAATCAGGCGGGTATTCTTATTGTTCATGTTTTATTTCTCCTACGAAATAGTATTGCGTCAACAGAGGATCTGCAGGCACATCCCAATCATACCGCTTAACTCCTCAACTTCGCGCCGACTTCGTATTCCAGACGCTTTACAATTTTATTGCGGATGGCTGCCGCTTCGGCATCGGTCATTGTTTTGTCCGACTGGTAGGTGAGGCTGTATGCCAGTGACTTCTTGCCTGCGCCGACCTGTTCGCCGCGATAGACATCGAACAGGCGCACATCTGTCACGGTCCTGCCACCCGTCTGCCGGATCAACGCTTCGAGGCGCGCTGCCGGCACCGCTTCGTCAACGATGACGGCAATATCCTCATAGACAGGCGGGAACTCGGAGACAGGCGCAATGCCATACGCGGGACTCAGGGACTGCAGCTTCTCGAGGTCGAACTCTGCCAGGATCAGCGGGGCGTCACCGACTTCATATTTTGCCTTGACGAGTGGATGCATTTCGCCAAAGACGCCTACCGTCTGGCCATTGACTTTGACTTCCGCAGCTTTGCCCGGGTGCAGATAGTCGACGGAATCGGTTGGGGTGTAGGAAACATCTTTATAACGGAGTCCGCTCAAAAGGAGTTCGATGCGGCCCTTCATGTCATAGAAATCAAACGTTGGGGAATCCTTCACGTCCCAGGCTGTGGCGATGCGCGCGCCGGTCATCACCAGGGCGAGTTTGTTCGGTTCATCGGGCAAATCGTTTTTCTTCGGCTCGAAGATGGGACCCAGCTCGAACAGCGCGATCGATTCGGCACGCGCGTTTTTCTCCACCGTCTCGAGCACCGAGGCAAGCAGGCTGCGGCGCATCACACGCCGTTCAGGCGAGGTGGGGTTGGCAAGCGTGACGTATTCGTTGTAAGCAGCAAAACGACTCTCGCGTTCAGGCGAGGTCAGGTGATAGCTGACAATTTCCTGCAAGCCGAGGGTAGCCAGGATATCGCGCACACGCTCCTGCCATTCATACACCGGGTTGCCGATCTGGGGCGGAAGTGAATCTGCCATGCGCGTTTCAGGGATGTTGTCGTAGCCGTAGCTGCGCGCGACCTCCTCGAGGACATCTGCCAGCCCGACAACGCCTTCGCCGATGTCGAGGCGATGCGGCGGCGTCCTGGCTTTGACAACGTTCTTTTCCACCGTGCACTTGAATTCGAGCCGCGTCAGCAATTCTGCAATTTGTTTGGCTGTGAGGTCGATACCCAGCAGGCGTTTCACATCCCGCGGTGTAACGGTGACCGTCGGATCTTTCGGCTTGAGCGGATATTCATCTACCAGGCCCGGAGCGATCCTGCCGCCCGACCACTGCGCCATGAGCTGCAGCCCGCGCTTCACGCCCTGCTCGGCAACCGCCGGGTGAACGCCGCGCGAGAACCGGAAGGAGGCTTCCGACGGAAGGTTGTGCTGCTGAGCGGTCTTGCGAATATTGATGAAATTCCAGGCTGCGCCTTCGAGCAGGATATTGGTTGTGCTTCTGCCGCGCACGCCGGCTTTTCCCTTTGGCATTTCACCGGCTTCCGGTTCGGGAGCAGTCGCGTCGAGCACCTCGTCGGAGGCATCGTATACTTCAGTCTCCGCGCCGCCCATCACGCCCGCCAGCGAAACCGGACCCTTCTCATCACACACCAGCACATTCGTGGAAGTAAGTTTCCTCTCCACGCCATCCAGGGTGGTGAGTCTTTCACCCTCTTTTGCTGTACGCGTGATGATCTTGACGTGGGGCGGGACGGCATCCCGCCTTGTTGGCGAGTTACCAACTCGCCCCACGAGCGCATCATAATCGAAGGCGTGCAGCGGCTCGCCAATGTCGAGCATCGCGTAATTGGTGGCATCGACAATGTTGTTGATCGGACGAATCCCCGCCAGCCGCAGCCTGCGCTGGACTTGATAGGGGCTGGGTTTGATCTCCACGTCGCGGATCAAGCCGAGCACGAAGCGCGGATTGAGCTCCGGCTCGGTGATCTCGATCGAGACCAGTTCCTCCACCGGCTGCCCCTCCGTCTTATATTTAATGGTTGGCTTCCTGAGTTCGCGCCCGGTAAGAGCGGAGAGTTCGCGCGCCACACCGATCACATTGGCGTTGCGAGCCATGTTGGGATTGATCTTGATATCAAGAACCGCGTCGCCCATGTAATCTACGAGCGGCATGCCAACGGGTGCATCCTCATCCAGGATAATGATGCCCGTGTGTTCCTCGGAAATACCAAGTTCTTTTTCAGAGCAAGCCATCGAGTACGACTCAACCCCGCGGATCTTTGCCCGTTTGAGAGTCGTGAGTGCCAGTCCCTCCGCGTGGCCGTCATAGATGGTCGAGCCTTCTTTGGCATAGGCAACTTTGATCGGCTTGGGCAGTTTGCCCGTGCCTTTCAAGTGGAAGATGTTCGGCGCGCCGGTCAGCACGACATGGCTTTGCTGCCCGTCGTACAGGTCGAGCAATGTCAAACGGTCCGCGTTGGGGTGCGGCATGACCTCACGGATCTCCGCCACGACGATCTTGTCGCGATCCCAGGCGATGCCGCTGGTCTTGAATTCATGGCGCGCGCTGGAATGCATGCCGGAGGCTGTGTTGTTCGACATCGGCAAGCCAGCATATTTGATCTCTTCCACTTCCAGTCCAGCCAGGGTCAGCTTACGGGCGATTTCCTCAATGGACAGGCCGTCGAGGTCGATGTAATCTTTTATCCAGGAAATAGGTAACTTCATTCGTTTGCTCCTTGTAGGAGAGAGTAGAGAATAGATGATCAGAGAGTAGATAATTAGAGAGCAGACGATCAGAGAGCAGATGATTAGAGAACGGTCTCTTCGATGGTTGTAGATTCTTCGTCAGGCTCAGTAACATAAGCAGCAGATTCCTCATGAGAAGAGTATTTTGCTCCGGGTTCGTTTGCGCCTTGTTTGCTCTTCTTAAGATAAGAGATATATCCGTTGATCATTTTGTCGATTTCGTCACCTTCATTTGCCAGTTCTTTGTATAGCTCCTCAGAAACAAAGCTCATTTCACAGGCAAAAGTCAAGTGACTGAGAACCTCTTCTAAAGATCCACGAGCGTTGTAACAAAATCGAACGTTATCCTGATAATAGAATCGTCCATATCCTTCGGCAATGTTGGCTGAAATACTCAACGACGCTCGTCTGAGCTGCTGGTTCAAATTCCATTTTTCTTCTGCAGGTAGCAGAGGCAAGACTCTTTTGTAAATTAAGAGAGCAAAATCTTTCGCTCTAACCCAGACTTTTAGCCTACTTAATCCTTCAATACTCATCCTATCCTCCGGAAACTGTTCTCTACTCTCTACTCTCTGTTCTCTGTTCTCTATTCTCTATTCTCTTCCCCTAAAACTGCTCCAGGAATCTGAGGTCGTTGCCCCAGAAATAGCGGATGTCATCGATCTTGTAACGCAGCATCAACTGGCGTTCGGGTCCCATGCCCCAGGCATAGCCGGAATAGCGCCTCGGGTCATAGCCGCCATTTTGCAGCACGATCGGATGCACCATGCCGGAACCGAGAATTTCCAGCCAGCCTGAATTCTTGCAGACCGAGCAGCCCTTCCCGCCGCAAACGAAACATTCCACATCCATCTCCGCGGAAGGTTCTGTGAACGGGAAATAATCTGCGCGAAAACGCGTCCGCACATTTTGCCCGAACATGCGCCGGGCAAAATCGCTCAACGTTCCCTTCAGGTCGGCGAAGGTGATGTTCTCACCGACCACGAGGCCCTCCACCTGGTTGAACTGGATCTCGGAGCGCGCCGTGATCTGCTCATAACGAAAACACATCCCGGGCAATGCCACGCGGATTGGCGGCGGGTTATCGGGGTCCGTCGCCGCACGCACAGCGTCGCGCATGGCATGGATCTGTCCCGGTGAGGTATGCGTGCGGAGCAGGATCGGGTTGTCGCCCCTCCCCTCGGCTTCGATGAAGAACGTATCCTGCATATCGCGCGCCGGATGGTCCGGCGGGAAGTTCAACAGCTGGAAATTGACATCATCGGTTTCCACTTCGCGCGAGGTATACACCTGGAACCCCATCTCTGCGAGAATATCCAGCACGCGGCGCAGTTGCTGCGTGGATGGATGCAGGCGTCCCAAATGGATCCCGCGTCCGGGCAGGGTCACGTCGAGTTGTTCCTCTTCGAGGGATTTCGCCAGCGCAGCCGCTTTGACCGCCTCGGCGCGTTCCGTTAAAGCGGCTTCCAGCTTCGCCTTGACACGGTTCGCCGCGGCGCCGACAGCGGGTCGCTCCTCCTTCGAGAGTTTCCCCAGCTCGGCAAAGACCTGCATCAGCGGCGAGCTGCGTCCCACGTTTGCCACGCGCCAGGCTTCGAGCGCAGCCTGATCGCGGATCGCATCCAGGCTTTCCAGGGCAGACTTCTCAATCTCATTCAGTTTATCGAGCATACAAACCTCCGTAACGGACCATAGACGATGGACAATTGACCATGGTCTATGGTCTGTGGTCTATTGTCCAAAAGAAAAACCTCTCATCCACCATGGGACGAGAGGCGCAATATGCTTCCCGCGGTACCACCCAGTTTCGTCGCTTAGTCTTCTTGTCCTGTGGTCTCTTAATCTGATGGTCTTCTGGTCATCAGACCACGCGACCACAAAACTAAATGACTACCTGATTACACGACGCTCTTTGTGCTGACCATCATCAGCCTCTCCGATAACGCTGAGAAAACGGCTCAGACTACAAAACGTGACACTTGACACGCTCTTCACCTTCGCGGCTCAAGAGGGAACTTCAACTGATTTCGGTCGAGTGCAACTTCCAGCACGCTACGCGTATTGCACATCTCTGGCGGCTTCTGTCAGCCTACTTTCCTCTGTCATAGCCTTTATTTGATGGCTGTAATTATCTCCAAATTGGTGTGTGTGTCAAGACCGGGTCATGGCTGTGTTAGCGCAACTTGAAAAGTGAACCGATAACAGTTGAAAAGTGAACTGTTTTCAGTTCAAAAGTGAACCATGAAGTGTGGTACAC
>JAFGCG010000075.1 GCA_016932715.1 Anaerolineales bacterium
CAGATTTTCGAGCAGATTGCCCGTTTGGGCATGGTTCATCCCGTTTTTGAACCAGTTTCTACTGCATAATTGGCGAAGGTATTGATATTCCCAAGCAATTTTATGGGCATGAGCAACTGTTTAGATTGGGAATCCATCGTTTCAATCTTGATGGTGTTTTGTTTTACACCCCATGGCAAAATAATGAGATTTCTGAATATTTACAAATATTCAGAAATGGAAATTTTGAATATGTAAGCGCTGACATAATACGTCCGAGGGTTTCGATGGACGAAGAAAACACGAATATACGGCCAATTGTATTTGAGCGAGAGATCATAAAGCAAACTCACATCACACTGTCTTTTCATAAAGCGATTGGTATAGAGCCACCAATCTATGTATTTATGAGCTTTATTGGTGTAAAGGGAAGAAGAATTGAAACGGATGACGCGGTGGCGTCAGCATTTCATAATATGGGTATTGATCGCGATATTTTGTTAATTCCGGACGTGCTTTTTGAAACTTATCCATCAAATCTTCATGACGTTGCTGTTCTGTTGAAGCCAGCTTTTGATGCTGTATGGAATGCGGCGGGATGGCCTGGTTCAAGTAACTACGACAAAGATGGAACTTGGATGCCTAACAGGTAAAAACTATCTCAAACACAATATCTAAGACTCCAAAACAAAAAACGCCCAGGTAATACGGTTCGCGGGCGGTTTTTTGTTTGTGAACATGATCCCTTTTGCAATATGTTTAGAGCGCTCATTTTGCTTTTGTTGCTCAATCTAACCACATAAAGGAACTTACTACATATAAAATAATGTCTTTTGCGGCTTCGCGGTCTACTTCCACAATCTGGCCTGGGCCAAGCCCAAAAACCTCAACTGCATATGTAGCGAGATGGAAGGAAATGGTTACAACTTTTGAATCGCGTGCCGTTGAATAACTAACTAATTCATGCCAGCGACTCATGCCTCCCTCACTACCACTTTCCCTTAAAAATTTCAGGCCTAGTATGTCGACATATCTACTTTGATTAATCAAGGGTAATCCCTCGATTAATTGGCTCGAAAGATTGCCATTATTTCGAAAATGAACTGTTAGAGTCCTTTCATCGAAATCTGTTCCACGAAGCACGGGCAGATTTACTTGGACTAAATCTGGGGGTATTTCTACAAAATCACCTTCACCAGGGTAACGAACAGAAAACCTATAATCGTCATTTTGGTATACGGGCCAATATTCAGAAGCTACATGTCGGAAATATTCAAAACGCTCCTTTTCAACTCTATTGAGAGCATTAAGAAATTTTTTGTTTGGCAGATTTTCGCCTCGAACGTCGAAATACTGGATTGACTCGAATGACAACCAAGGAGATCCCTCAAGCAAAAGGGGAAAGATTCGTTTCTGTAATCGTTGTGCACGCGCAAGTTCATGTTGAACCCATTCTGATTCGTGCGCGTTTTTACTCGCCACCAAAATGAAACATTCGCAAGAATCGATAGCATCTTCAATTACTAAAGGCCATCGGGTGCCATAATCTATACGGTCATCAATCCATACTTCAAATCCTTCGGCTTGAAGGAAATCTGCAAGCCTATGCACGTAATCTTTGTCTTTGTGACTGTAACTAATGAAAATATGACCCATTACTTTTGTTTCATTGTATTCTTTTTTTTGGATTTTAAAGCCGTATCATCTTCTAGCTTACTTTGAAATACTTTCTAGCCTTGATGCGTTGTCGCGATTCAAAAGATATCTGTTCCGCAAGTCTTTCATTGCAAATGGAAGATAAAGTAAAAGCATGCAGGCGATGCCGAGCAGTTCCATGTAGATGATGTAGACCGGCCAGTCCGGGAGCAGGTCCAGCAGGCTGGGAGTATCGGGCCGGCGGTTGATCATCAGGTAATTGCTGCCGATGGCGGTGTTGATGTAAAAGACAACCGCTGCGTAAATGTTCGTCCAGAGGAACACGCGCAGCAGCGATTTCCAGGTCGGGCGGAAGCCTTCCACCACGGTCATGTAGACCGCCGAGGTGACGATCAATCCGTGTGAGAGGAAGGTCTGAAAGAAGCGGAAATGGGGGTAACCGTAAATGCCCAGGTCAGGCGTCGCCAGTGCCTGAACGGTGCCCGCGATCCCTATGAGATACATGAACTCGTAGATCTTGTAACTTTTTGTGATCAGCATCCATGCTCCGATCCACACCAGTATGCTGCACAGGTGCAGAGGCAGCATCGTCTGGAGGTCCCACCGGCCGAAACTGTAATTCCAGTAGTGCCAGGCAAATTCATTGACCCACAACGTCAATGCCAGTACCCAGCGGATCGTACTCTTTGTCCCATCACTGGAACGTTTGAAGCGGAGCAGAAACAGGTTGAGGAGAACCAGTGTCCCCAGTGCGGCAAGGTGAGCACTTCCAAGAAATTCGAAGGCAGCACCCTGATAATCGGCAGTGAAGAAGTCGGCGAGGATGTCAGTCATGCGCTAATTTTACATCGAAATAAGCATCCGGGGTTTATCCGACAAATTTCTTGTGGGGAGGGCGATCGAATCTTAGAATGGCACGGAGGTTTCCGGCACAAAAACGCGGATGGCAGATTCACCGTTGAGCGGGCATTTGTATTCGCAAATGCCGCAGCCGATACATAGCTCACGCAGCACATGAGGCAGTTTTACCGTTACAAGCGTGTTGTCTTTTCCCCAGACTTCCTTCTCTTCCAGTTGAATAGCTTTCTCCGCCACCGGGCACATCTCTTCGCAGACGATGCAATCCTGGTGGTCCGACCAGGCAATGCAGCGACTCTCGTCGATGTAGGCTTTCCCGATCACCTGCTGCTGCTTTTCCTCGAGGCTCAGCGGTGGGATCGCCTGCACAGGGCAGACCTGCCCGCAGACGTTGCAGGAAAAGTCGCAATATCCCAGGCGCGGGATCAGGACCGGCGCACCGAAGCCTTCAATCCCTGCTTCGAAGACAGATGGCTGAAGCGCGTTGGTTGGGCAGGCTCGGATACATTCCGAACAGCGAATGCACTTCGACATGCCCAGCACATCGTCGTTGACTTCGCGCGCGCCCGGCGGTCTGATCAGGAAGGGCGGCTCACGCTTGGCGAGACTATCCGTACGAGACAACGCCAGGGCAACGACCGTCAGTCCAAATGTCGTCAAGATCTGCCTGCGATCCGGGTCATATTCCTGTCCTTCTGCCAGCGAAAATCCGGGCGTGAAGCGGATCAGGCTGCGCGGACAGGGGTCCAGGCATTCCATGCACAGGGTGCATTCGGCGGGATCGCTGGCATAATTTTTCTCCGGGTCGATCGTCCCGGTCGGACAGGCGCTGGTGCAAAGCGTGCAGCCTTTGCACGGTTCGCTGACCTCGCGGCGGAAGAAGGCTGCGCGGCTCAGGAGGCCGAGCAGGCCGCCCAACGGGCAAAGATAACGGCACCAGAAGCGCGGCGCAAGCAGGTTCAGCGCCAGAACGACGGCGAAGATCGCTGCGAATAAAAATATGTCCTTGAAATAAAGCGGCTCCGATGGCAGCAGGGCGGGCCGGATCCACATATCAAATGCGGCGACCGCATCGCTCAACGCCGGGATCTGAAACAACGCTGCTTCCGTGACTCTGACGATCTGATTCAGCGCCGGCAGGACCGCGACGGTCAATGACCGGAATAGCAGCGTGAGCGGGTCGAGCGCGAGCAGGCTCAGGTTTCCGAAAAGAGCCGCCGTCAGGATGGCAATGAGCAGTACATACTTTATGCTGCGCCAGTTTTCGGAGATTGGCTTTCGTTTCCCGCGTGATCTATGAAAGGAAAAAATATCAAGTGTGGTGCCCAGCGGACAAATCCAGCCGCACCAGGCGCGGCCGAAAACCACTGTGAGCAGGATCGTGATCAGCGCGAGGGAGGACGCGACCAGGAAGCTGCGGCTTGCGAGCAGATGCGCCAGCATCAGCAGCGGATCGAGCCGCATGGGCAGATCCACCAGCGCCGGCGACCAGCCGCCCCGCCTGGTCATCAAAAACAAAACCAGGAAGATTGCCAGCGTCAGATATTGAACGATCTTGCGCGCAGTGACCCAGCGTTTGGACCTTTTCCTGGCGCGGTTTGTTGGGGATGCTTCGACGTCTGTCATGTTTTCCATGTGGTCGATTGCTCTAAGAGAGCGTTTTGAAATTCCGCGGAGGCGATGTTGAGCTCCCTTTCGGACAAATTTGAGCCACGAATTGTTCCTTTTACCGACCCAACCTTTGTGCTCTTCGTGTCCTTTGTGGTGAATTAGTAAACACTCTCTACCCGCCCACAGCAATTTCTTCGATCTTGAGACTTTTCAAATCGCTGCTGCCCAACCCCATTTCGGCGGCAGCTTTGATATACCCAATATCATCGGGCTGCATGCCGAAGAGCGTGGTGGCATAGCTGTCGGCTGCGACAATATCGGGGCTGACGATGATCGTGTCCATCTTTTTCACATCGTCGAGGTTGCCGCCGCTGGGACCATGGTTCATCAACATGCGGACCGCATCCACGACCGTGAGCGTTGGCCGGAAGAGCGCTGTCAGATCGGCGATGCGCTGCCCGAGTTTAGTATGGATGGCGCCGCGGTTGAACACCAGCCCCATGAGGTTTTTCATCCCAAGTGTGAGCCGTGTCGAGCTGTGATGCTTGGCAATGGGGACATCGATCAGCACATCGGCGTCGAGCGCGTCCTGGAAGGCTCTGGTTGTCTTGAGATCCACGCCGCCCGGGATTTCGGTTTCGATAAACTTGAAATCCGGCATGGGCATCATCTTACCCCCCGCCGCTTTGACCTGCTCCTCGATACCGCTGCGCACGTATGCCTCCTGTGCGGTCCCGCCAAACGGGAAATCGAACACCTGGACCTGACTCGCACCCGCTTCCAGAGCCAGCTTGACCAGGGCGCCGACCACCCATGGGTTGGTGGTGGAGGCATATTCATAGGTATTGTAGGCAACACAGATATTTGGCTTGACAACCACACTGGCGCCTTTGGGGACAAACATCTGCATGCCTCCGAACGCCGCCAGCGCCCGGCGCACCATTTCCTCGGGGTCGCTGCCGCGCGCAACGACGAGGTCTGTGGAGAAATGCGGAGCTTCTGTTGCGGCGGGCGGCAGCGTCTCCCCCGATACCGCTGTATTCGTCGGTGAAAATGAAGTTGGCGTCCCCATGGGCAGGCTGGCGGGCGGCTCGAGACCGCAGGCAGCCAGAAGCTGATTGAACGTCAGCGAACCGGCGCTGAGCGCCATAAGACGGAGGAAATCACGGCGTGAGTATCTTTTCATTGGGACCTCTTTTCCAGGAACAGGTACTTGATGAGGAGTCTACTGAATTATGGGTTGAAATACAATTGATAAAAGTCAGGTACGGACTGATACAAAAAACCTTCCCAAGATTCCCAAACTTCGGTGGGTGAGTTCGTCAGGACCGTCGAATATATTCTCCACTTGCCGCGAATTTACTCAAGTTCGGCGGTGGTCTCCTGACCCCGCCGCATCCCGACCGAAGGTCTCCGAGGTTTAGACCTGCGGTCACTTTTCCGCGAGACAGGAGTCCAGCGCCGAGCCCAATGATCCTGGTGTCCACGAGTTGACGAGGGCGCGAATTGGGACGATAATAGGATAGTAATGGGATGGTATTGGTTGGTAAAAGAATGACTATTCCGTGCCGCCGAGCCGAGGTGAGCTAAATGGATCGTCAATTCAATCTCAGCAAAAGCTCGAGGTCAGTTATTAATTTCGCCTTGTTGTTTTTCTGGGTTTTACTTTCCATAATGGCTTATATGTTTTTGGCAATCCTATGGGCATTAATAACTGGTCAGGCGATATGGCATCGTGCGATCGTAGTATTGATCGGATTGACCTATGGACTCTTTCTTGTGTTTACAGGTCCGCTACAAACTGTCAATGAATATAATAGAATCCGTGTTGCCAAGGAGGGTCTGTATGTCGAGGTCCATATAATATTGCGATACCTCTGGAAGTTCGTTCCATGGAGAGATGTTTTGGATTTGAAACTGGTACCTGATCTTGATCGCTGGAGAAAACCACAGTGGCTTATAAAGGTGAAAGAGCTGACATACTGGCATCGATGGATAAGCTGGCGACACAATTGTGGTTCAAATCCTGGTATTCTTATTACCTCCGACTTGATTGATAGAGAAGAACTACTCAACATCATTGAAGAGAACTTACATAAACGCTAGCTAGTTCATGTCGGAAAATTCACGTTTGAACATTAACATTTTTACGTTTGCGGTGATGGCGGTTGTGTAACAGCCGGGCGATA
>JAFGCG010000076.1 GCA_016932715.1 Anaerolineales bacterium
CCGTTTTTTCACGGAGGAATCCGTGTCAGCCGTGCGATCCGTGTACAAAACGGGCTTTTTGTCAAGCGATAATGAGAAGACCATAGAAGACAAGCCTCGATTGCAGAAAGATCGCTCGATCAGCAGCAATAAAACCCCGCAACCCTGACCCTGCCTGCGACGTATATGGTGATAGTTGGAAATCGCGAACAAAAGGAGCATGCAATGACTACGGATACAAAGTCGGCGGAGCAGGAGCCGCGCGAACGGAAAGTGATCTATCGAAACCCCGGTTCGGCGCCCGTCTATGGATTGGGCTTCCTCGGCGCGTTGGTCTATTATATTGGCAATGCGACCACATTTTGGCTTGGCGTACTGGGATTCTTCAAGGCGGTCATCTGGCCCGCCATGCTGGTCTATGAGCTGCTGAAATACCTGAACATGTAAGGGAGATATAGAGGTCCTGTCTTCTGCGGGGATGCCGTCAGGACGTTGATCTTCATTTGCATAACGGTTTTGTTTTTGTGAAGAACTCATTCCCGATTCAGCAGGCCGCACAGGAAAACGATGGCAAAAAATCCGAAAATGATGATGATCTGCCATCCCGCAGCGACAGCCGCCTCACCTTCATATTTCCGGTGTCGCCAGCCTGTTTTTTTGGTGACAACACCGATGATCCCATAGAGCAATCCGGCGAGGATCACTGTGCTGAGACAGAATATATCCATTGGTTCCATCGTCCCTCCCACAAATAGGTCCTTATCATATTCGCTTGACAACGTAGCAGCGACTTCAGTCGCCTTTTTGCCCGAAAAACAGCGGCTGAAGCCGTTACTACTGTAACCCGATTTAGGTTAACCAGAATAGTAGAAATAACTGCGGCGGCTAAAATCTGACCAGCCCGTTCACGGGCAGGCTTTCCGGTACCCATTCAGTTCCCGAGTCTTGAGAATGACGCTGAACTTCAGGGCTTCTGCCTCCGGGCAGAAGCGCTCCACCCGAATCCCGGTGTCGGTGTACTCGGCGGCGAAGACCGGCTTGCCCGCCTCGATGAACGGGCTCATCTGCTCGCACCAGCCTTCGGCGAAACAGTCTTCGACCATCGCCCAGTCGAAGTAGGGAAGCAAATCGACGGCCTGGTCCGCATCGTTTTTCAATCCAATGGACAGACCGCGCCGGTGCGCCTCGTCCGCCAGCCAGATGTTATATGCCAGTTGATCTTCGTACGTGAGCGGAAAGCCGGTGCCGTTGGTGTAACCGTCCATGTTGTCCGCCTCGATCCCGTCGAAGCCTTTGGCTTTGCACTGGTCGAAGCGCGCCCGCATGATCGGCGCGAGCAGATCGATCTGGCGGATATCCAGCCACCTTTCCCCTTCCCAGCCCTCGTAATCGTTGCCGAGCACCGCGGCGGGGAACAGGCCCCTGTCCGGCCGCCAATCCTCCCAGGAGCCGACATTGATGTAGCAGATCACCTTCCTGCCCGCAGCATGCAGGTCTGCGACGACGCTCGCCTCGTTGTCGAACAGATCGATGTCGTACATATCCACATCGAAGGATTGGTCTATGGGTGGGAAGTCGAGCTGCCACTGCCAGGTCGTGCCAACCGCCGGACGCCACCAGCCCGACGCGGGAGCAGTCGTCGGAGATTCAGGCGGCCTGGGGAGGTTGTTGAAACGACCCAATACATGCCTGTTCGCGCCCACCCGCTGCTGGAAGACTGCTCCCAGGGCAGGGTTGTCCTGTACTCGCATCGTGGTGTCGTGTTTCGGATTGTCGTCATTCTGCCAGTATTCGTTCCACCAGGAGAAGCCGATCAGGCTCGACCAGCGCCGGCTGGTGAGGTCGGTCAGCGCCGCTTGCGCCCATTCGGCCTGATCGCCGAGCGGATTGTTCGCCGCGACCGCAAACTCCGCCAGCACGATCGGCTTATCGGGCGAGAGGGCGACCAGGCGCGGGTAGACCGTATCCATGGCGTCGCGGAAGATGGGCCACTCATCGTCGAAGGGTGTCTGCGCGCCGTAGATGCTCACTCCGAGCCAATCGATCCACTCATCGCCCGGATAGTAGTTTTCGAAGCGATTCCAATCCTCGTCGGGCCAGTCGTCGTTGTTGACGTGGAACACCCACAGGATGTTGTCCGCCCCTTCGTCACGCGCGATCGCGATGATGTGCCGGTAGGCGTCGCGGAAGCGCTCGGGTCCGTCATATTCGCCGGGCTCGCCATATCCGTCCAGCGTTCCGCCGCCGTTCCAGACCCCGTTCCACGAGAACCACTCGCCGTTCATCTCGGTGCCGAACTCGGCGATGAGCGGCGAGCCGAAGTCGCGCGCTTTGCCTGCCCAGGCATGGAAATCCGCGTCGAAGTCGCCGCTGATGATCCGGTCGAGGGTGAAGAACGGCTCGGCATGGTCCTGTTCGGCGTCGCTGCGCAGCATCAGGCGGATGTAAGGCACGCTGCCCGCCTCCCGGATCCAGGAGGCTGTCTCCGTTGGAAATTCCCGCCCTCGATACCAGTTGTGCGAGAAGTAGACCCAGGCTGCTTTCTTCCCGACACTCTGCTCATAGGAACGCAGGTCGCTGGGCGTGAGGTCGTCCTCCTCTCCGGTTATGCCGCCGGGAAAGACGCCGTGATAGAGGCTGCCTTCGGGTGGAAGTTCCAGCAGCGCGGCGGGGGTCGCCGTAAAGGAGGGTGCCGGAGAAGGGGGCGCCAGCGTGCGCGTGGCGGTGGGAGCAGGCGCGGACGTTGGCGCGACCGTCGCGGCAGGTGCAGCGCCGCAGGCAGCCAGGATCAACGCCAGCAGTCCAAACAACGAATTAATGTGTTTCTTTCTCATAAGTTCCTCCCGATCACAATAGCCGCGCACGCATTCCAATCTTTCTACAATGTCATTATAGACAATCAGGCGGGAGAAACAAGCAGCACTCTCCACAAAACGGATGCCCCATTGGTGGGAGGCTCACCAGTCCTCCCTGGTGAGGGGTGATAACCCCCGCAATGCCTTAGCGCTCGTCATCCCTATGTTTTGCCTCCAGGGTTTGTGTGATGGCGAGCAGGACGTTCTCCATGTTGTTCATTACATCATTGTTCCAAAAGCGGATGACTTGATAGCCTTGCGATGCCAGATACTTTGTTCTCTCTTCATCATATTCTTCCTGTTCCAGGTGCTGGCTGCCATCGAGTTCGATGATGAGTTTTGCTTTGGGAGAACAGAAATCGGGAACGTAATTGCCGATGGCATGCCGCCGGCGAAATTTTACTCCGTTGATTTGCCTGTTCCGCAATCGTGCCCACAACTTCTGTTCGGCGGGGGAGGGATTTTTGCGCAATTCACGACCATGTTCATAACCTTTGGGAGTAGTTCTCTTTGGCGGCATGATTTAATTTTCCTCCATCTCTACTTTACCCCACCCGCCCTGGCGGGCTGCTTCGCGATCCCCAAATCCAACATGGATACTTTGGATAATTATGAAGCGTTTATCTGTTGGATTTGGGGAGGGCTGGGGTGGGGTCTTCGCCATGCCAGCATCTTTTAGTACACCAACACCTGATCTGCTGCCACTGTCCAATCACCGAGCAGGTCCATGTTGCCCGTGACAACGCCTTCGGTCAAATCGTCCAGCCCGAGACCTTGGGCTTCGCAGCATGACCCTCAGGTCGCGACCTTGCCCCGCTTCGCCAGTGACTTGACCATGCGCTCGATGTTGTAATAGCCCTCCGGCGTCTTTTGCCCTTTGTGGGCGCAATAGACCGCGTCGGCAACCAGGAAGACTTGCACCTGCGCCGACTCGCGCTTCACCAAATTCATGGCATGACGCAAAGCATTGTAGGGACGCTCGTTTCCGTATGGGGCATCATTGATAATGAACAGATACTTTTTTGCATCCATTGAAGTTGCTCTCCTTCAACGATCTGGATTTCCTCTTATTTCACGAAGTGGATGTTTTTGACCCACACATCATGACTTCCTTTCATGAAATATGTACTGGCAAATACTCCAATTTCCATCACGGCATTGAAATTGATGCTTGGAAAATTGGTGAACTCGTAACTTAAGTTCATTTCATCCTTTCCATTGTTGACGATCCGAATGGAATTGTCATTGCGGCTGATATCTTTGACGTACAAATCGACCTGATCACCTGGCGCCTTGAACATGATCGTAAATCTAACAGTTTTATATGCAGATAAATTATAGCCCTTGGGGAATCGGAAAACCATCCCCGCATAGCCGTATTTATCTTCTGGCAGGAAATATTCCATTCGGTAATTGGGGATGTTCTCATCATCACAGATCAGGGAAAACTTTCCCCGGCCTCCATCAGGGTTGTCATCCCCTGCAAACACATATATATCCCGAGGGATCGCCTCCATTGTCAAAGTTTCACCTTTATCGGGAGTGACAGATGTCACAGATGGCATGGCAGGCGTTATTTTTGCCTCAGCAGTTTGCGTAGCAAAAATTGGACCGTATACATTTACTGCTGCAGATGTCATTTGTGCGTGGGCGGCTTCTTGAGCGGCACTTATTTGTGCCTGGGCACCGGTCTTCGCATTTAAGTAGCCGAAGAGTCCTCCGATTATTGCTCCGATTATTAAACCGAGAATACCGAGAATGGCCGATAGGTTTGGTGAATTTGGATTATTGCCCATGTTTTCCTCCAAAACTTTGACTCAACAGACTCTGAAACAGTTCATCCATGATTGTTCTTCATTTGCCATGACCTACCCTCCCTCCACGATCCTGATCTCCTCCTCGGTCAACCCATACAACTCATAGACCAGGGTATCGATCTGCCGGTCCGTGGACTCGATCTCGCGCTTCACCAGTTCCTGCTCCTGCGGCGTGCGACCCGCTCCCCTAAATCCGACGATTTGATCGTTAGATACGCCTCCCAGGTTTTCATCGTCGTATTTGGGGGAGATGTCACGAAGTGACAGAGGGGGCAGATCATTCCCCAGCTGTTCTTCATCGGACATGATTTATCCCTCTCACCATCTTCTATAACTATGTCAAGTTCTGCGTGAACGTATTGCTGTTTCCAAATCGTTCAGTTCACGGATTAATTTAGCTGCTTCATTAGCCATTGGCTCTAAATCTTCATAAGAGATAATGCCTAATGTTAAGTTGTGAACAGCATTATTTCTGGTTGAATTGAAATGATCAATCCTTTCATATAAGAGTTTATCAATGGCTTTCTTCTTATAGGCTTGGCGATTCAGAGAATAAACTGTCTCCTCTTTCTTAGCCCTTGGAGTTTTACGAAAATCATCAAATCCTAAGATCATTCTTAGTTGAGTTTCAATATACATGTGTGCAAGCACAATTGCTTCAAGCCAATGCTTGTCCTCAATTGCTCGGTTGAAGTAGAGTGTCAGACTTAACATGGGAAAACCGCTAAAATCTTTTATCTCCATTTCTACACTCCCTCGACTATTTTTATTTCCTCTTCCGTCAGCCCATACAACGCATAGACTCGCTGATCAATCTCCGCGTCGACCTGCGCGATCTGTTTCTCCAAATTGCGGACTCGATCTAGGTCATCCTCGCGCCGCACGGACTGACGCTCTTTTTGCAATGCCAGCATCTTCTCCACCAGTTTCACAATCTCATCATGCGCGGACTTTTCGGCAGGATTCCCAAAGTCTATATGGCGGATGGGAATTTGCCCAACTTTAAAACCACCAACCTCCATTAGCAAACCGAAGCGATTGACAAACCAATAGTTAATAAGCTTTGAATTAAACAACCCTAATAAATATTTCAGATCGTAATTTACCCCATCCTGAAGAATAATGTTTGATAACGAGTGGCGATTGTAATACCCTGTATCATCATATGTTGCAATTAGTTGAGTGGGTAATTTCTTTCTGATCCTTTGGAACAGAATCTTAGGTCTCTCAAAAAACTTGCTATCTCTTCTCCGAGTTAACCAGGTTCCATAGCGGATATGTTTGTGGTGCCATGTAAGAACATATCTATTTACACAATCCCCACTATCAAGCAATGGCTTCCATTCTGGGCTTATGGGTTTGTCAGCAATATACGGGTTGTTCTCACTGTCTTGTTTAGTTTTATATGGGATGATGCCTTGAGAATAAATACAAATTTTGCTCAGATCGGTTGAGACACTTTCAATCTTGGTTGACAATGTCGTTGTTGCACTGCCGCTCAATAAATTGAATATGAACTTGGAATCATCTAGCCACTCAGATTGGCTAGTGTAATGTTTAAATTCTATTTCACCTTCCGCAGTACTTTCGCAAATCGAAATCTGGTTATTCCTTCTCTTGAGTTCATTGCCTTGTTTCCGGGCAATCAAAATCGTCGTATCAACAATAGCATCCGCAAATACCTCAACAGGCTCAAGATTAACAGCAACAAGAATCTCACAAGAGTTTAGCAGGTATCTACGCAACTGATGTCCATAATAGTTGGTTAACCAGGCGTTTGGAATAATCAGCCCTAGAATCCCATTCTCTCTCAATAGTTTTACGGCAAGTTCCATAAAATAAATGTAACTGTCCGGCTTGCCTGATTTGTACTCGTAATGCTCTTTAAGGAAAGACTTCTCTTCATCTGTAAATTTGGCTCCGTAAGGCGGGTTGCCAACAATTACATCAAATCCACCTTCTTTCATGATTTGAGAAAAATTCATTTCAAAGGTTTCAGAATGGAGGCTATTCCCGTGCGCAATATTTCCCAGCATCGGCAGCTTCTCGCGTGAGTGCAAACCGCGTAAAAGCAAGTTCAGGCGCGCGACTTCTACAGCTTGCTTGTCTTTATCTACGCCAAAGATGCAGTTTTGCAGAACTTCAAGTTGACGCAATCTATCATAAAAATCAACTTCGCCTTTTTGGGCATGTCCGCGTTGTTTGGCAACGAAGTCATCGATTATATCAAAGGCTTCGATCAGGAAGGAACCCGAACCGCAAGCCATATCCAAAACACGCAGCGGCTGGGATGGGTTATATCCGTGTTCATTGAGATAACGTCCCACTGTTTGTTGGACGATATATTTAGTGACAAAGGTCGGCGTGTAATAAATGCCCTGGCTTTTTCGCTTGGTCCGTTTTTCTTCGACATGCGTTTCAGTCTCGCCCTCTGCAACCACATGACCTAAATATTGCTCATAAGCTGTGCCGAGCACGTCTGCATCCAGCGCATTGAAGTTGTAGCGCACATAATTCTTTTCGTATAAGCCTTCAATCACCTCTTCCAGGTCTGACGGCGGGATTTGCAATTCCTCCGAGAAATGCCTTGCAAACAATTCCGAGTCATAGATTGCATCAAATTGCCGGAAAAGTTCGGCGAGTTCGCGGTCAAGGTGGTTGATTTGCTTCTTATCCCTTAGCTCGCGCACTAAGGAACGTAATCGATTATCTTCCACCTGGCGGTCTTCAGCGGTACGAATGAAAATCAAACGATTGAGCAAACGCAGAACGGCTGTGTCGATTTCTGCGGCAGGGATAATAGGATTGAACGCCTTGTAGTTCTTGAACAAATTCTCGCGCCACTTCTTCAGGTCATCGAAAAGATGCTGGCTGACGGGCAGGCGCTTGACCTTTTTGCCAACCTTCTCTGCTTCCAAATCCAAACGGCGGGCATTCGTTTCGGGTTTGGAGAGCCACCATAGCCGTTCGAAGTCTTTTAGGTAATCATCCAACCCAAATTCGATGAACTGTGCGCTGAAAGGATTGCTCTCCTTCCATTCGGCGTTGAACACCCGCAAGCCTTCAAAATCAGAGAGCAATGCCCACGTCACTGATTTTGTCCAGGCGTAGTCAATGGCTTGTTTGACCCAGCGGGGGTCATTCAAATCTTCGTTGGCTCTTTTCGTTTCAAGGAAGTAGCGCGGCACATTCCCAATGCGAAAGGAAAAATCCACCCATCCACGCGAGACCTTTTCTTCGGGACTGACTTCATTGATATTGCTCGTATCCCACCCAAGCGCTTTGAACAACGGCAGGATATAACCGAGCCGCGTCTGCATCTCGTTCATCCCCTTGCGTTGTGGTGCAGACAGGCTCCTGAAACCCTTGACCAGTTTTTCGACTTCAGTGTAGGCAAGTTCTTGTGTCGTCATTGTTCACCAATGTGCCATGTCGCTGCGAGA
Organism: Anaerolineales bacterium; assembly: GCA_016932715.1. GTDB lineage: Bacteria > Chloroflexota > Anaerolineae > Anaerolineales > Villigracilaceae > Defluviilinea. Next base: position 8,095 of record JAFGCG010000076.1, read on the forward strand.
CGCGGAGCGGCGAAGCAGTCTCCTCGCAACCAGGGGGTTGCTTCGCTTCGTTGCACGGAGTTTATACTGAGCGAAGCGAATGTGCTCGCAACGACATTTGTGGCAAGCATACTCCAAAAACCCGCAACCGGGCAGGATTTTCTGAAGACCGACCTGCCCTGCAAGGCGTCGCAGAAAGCCTGCTGCGTCGAGTTGCATGGCTGCACAGACTATGTGCGGGCATGCACATGTCAATTGCATGGCTGCACAGTCTATGCGCGGGCGTGCACATGTCGATTGCATGGCTGCACAGTCTATGTGCGGGCGTGCAAACGCCAATTGCACGGCTGCACAGTCAATGTGCGAGTGTGCAAACGCCAATTGCACGGCTGCACAGTCAATGTGCGAGCGTGCAAATGCCAATTGCACGGCTGCACAGTCTATGCGCGGGCGTGCGAATGTCAATTGCATGGCTGCACAGTCAATGTGCGAGCGTGCAAATGCCAATTGCATGGCTGCGAAGTCAATGCGCGAGCCCGCGCAAGCCCTGCGCGGGGGAGGAAATCTCAAGTCTTGCGCAAAAATCGACCGAATCCCCTCAAAACGCCCTTTTTCCCGAATACCGATGCCCGATTCCCGACTCCCGATGCCCGACTCCCGTCATCCTTCGCTTAACCTATATCGATCCTATATCCATCCTATATCCATCCTTTATCGCGCCGCCCCACCCGCCCTGGCGGGCCGCTGCGCAGTCCCCAAATCCGACGATGTAACAACTGAATGTGCAAGTCGAATTTTGTCGTCGTATTTGGGGAGGGCTGGGGAGGGGCAAAAACTCCCGCACTTTAGCAGCACGGGAGTTTCACAATGATTGGGGATAGTTTGTTATTTCATTTCGATCACGACTACATCACTGCCGCTGCGACCAAAGACTTCCGGAGAATACATCTCCTCTGCTTTGGCGGGCGGGACGATGAAAGTGCCGGGCGTGGTCGCACGCGTAACGTACGTGTACTCGTAGACGCCATCCCAGAGCAGCGAGGTAAACGCTTCGGCGCGGTCGTCGCGCATGTTTTGATGTTCGTACCACGTGCCCCACCACCACCATCCATAGCGATAATTGGTATCGTTTGGATCTTGTGGAATGTTCTCGGAAACTGCCAGGGAAGGATTGACGATCTCGAGTCCGGCGGGCAGCGGGTCGACCAGCGCCACGTGATAGCGGCGGTTGTCGGCGACCATCTTGATCCTGACCCGCACCTTTGCCCCGGCTTTGATGTGCCAGACGCCCTCGCTGTCCTGCCACACGTCCTCGGGATCATCCACGCCCTCGTAGCGGCGCTGGATGACGAAGCCCATATCGAGCGGGTCGAGGTCCAGGTCATCGGGCGCATAGCGCAAGCCGATGCGATAGTAGAGCCTGCCCGGACCTTCCTTGCTCAGGATCAGGTCTTCGGTCCCGCCGCCCGCGGAGGTCTCGGACAGCACGTATTCCATCGGGACGAATGTCTCGTGGATATCCGTCGTCCGGCCGCGGAATTCACTGCTCCCGGCGTAGGTGTTTCCGAGCCATAAGCGCGCCACGAAATCGGGCGTCTCGGCTTCGTAGGTGTTGAAGTAACGGTCCAGCGTGAGCAGGACAAAGACATTCTCCTGCGTATTGCCCCAGCGGCCTTTGGTGCGGTGCGCCAGCAAGCCATTGACGACCTTGGGGATCAGGTCGCTCTGCGGGTTGTCCTCGATCAGGGCGTCCAGCAGGATGGCGTCGGTGCGGCGGTTCGAACTGAGCAGCAGGTAGGTCTGGTCGTCATAATAGGTCGTGAAGTTGGCGGCTCCAGCTGTCTCCACCACATGATTGTTCACATGGGTGCGGATCGCCTCCAGCTGCCCGGGATCGTCGATGACGGACCACAGCCAGCCGACCGCTTCCATCGAGAGATTTTCGATGCCAGCCTCGCGCAAAAGATTTTCGGCTTTCGGCGCGTCGCGCTCGCCAGCCAGATCGCGGACATAGAGGGCGTAGGCGCTCAGGGTCCAGCGGGTGCGCTGGCTGTACCAGTGGGGGTAATGACTTTCGACCTCGCGCAGGTAGCTCAACGCGTTCCGCTGCATTTCGGCGGGGACTTCGAAGCCCTTTTGCCCGGCGCGGACCAGGGCATGCGTGACGTGGATGGTATTGAACGGCTTGGATTCGAACCCGCGCCGCCAGTAGGGGAACCCGCCATCGTAGTTTTGCAAGCCCTGCAGGCGCCTGATGTCCCGGTCGACGGCTGCTTCCATTTCCTGAGGCGAGGGCAGCCCGTCCGCCTGGAAGGCGGTCAGCACATCGCGCAGCGAGGCGACCGCCAGGATGCGCGAAGACAGCTGCTCGGAGCATTCAAAGGGATAACCGACGAGGTACAGCACGGCATCGGTCAATGCCTGCAGCGCCGTGGAGGAGGTGTTGACCTCCAGCCCGCCATATTGCGGGAAAACGTCCGAAGGATAGAGCACCGGCTGCGCCACTGCGCCCTGATCGACCACGCCGTAGGTGGCAAATGCCTCACTGGTGGCTGGCGTGTAGACGGGCAATGCAATTGTCGCGGCATCGGCATACTCTCCGGACGTCGCGGCGAACTGGATGCGCGTCGTGCCAGCCATCACGGTGGAGGCCGGGAAGCGTACTTCCACCCGGTCATTGGCTGGGACCGTCACGCGGATGCCGGCGTTTTCAAGTCTCAGGTTGGTGGCGCGGGCGGCGACGTTCACCGTCATGGGCGCGTCGGTTTGATTCTGTAAGACCACCGGCAGCTGGAACTTGTCGCCGAAGTTGAGGAAGCGCGGCGCGGAAGGACGCACCATCAGCGGCAGGCGTGCCGTGAGGTTCGACTCACCGGTGCCGAACTGAGCGCCGTCCCGGTCCACTGCCACCGCCATGACGCGATAGCGAGTGAGGTTATCGGGCAGCTCCACCCGGAGGCGCGCCTCGCCATTGGGACCGGTCTGCACCGTGGGAACAAATGCCGCCAGTGGGTTGAAGTCGGAGCGCAGCATGATGGGCGCCTGCGCCTGTCCGAGACTGGATTTATCAGCTTCCATTGCTGGGGCTTCTTCCATGACTGCCATTGTAGAAGATGGCACGGCAGCGGGGAGTGCAAATGCGCTGTCCGAAACCTGACCTTGGGCTGCTCTTTCGTTGCCTTCTCTTGCCAGCGCCTGCGGGTCCGCCAGGATGATGCTCGCCCTGCCATAGGAACTCGAAAGGTAAGAGGAACGGTCCGCGTAAAAGACCGCCAGCGGGTCGCTCAGTTGATAGTTGCTCAGGGCCAGGATGGCTTCGTCCACCACGACGACCGCTACTTCGGCATCCGATACCGGCATGCCGCGCGCATCCTTCACCGTCACATTCAGCATGGTCGTGCCGCCCGGCTCCAGGGCGGCTTTATCCGGCGTGACCTGCAGTGACAGCGTCCGCTCGAGGGGCGGGATCTTCAGGTTCAATTGACCGCTCGCGTAGGCCGGGCGCGGCGGCACGCCCTCCAGCAGTTCGCCCTGGTCGTCGCTGCGGGGCGCCGCGCCGACCAGGTCCACCTGGATGTTCAAATTGGGGATGTGCTTTGCCTCGATCGGGATATCCAGCGTGATGGAATCTTCCTCGATCTGGAAACGCGTGGTGTAGAGAATGCCGTTGCGGCTGACGGTCAGCATCCCTTCGGCGGGGCTGAACGGGGACTGCACCAGGACCTGGGCTGTGTCGCCGGGCTGATAGGTTTCCCTGTCCGGGATAAGCGTGACTTGCTCCTGCTCTACCTTGCGGGACGGCGGGCGTTCCCCGCCGCTGACCCAGCGGGTGATGCGGCTCTGGTTCCTGCGCCCGGACTCATCCGTCACAATGGCGGTGATCTGATACCTTCCGCCGATGGGAGTCTCGAAGGTGCAGGTATCCGGCTCGGTTTTCGAAAGGGTCGTGCAGGTCTGCACGTCGGTCACTTCCTCCGTCCACTTCCCATCCCGGCGCTTCCATTCCAGCCTGCCCGCGGTGATCGTCACCGGGCGCTCCGCGATGGCATTGCCATCCAGGTCTGCCACGATGAAGTCCACCTCGAGCGGTGTGCCGCGCCCGACGAAGTACCGTTCGGTGCGCAAGCCGACATACAGATCCGCCGGGTGGACCAGCAGCGTCGTCGTGCTGCTCCACGCCTGGCGGTTGACATCCATCACCGTGGCTTGCGCCGCGATGCTTTGCGGCTGGGGGTCCCTGCCGGGGTCGCCCTGCCGCACAAAATCCATGCTCAGATAGTGTTCCCCGGAGGCATCGGTCCTGGCTGTGAACGTTTCGGTTTGAACCTCACCGCCGGTGGGAGGATTGAACTCATCGTAATAAAACCACCAGGGCTTCCAGGTTCCAAAGCTGAAGTCGTGCCAGTTCGGCGGGGAGTAACTTCCCGGAGAGGTGGTCACTGTCCAGGTCACTTCGGCGTTCGGCAAGCCGCCGCCGGCATAATATTTCGCTTCGACCGCCAGGGTTGCCTCGTCCCCGGCAAAGTACGGACCGGTCGTCTCGTTGCGGGCAGCCACCTCGAACTCGGGGCGCCGAAACTCCTGGATCTGGAACGGATGGTAATACTCGATCCCATCCAGCCCGCCAGGGATGCCTGAGGCGGTTAGATAAAGTTGAGCTTGCCCAAGATTTGTGGCTTGCGGGACAGTGAAGACGAAATCAAAGCCGCCCAGTGCATTCACTTCTGCCTGCCCGCTGCCGAGACTGTTCCCCTGCGGGTCGGTCACCTGATAACCGACGGACATCCCCTCGCTGCCCACAAGGCTTACATCACCGTCCTGTTTGCCTCCGATGCGCCGCAGCCAGCCCTTGACGTGCACTTCCTCTCCGGGGCGGTACATCTGGCGGTCATCGAACACATACCAGCGCAGAATATCGCTGGGCGGATAGGTAATCCAGGCATCTCTGCCCCACGGGTAAGGCGAGCGCGGCAGGATCGCCTGGTCAGCGCCCTGGCGGGCAACCAGGTAGGTTGCCCCGGTGGGGATGGGGAAACGCACCACGCCGCCCTTTCCGCTCGAGACCCCTGACCCGCCCCGGTCAGGCTGGATGCTGATCCCTTCCAGCGGTTTGCCATTTTTGAGATCCGTCGTCCAGGCTACCATCTCGCTGTGGTCGGTGTAGGCATCCAAACCGATCTGTGTGATCTGTACCCAGGCGATGATCGTTTGTGAGTAGCGCCTGTATTTATCCTGGTCGCTCTCGAAGATACCCGGAGGTGGTTCCGCGATCACGACGAAATGACCGGTGTCTCCGTTCATGTATTTGCTGAGATCGATGTCCACCTGTGTCAGGGTATCGGCTGGCATGTCGAGACCGAGCGGTTTATCGGTGACGAGGACGCCGGGCATAGCGGGCGGGTTATCGGTCTGGTGCCACTCGCGCACATAGTTCATGTATTGGGGCCAGTCCCCCGGCTGGACCGCATAGATCTTCAGATTGAGTCTGCTGTAATTGAGCGCGTAGACCGAAAAAACTTTCTTCGAAGCAGTCGGGTCGAGGGTTACGAAATTTTGTCCCGGTCCGATCAGGATGGGGTCGGCTTTGTCCACTTTGAACGTGAGACGGGTATCTGCCCCCAATTGCTGGCTGAAAACATCCCTGATCTTCCCCGAAACGATGACCGTATATGTGGTCCGCCCTTTGGTCTGCCCCTTGATCTCGAGCGTGTTGCCGTAAACATTGGTCGAGATGCCCGGGATTTCCGGGTCCACGCGCAGCATACTCTCGTCGAACGCCTCGGCATCCAGGGGGTTATTGAAGCGGATGTAAAAAGGAGTCAGGGGTGGACAGCGCTTGTCGTACCAGGAACAACCGTGTTCTTCGATCCGCAGGGGCGCGTAGGTCGAAAAACTGTAGGACTGCGCCTCCGTGGTGAGCAGCGGACCTTCCGCCGAGGGCGTGCCGGGACCGACTGTTACAGAGACATGCGTTTCCGTCCGGAAGGGCTGTGTGGCTCGAAAGACGAGCCAGCGTCCTTCCGCTGTCTTTTCGACCAGGTGGCTGACGTGCTTATCGTCCTCGATATCAGCCTGGTCGGCGAGGACAATATTTACAGGCTGACCGTCCGCGGTGACCTGGATGGTCTTGAGTACCGCAGCCGGGTCGATGCGCTGATCGAAGGCAATGAAAAAGACGGGGTCGAGCGGCTGCGGGGAACCGGCGGGGATATTCGTTACGACCTTCGGCGGAGGAGTTCGGAAGGTCCAGGTGACGGCTTCCGCCAGGATCCCGCCGGTGGCGGAGCGTGTCCCTGCCGGAACAGTCGCCCGGTACTCCGTGGCTTTGGGCAGCCGGTCGATCAATTCGGAATCGTATTCGAAGGTCAGGGTTTTGGTGCCCAGCCAGCGCCAGGTCCCGGGCAGGGAGGGTTCGATCTTGACCGGTACCTCTTCCGCTGCCAGGTCGCCGAGCGTGCCAATGGGAACCATGGGTTGACTGAATGTCACGCTGACAAACGGCGCAATCGGGATTTCCCCTTCCGGGGCGAATCGCAGGACCTGCAGGGGTCCCGATTCCACCGGCTCCGGAGTGGGTTCCGTTTCTGCGCCAGCAGGCGGGAATGCCTGCTCGATCGTTTCCCCTGGCCTGGGCGGAGGCAGGACCTCCTGCGGCAGGTGGAACTCCATCTGTTCAGCGGAATCAGGCGTCAGGGCGGGGAGGCGCGCCAGGAGCAGCTGGATCTCGTCGGACGAGAGCGGTTCGCCGGTCGCGACCGGCAGGACGTCCGGCGCCTGCAGTTGCGGTCTGCCCTCCCGGAGCTGGACGTCGATTCCATATGGATCTCCCGGCGTGCCGGTGGGCTGGGACGTACCTTCCCCGGTGGCACCCGGCGTGGAACTCGCGCCCGGAGTGAAAATATCAGGTTTAGACCTTGTTAAAAGTAAAACGGCACCACTCAGCAATAGCAAAAAGAACACCCCCACAGCGACGATGGCAGGCTTGCGGTTGTTCGTCATGGCAGCCCTCCTTCCAGTGTTACGACGCCTCAGCAGGAATTAAGTTCCCAGCAGGGAAATCTTACCATGCCTGAGGGGCAGTCGTCAGCGCTGTGCCGCGATCCGCGGTCGTGAGGCTCGCGTGCCCTGAAAAAGAAGTCGCCGCCCATTCAAATGATACAATTGTGCCGTGCGACTTAAAGAGGCAAGGATATGCCAATAAATACAAATTCATCATCCATCACTCGCATTCCCTATTTCATTTATGGGGGTGACTACAATCCCGACCAATGGTCCCCGGAGATCTGGCTGGAGGACGCGCGGCTCATGCGGGAGGCGGGAGTGAATCTCGTTTCGCTGGGCATTTTCTCGTGGTCCAAACTGGAACCGCGCCCCGACGAATATGATTTCGACTGGCTCGATCGTTTGATGGACCTGCTTCACGAGCATGGGGTGAGCGTGAACCTCGCCACGCCCACCGCCGCTCCTCCTGCCTGGCTCGTTCATCGCCACCCGGAGATTCTGCCCGTCACCGCGGAGGGGACGACGCTGTGGCATGGTGCGCGCCGCCATTACTGCCCGCACAGCCCTGCCTACCACGAAAGGGCGCGCAAGATCGCGACGAAACTCGCTGAACGATACGCGACTCATCCGGCACTGGCAATGTGGCACGTGGACAACGAGTATGGCTGCCACATCGGCGAGTGCTTTTGCGACATCTCGGCTGCCGCGTTTCGCGAGTGGCTGAAAACGCGCTACGGTTCGCTTGAGAAGTTAAATCATGCCTGGGGCGCAGCTTTCTGGAGTCAGCTTTATAGTGACTGGGAAGAAATCCATCCGCCGCGCAAGGCGCCCACATTTGCGAATCCGGCACAGCAATTGGATTGGAGGCGCTTCAGCTCGGACTCGTGGCTGGCATGCTTCGAGGAACAGAAAACCATCCTGCGGGCGTTGACTCCGGATATTCCTGTGACAACCAATTTCATGAGTTTTCACAAGCCCATTGATTACTGGAAGTTCGCCGCCCGCGAAGACCTGGTCTCCAACGATAGCTACCCGGATACTTCCGACCCGGAATGGATGGTGCATTCCGGCATGGCTTGCGACCTGATGCGTTCGCTGGGGAATCGCCGTCCCTGGGTTTTGATGGAACAGGCTGCAGCGCAGGTCAACTGGCGGCAGCGGAATGCCACCAAACGCCCGGGGGTGATGCGCCTGGGCAGCTACCAAGCCATTGGGCGCGGCGCAGACGGGATCATGTTCTTCCAGTGGCGCGCCTCCCGGGCGGGCGCGGAAAAACATCACAGCGGGATGATCCCCCACCGCGGGACCGATTCGCGCACCTGGCGCGAGGTCAAGGCGCTCGGCAATGAACTTCCGAAGCTGGACTCGCTCCTCGCCAGCCAGGTGCCCGCGCAGGTTGCGATTTTGATGGATTGGGAGAATTGGTGGGCGCTGGAACTGGACAGCAAACCGTCGAATGACCTGAAACTGCTCTCGCAGATCTACTCGTATTACAAGCCATTGTTCGAGCGCAATATCACCGTGGATTTCGCTCACCCCGCCTCCAACCTCTCGTCTTACAAACTTGTGCTCGTGCCGAATCTGTATCTTGTGGATGATCCGTCCGCTGCGAGTATCAATCGCTACGTGGAGAATGGCGGCAATCTGGTCATGTCATTCTTCAGCGGCATCGTGGACGAGAATGAACAGATCCGTCTCGGCGGGTACCCCGCACCGTTTCGCGAGATGCTCGGACTGGTGGTTGAAGAAATTGTGCCTTACCAGGAAATGCAAACAAATACAATCCGCACAAGCGATGGCAAACAATTCCCATGCTCTTTTTGGAGTGATGTCATTCGCCTGGAAAATGCGCAGGCGCTTGGGACCTGCGAACAGGATTATTACGCGGGGAGCGCTGCGATCACGCGCAATCGCTTTGGCAGGGGGACAGCTTTTTATGTCGGGACGGCCCTCGATCCGGGCGGGATGGATTGGTTATTGCAGCAGGTTTGTGAGACAGCCGGAGTCCAGCCCATTTCTCCAAAGGTGCCCGCGGGCGTCGAACTGCTGCAGCGCTCGGACGGAAGTTCATCCTGGTTGTTCGTGTTGAATCACTCGGCTGAAAAAGTAACTGTCCCCTTTGGTGGGCATGGACTGGATCTGCTCACAGGCAGGCAGGTCGATGAGACGCTCGAACTCGAACCCGCTGGCGTTGCCGTTATTCAGTTGGGCTCTGCGGGCTGACCAGTCCAGCCCGTATCGCCAGGATGGCTGCCTCCGGTCGGCAACTCCCGGTTTTAAAAAGATCATGCTGACATAATCCCGACGGGTCCTTTGTGCTCCGAGCAGGGCAGTCTTTCAAAGAGGGTTAAAATCCCAGTGAAAATTACTTCAGTGATTTTGATTCCCGGTGGGAACCCTTGTTCCACCACTTGGGAAAAAAGTAAAATCAGTAAATCACGGATTTGTCACGCTTTGCGTGAGGAGCCAGTGGTTTTCTGGCGACGAAGAATCTCCTGCAATTTGTGCCGAGACTCTTCGCTCGCAACGAACGCTCACTCAGAGTGACATGAAATTGGGATTTACTGAAAATAGTTTATACAAAGGAACAAAAATGATGAACTCAAAAACGACCTTATTAACGGTGTTGGTGGCCGCCGCCATCCTGCTGTCTGCCTGCGGCGGTTCAGCGCAGTCCAGCCAGACGACCGCCACGGCTGTGCCAACTGTTATCGCAGACGACACGATCGTTGCGGAAGGACGGCTGGAGCCGATCCGCTACGTGGAGATCGCCTTCACTGCCAGCGGCATAGTCAGCGAAGTGCTGGTGGAAGAGGGCCAGGCTGTCAAAAAGGGCGACCCACTCATCCGCCTGGGCGATGCATCGGACACGAATTATGCCGCCGCCCAGCTCGAACTGGTCAGTGCCGAGAAGGCATTGAACGATTTGCAGCTCACCGCTGGCACTGATCTGGCA
>JAFGCG010000077.1 GCA_016932715.1 Anaerolineales bacterium
CAGCGGCGGTCTGGTCTGGGGCAGCGCGCCTGGCGGCACACCCGTTCCCACCAACACAGCCACGCGCACGAATACACCCCAGGGACCAACAAACACGCCTACCCGCACGAATACACCCGGTGGACCCACCAACACACCGACGCGCACACCCACCAATCCTCCGGGCACACATTTGGAGAATCCATTCGTCGGCGCGAACTTCTACCTGAACGTGGATTATGTCGCCAGAGTCAATGCCGCGGCGGACCTCCAGGGCGGCACGCTTGGCCAGCAGATGAGGCGAGTGGCGAGCTATCCGACCTTTGTCTGGATGGACACTATTGCGGCTGTCAACGGGACGGGTGTTTATCCGAGAAGCCTGGAAGACCACATGGACCTGGCACTGGCTCAGGGCGCCAACGCAATCGGCATCGTCGTCTATGACCTGCCCAACCGCGACTGCTCTGCTCTGGCTTCCAACGGCGAACTACTGGTTGCGGAAGACGGCATGAACCGTTACAAGACCGAGTACATCGACGCGATCTACAACGTGATCAGCCAGCCAAAGTACAGCAACCTGCGCATCATTGCGATCATCGAGCCGGATTCGCTGCCGAACCTGATCACCAACCTGAGCTTTGCCAAATGTTCGGAGGCGAAGAACACCGGTGCGTATGTGGAGGGAATTCAATACGCCATCAGCCGGATCCGCTCCATCAACAATACCTATGTCTACATCGACGTTGCTCACCATGCCTGGATGGGCTGGCCGAGCAACTTCGATCCGTTCGTGACCCTGCTCAAGGAAGTGGGCAAGGGCGTCACCGGCGGCAACAGCAGGATCGACGGCTTCATCGGCAACACAGCCAACTATGGTCCGGTGGATGAGCCATACATGGATGCCAATACGCAAGTGGGTGGACAGCCGGTTCGGTCGCTGCAGGGCTGGTACGACTGGAACGACTACATCGACGAAGCTCCCTATCTCGTGGCACTGCGCAACGCGTTGACCAGCGGTACGGACGCGTACCCGACCGGCATCGGCATGCTGATCGATACCTCGCGCAACGGCTGGGGCGGCCCCGATCGCCCGATGGGACCGAGCACATCGACCACGCTTCTCACTTTTGTGATGGAGAGCAGGATCGACCAGCGCATCCACAAAGGCAACTGGTGCAACCAGGACGGCGCTGGCATCGGCGCCAGGCCCGTGGCGGCTCCTGCGGCAGGCTTTGATGCCTATGTCTGGGTCAAGCCGCCCGGTGAGTCGGATGGCTCGAGTACGTTAGTCCCTGTCGGACCCGATAACCCCGACGGCAAGGGCTTCGACCGCATGTGCGACCCGACCTACACCGGTAATTCGCTGAACGGCAACAATCTGACGGGAGCGCTCCCCAACGCGCCGGTCTCCGGACGCTGGTTCCAGGCGCAGTTCGTGCAGCTGGTTCAGAACGCCTTCCCGGCGCTCCAGCCTTAGTCTGAGCGGTTCGGACAGGATAACAATGCTCACCCCGAAAATCAGCTTCGGGGTGAGTATCTTTTTAACTCGCCTTACGCAGGAAACAGGAAATTCGAACCGCGAAGGAGCGAAGCTCGCGAAGACTCCTCTTCCTTCGCGAAGAAAAAGACACTCTTTGCGTCCCGGAGCCTGCCCTGAGCGTAGTCGAAGGGCGTCTTCGCGGTGAAAAACAGGGGTGGTGCGTAACATCAGTTTTTAAGACTAAAGATGCTGCCCGGGAAGCCAGATGGTCTTTGCCGGGAATCCGCCTCATTCGCGGCTGATGGTTTTCCCGCTCCCCAGCGCCGCCTCGATGATTTTCTGGACGCGCGGCGTCATGCTGGAGGGATCGGGGTGCAGTCCCTCGACGAGCAGTGCGCTCTCGTAGATCTGCTCGATGATCAGGGTCTGCAGATCGGAAGCGGGATCCACGTCGAGCAGCTTCTTGAGGATGACATGCGAGGGATTCAACTCCAGAACTTTCTTGGGGACCTCGTATTCCTTGCCCAGATATTTATAGACGCGCTGCAATTCGGGGTTGAGCGCCCCATCTGGGTCCGCCAGGCGGGCGACCGACTGCGAGAGCCGGTTGCTGGCGCGCACATCGGTCACACGTTCACCCAGGACCTGTTTGAAACGTTCGATCAATTTGCTGAAATCTGCATCAGCGATTTGCTCCTGCCCCTCCGTTTCTTTGGGCTTGTCGCTGATTTCAGCCTGGGCAACATTTTTGAGTTCGAGATCCTTGTACTTGCGCAAGCCCATCAACATGAATGAGTCCATGGGCTCGGTCAGCAACAGCACCTCTGTGCCCTGCGACTCGAAGTAATCCAGGTGCGGGCTGCGCAGGATGGACTTCGGGTCGTCGCCCACAATGAAGTAGATCTCCTTCTGTTTAGGCTGCATGCGCCCGACGTACTCCTCCAGCGAAGACCACACCTCAGGCTGCAGATTGGTCTTGAAGCGCAGCAGCGGATAGATCGATTCCGCGTCCGTTGGGCTGGTTGCCACACCCTGCTTAAGGTAGACGCCAAACTCTTTCCAGAACGTCTGATATTTCTCTGTATCGTTTTTGGCGAGGGTCTCGAGTTCCTTCATGATCTGACCGGAGATCACTTTTTTCAGGCGCGCCATTAACGCGGTGGATTGGATCGTCTCGCGCGAAACGTTCAGCGGCAAGTCCTCCGAGTCCACCACGCCCTGCACGAAGCGCAGATGCTCAGGCAGCAAATCCTTGTTGTACTCGTCGATCAGGATATTTCTGGAATACAGCTTCAGCCCATCTTCCCGGCGCAGGGAGAAGATGCCGCGGTCGCTTTTCCCCGGAATATATAACAGCGCATACAACTGGACCGGCGCATCCGTGACGATATGCGTGTGCAGGAGCGGGTCTTCGAAATCCAGTGTCAATTGCTTGTAAAAATCCTTGTATTGGTCCTCGCTCACACTTTGCTTCGACATGCGCCAGATGGAAGTTTGCTTGTTGACCGGCTGCTCCTCCTCGCCGACATAAATTGGGAAGCCGATATATTCAGAGTGTTTATGGATGATGTTCTTCAGGCGCTGTTCATCTGCAAATTCCGCCGCATCTTCCTTGAGCTTGATCTCGACCTTCGTGCCGCGCTCAGCCATTTCCGCAGAGTCGACCTGATATTTGTCCTCACCCGTTGCATACCAACTGACGGCTTTTGCGCCTGGTTTATACGAACGCGACGTAACCCGCACCCATTCCGCCACCATGAAAACAGAATAAAAGCCGACGCCGAACTGGCCGATGACCTGCGTCAGATCGGCGCTTTTCTCCCTGGTCGCTTCCAGGAACTTGCGGGCGCCTGATTGGGCAATCGTCCCCAGGTTTTCGACGATCTCCTCTTTGGTCATGCCCACGCCGGTATCCTGAATGATGAGCATATGGGCTTCCTTGTCCACTTTGATGCGAATGGCAAGCTCCGCCTTCGGGTCGAGCACATCCTGGTTTGTCACCATCTCGAAGCGCAGACGGTTGAGCGCGTCCGAAGCATTGGAGAGCAGCTCCCGCAGGAAGACTTCCCGGTCCTTGTATAAGGAATGGATCAGGATGTTGAGCAGTTGTTTGGTCTCGGCCTTGAAAGGATAGGACTGGGTTTCCTCTTTCGTGGGAGTTCGGTTTGCATCAGCCATGCGCGCCTCCTGTAGAATTGCCCGTCATTGTGAGGAGTGACGGAAAGTCTTGCCCACATTTTATATCGCATCAGTCAACTCAAAGCAAGAGATTTGTTAGAGAAATATCAGTGAAACCGAGTCAAATCCCTGTATGTCTCTCAATTTGCATTTAACTGCCATAATTTCAGTTTTCTGCCTCTGCTATAATCATCAGCATGATTCTGGTTACCGGTGCAACGGGATTTATCGGGCGTGTCCTGGTTCGGCACCTTTCGGAGACGGGCCAGCAGGTTCGTGTATTGCTGCGGTCTTCACCCCGCTCGCCGCGCCTGCCGCGCGGTGTCCCGGTGGAAGTGGCTGTGATCAGTCTGAACGATGAACGCGCGGTCCGGGCGGCGCTGCGCGGCGTGGATGAGATCTATCACCTCGCCAGCGCAGCCACCGAGGGCCGGCGCGGCAGCCTGTTCAAAACGGATATTGAGGGCACGCGTATGCTGGCACAGGTCGCAGCCAGCGCGGATATCAAAAGGCTGATCTTCCTCAGCCATATCGGTGCAGACCGCGCCTCCGCGTTTCCCGTTCAAAAAACCAAGGGGATCGCCGAAGAACACATCCGCAAGAGCGGTGTGCCCTATACGATTATCCGGTCGTCGATTGTTTTTGGTCCCGAAGACCGCTTTACGAATAGTCTGTCGCAGCTCCTGCGTGTGGCGCCGGGCTTCTTTCCCATTCCCAGTGACGGGCGGACAATGCTTCAGCCCCTCTGGGTGGAGGATCTCGTGACCTGTTTGATCTGGTCTTTGCAGAATCCTGAAATGGTCAATCAAACGTATGAGGTCGGCGGCGGCGAATACTTTACACTGCGCCAGGCGCTCGAGATCCTGATGAATATTACACACACACGCCGGCTGCTGGTCCCTCTCCCCGCACCTTACGTGCGAGCTCTCCTAGTGACGCTCGATTCCTTCATTCCCAGTTTCAATGTCTCGACCTACTGGCTCGACTATGTTGCCGTCAATCGAACCTGTCCTGTGGATAATATGCCGCGCATTTTTGGCTTGATGCCGGCGCGCTTCGGCTACCGTCTTGACTATCTGGCGCGCAAACCGTGGTATGCAAACGTGTCCGAAAAAATACAAAAGACGTTTCGGCTCCCGCGTTCGTGACTATGCCTTCTCCCCTGATACGAGTACTCGAATCGCCTGAAGATATGGCTGCCGTCGAAGAACTGCAGCGCCTCGTCTGGCCGGGCAGTGAAACGGAAATTGTCCCGGCCCATCTGCTGATCACCGCAGTGCACAATGGCGGGCTGGTGGTCGGCGCGTTCCTCGACGATCAACTCGTCGGTTTTGTGTTTGGCTTCCCCGGCCTTGAGTCTACGCCGGATGGTCCCCGCCCGAAGCACTGTTCGCACATGCTGGGCATCCGCCCCGATCAACGGGATTCAGGCATCGGCTTCGCGTTGAAGCGTGCCCAATGGCAGATGGTCCGTCATCAGGACCTCGACCACATCACATGGACCTACGATCCACTGCTGAGTCGGAATGCCTATCTCAACATCGCCAAGCTCGGCGCGGTCTGCAACATCTATCGTCGTTCCGAATATGGCGACCTGCGTGACGGGCTGAATGCGGGTCTGCCCACCGACCGCTTTCAGGTGGATTGGTGGATTCATACCCGCCGCGTCGAGCGCCGCCTTGGAAAACGGCCCCGGCGGCCTTTGAAACTGGAAAGCTTTTCAAAAGCTGCACTGCAGCCCCTTTACTCGCCTCACGACGCCGAGCCGTCAGGCGCAGCCGGTCGTTGGCTCCGGCCGCCCGAGCATTTTTCTCCGCTGAACGGGAAACTTGCGCTGGCTGAGATCCCGACAGATTTCCTCGCGCTGAAAGAGGCGGATTTTGCCCTGGCGCGCGACTGGCGCTTCTTCTCACGGGAATTGTTCGAGGCGGCATTTGCCGAAGGCTACATTGTGACCGATTTCATCTACGAGCAGGCGCGCAGCTTTTATGTCCTGGCACATGGAGAAAGCACACTGGAACAATAGAATCTCGCACTACGCGTAAAAACAAACACACCACATTTGTGATGTGTTTGTTTGTTGGATATTATTCGATTAAGAGGTCAGGGATCTGGAAAGGTTAAGGGCTGATTCACCTCCGCACATTGGGATTGTCACTACGCTCCTGCGCGCTCATGCCAACAGGATGATAAGTAGGCTCATTATAGAGCGGCCGCGAAGCAGCGGCTGGCGTAGGCTTGGGCGCGGGGCGTGGGAACGCGGGTGAGTTGCCTGGCGTGCGAAGAGATTCAGTACGAACTGGATAAGAGGGTTGTCTCTGGTACTGCGGAACCCGATCACCAGCCATGGAAAAGATGCGCTCTCCCGCAATGGAGAAGGTGTTGATCAGCAGCACGCGGATGATGAGCACCATGGCAGCGACAAAAACAGGCACGAACTTGGTCATTGCCGGCTGGCCGAGAAGGACGCCTCCCACTGCATTCTGCTGCAGAATCGCCACGGAGACTCCCCACCAAGTGAGGCTGGCATTGAAAGCAGCTGCCAGGAACCAGGCGGCAAAGAGGTACCAGACTTCGGCAGGTTCGTCGCGGCCCTGTTCGGGGGTGAAAATGCGCGCGATGCCGGCAAAATCGATCGCGCAGAAGGCGAGTGCCAGCATGGTTGCCCAGCGGATGGGACCGAACGCCAGGTCGCCAAGGATGTCGCGCAGCGCGAACAGGGTGCTGGAGTAGTTGAACAGCTCGAACGCCAGCAGGGCAGCGAGGATGATGAATCCGAAGATGGCGCCTCGTTTTAGAGCGGTGCCCCGCAGAATGGGGAGCAGGTTCAGGGAACGTGTACGGTTCATGGAGACCTCCGTGGTGGAACACCACCATGCGAACAGAAAGAACCAGTGATGACCACATAATAGAACATATGTTCTAAATTGTCAAGAGGCAATCGTTGGATTTCTATTGCAGACTCCCCCTGCGTACGTCACAGGCTGGTTATGCTAGGGCTGCCCGGTCAGGCCCCGGCGGACCACGTCCAGGGTTTGCAGGGCGGTGAGATTGCGCCAGGGCCAGGCGCTCTTCATGCGAACGGGGTCGTCGAAAAAGTTACGCGCGAACGTCAGATGGAAGCCATCAGAGCTCAGCCCATGATTGGGCAGCGGCTGAACGGCTGCCCAAAAGTTCCAGAGCGGGATGTCATAGTCATGGGCGATCTGCGCAATGGTCGCATTGATGCTGTGATTCCCTTCCAGGTTATCCGCCTTCGTGGCAATGATCGGCACCGCGCCTGTCTCGAGAATGCGCCTGATCACACGGCGCATGTAGGTGTTGTACGCTTCGGGCTTGCCCTCCCACCATGTTTCCATGCTGACAAAGACCACCGAGGGCTTCCAGGTCCGCAGCTCACAGTCGAGCGGCGATTCGTTCTTGTTGCAGGACTTCGGGTCCGCGCGCAGCGGTGACTGGACTGCAGCCGCGTTGAAGCCGCCTTTGACTGCCAGGCTTTTCCGGGAGTAGGAGCCCTGGTAGTAATCGATCGTCGGCTGGAGATAAGCATATTCGTCGCCCAGACTGAACTCTCCGGGCTTCTCGAACATGGCAAGGAAGTAGGAGGAGACGTTCTGACAATCACCAATGATGGAAAAACGCCTGGGATCGTTGCCCATTTCCAACCCGCGCTGATAGACCTCACGCATCGCATCGCTGACGCCGGCCGGGACTGCCGGCAGAGTTTTCCACTCATCGGGAGCGAGCGGGGGACGCGGAGTCGTCGTTGCTGCGGCGGTTTCCACCCCAACGGAGGTGGCGCCGGCCTGCGTAGGGCTTGCCGTCGCCGCGCCTGATTCGACAGACGTGGCCGCTGCGGTAAACGTCGCGGAGGGAGGAACATTTGAAGATCCGGAACAGCCTGCCAATAAAGTAAAAATCAAGATGACAATAAAAAACTTAGACATCATTTCTCCTGAACGGCTGTGCGCATGGCTTCCAGGACCTGCAGAGCAGTGAGATTCCGGATCGCCCAGGCGCCCTTAAGATTTTCGGGGTCATTGAAGAAGTTGGAGGTAAACGTGAGATGCGCGCCATCCCCCTGGAGTCCGTGTCCGGGCAGCGGCTGGACCGCCGCCCAGAAGTTCCAGACCGGCAGGTGATACTCGACCGCCAGCCGGGCAATTGTGTTGTTGATGCGATCGTCGCCTTCCAGGTTGTCGGCTTTGGTGACCAGGATAGGGACGATCCCCTGCTGCAATGTGTATTCGAGGATCAGGCGCATGTTCGGCTCGAACTGGTCGACCTTGTGAATGTCGTTCGTGCCCAGCGCAATGAACGCGAAAGATGGATTGTGCACGCGGTATTCGCAGGCCAAAGGAGTCTCATTCTGCTCGCAGGCTTGCGGGTCCGCCCAGAGGGGAGACAGGACCGTGGGCGCGGTCGCGCCGCGCAGGGCGGCATAACTTCGGTAGCCCAGCGAGGCTTTGAAGTGGTCAATGGTCTCCTGCAGGCTGGCGTACGGTCCAAGATCATAAAAGCGCTCGTCCTTCGAGAAATCCTTCAGGAACCAATCCGAGGAACTCTCGCAATCCCCGACCACCGAGACGACATGCGGGTCACGCTGCAGGGCTTGGCCGCTCTTATAGATGTCGAGCATCTCCGGGCTGAGGGCGGGGATGACACTCCAGCTCTTCCAGTCAGTGGCGTCGAGCGGGATGGAGGTCGGTGCGGCTGTCGGAGCAGGGATCGTCGGGGTGGGTCGTACAGGCTGGGGCGCGGCATCAACCGCCGGCTGGGGAAGAGTCGGCGCTGTCATCGTTGGGGCAGGGAGGGTTGGGGTGGTTACCTGGCCTGCCGAGCATGCGGCGAGCAAAGCTGCCATCAGCCAGAAAAAAAAGAATTTAAGTTTCATAATCCTATCTGCATGTGGCTTGAATGGCTTCCGCGACCTTCTCTGTCAGCATGGCTTCGCCTTCCGGCGTGAGATGAACGCCACTGTTCGTGAACTCCTGCATGGGGGCGAGATCCCAAAAGTCGAAATAGTTCCATTCATATTTTGCGCTGCGCTCGAGGAGCAGTTTGCGATACTCGTCGTACGCCCAGCGCGGGTAGAAAAAATTATAGCGAATATCGCTGTTGGCACCATTGCTGATCAATATCGGTTCGTTGACCAGAAGCGTTGGAACAGACGCGGCGGACAGGCCTGCCTCCAGCACATCGAATGCCAGCGCCTCCGCAAAGGAAGGGAGATCCGCGGGGGTGAGTCCATGAAACTCATCGCTCGGCTCGAGATCGATCTGGGCACGCACATAGTTTTCCGGATAAACCTGGTCGATCCCTGTGGATGCCCACAACGTGCCGTACAGCTGCAGGCGCAGGTGATCGGCGATTGCCCGCCTCTGCCCCACGAACGTCTGGTCCCATTTCGACAGGTCGACCAGCTCCGGATCATTCGGGTCGGCAGAGAGCTGGTAGCGCCCGATCAGCTCCCGGGCGCGCGCGGCGTTGTTGGCAACGAGGGGCGAGGTCAGCTGTCTCTCCTGCGGGAACGATTCGAGCGTCGTGAGCCAGATGATCATGTCGGGCTGGTATTGAAGGGCATGATCCAGTAGCATCAATTCCTTGAGGAGGGACAGGGTCGGGTAACCGAGGTTGTACGCACGAACCGTTTTGCCGCAGGCCTCGAGCGCATTGGCATTCAACTGCCCGGCAAGGGTTTCCTCGGGCTCGAGCAGTGTACCCCACACAGATGAATCGCCGATGAGCAAAACGCGATACTCACCTGGAGCCTTTTCCCTTCCCGCAATGACGTGCGAGGCGAACATGGCATCGACATCAAAAAGACTCACGCTGTAGGACTCGGGAACTTCACCATACGGTAAACGCTCCCGCCCGGGAAGGAGGGAGTTATACAGGGAGAATTTACCAAAAGGAATATTTTGCAGAAACAGGAACGCAAAATTGAACAACGCAAAGAGCAGGGTTGCTTTCAGGAGAACTGCAAAAAGGCGAATGCGAGGGGTGGTTGGGTCCATAATTTCCATCGCGCGGAGTACGGCGCCTCGACTTTGGGTCTCGACGGAATGTCTCGACCCTCCGCTCAGCGCGAGGAGTACACACCAAATAATTTCAAAATCACCTGCCAGGACAGCCCTGGCTCACTGAGCGCGAAGAAGACCCAGCCGAGTGCAACGAAATGAAACGTCACGATGACGCCGCCGACCTGTAGCACGGATTGAAGCCGGCTGTTTTGCTGCAGGTTCGGATAGTGGGTGCGGATAAAGTCGCTCCAGCGATTCTGGAGGAAGAGGCCAATTCCGTGCCAGAGCCCCCAAATGATAAAGTTGAGGGTGATCCCGTGCCACAAACCGATCAGTAACATGGTCGCCGCCTGACCGATCAGGATCATCGTCCAGGCGGGGATCCTTTTGAACCGGCGTATCCAGCGATTGAACGGATTAAAGAAGTAGTTGCGGATCCACTGCGTCAGCGTCATATGCCAGCTGTTCCAGAACTGGGTAATGTTGGGCTTGAGGTAGGGCGCGGCGAAATTTTCAGGGAGTTTGATGCCAGCCAGGCGGGCAATACCGACGGCAATGTCGGTGTAGCCGCTGAAGTCGAAGTAGATCTGGAAGGTATAGGCGTAGAGGATCACCCACATCCAGCCCGAGCCGCGGACCTGCGTGGCGAGTAGATCGTTCAATGCGATCAACGCCAGGGTGTCTGCGATCACGAACTTCTTGAACAGGCCGGCGAAAATGCGAATGCCTGCCGCAAGCGTGTCATCCTGGGTGAGGGCAAAATCCTTTCGCAGGTCCCCAGCAAAGCGTTCGGCGCGGTCGATGGGACCAGCCGCCAGCGAGGGGAAGAAGACCACATACGTCCCGAACTCCGCCAGCGACAGCGGGGGCAGGCGGCCAGCCTGTTTGTCGCGCAAAACATGGATGAGACGAAAGGCGATGTACGAAAAGCCCAGCCAGCGCAAGTCGGTGGAGGCGGCATTTTCAAGCGAACGGTTCGTCAGGGTGCGGAAGAAGATGCTGGTTTGCAGGGAGAGCGCAGGAGTCTTGAGAACAATTAGGACGAGGATCAGGAAAACGATGAGCGCGGAGAGCACCCAGAGCAAACGGCGTGACAGCCAGCTGGTCAATGCGATGGCAATTGCCAGGGCAATGACAAAGACCAAAAAGATGATGAAGCGCGGCGGCGGCGCGGCGGTGAAAATCGGTTCCGGGAGGAAGTAGCGGGAAAGAGCGATCAGGGCGGGCAGACCCACGATCAGCAGCAGTGCGATTGAATTTTGAGGGGAACGCCACCACGGCTCGGCAGGCGCATCCGCCTGCGCGGGCGCTCCGCCGGAGGAGGTAATGAACCAGGTTAAGACGACCAGTGCCAGGGTGAGAGAGGGAAGCCAGAAATCAAACGAACGTAAGGGAACGAGAGGCTGGAACCAATAGACCGCCAAGATGCTGAACGCGAGCAGGAGGTACGTGCGCGCGGTCTGCGCGAAACGCGTCCGCAGGACCGCTGCGCCTGTCAGTGCGCCGATCAGCAACGAGGTCAGGATGGAAGCGCCGACTTGAAGGAGTCCCATTCATCGATCCTGAAATGCCGGGATGGGACTGCGATCCAACGAGGCGATTAGTTGGATTAGCGGACGCCGCATACCAGCCATTCGCCACCTTCCTGGACAACCTGGTAGGTCCGCACGGAAAGGTCAAGTTCCTGGTCTTCGTCGTTGTACGTGGCGACGATGTCCCCCTGGCAAAGCACGAGGGCAGTCTCGCCATCTGTGCCGGTTTGTTCGCAGGTAAGGCCCTCGAGCCGCGCAGTGACCGCCTGGAACGAGTCGAGTTCGAGCAGCGCCTCATCTTCCCATTCCCCGCAGGAAAGCGTTGAAAGACGGGTTTCATCCTTGGCGACCAGTGCCTTGAGGTAATCTTCCACTGCTTTTGCAGATGCATTCTCGTTACCCGATGCACATGCTGTCAGTATTAATGTAGAGACGATTGTTACGAGAACGATCAGGAAAATCTTACGCACGAAAACCTCCGGTTTGAAGAGTCCGAAGGGTGATTATATTCGCAGCAATATGATTGCGCAAGCAAGGGAAATGAGCAGCGCCAGGCTATGTTCCTGGCGTTGCCTTTTTCTGCAAGAAGCTTTCTGATGATTGCTAATGACACTCCGCGCTTCCGCGATCCGTGAAGGTGCTCCCGGCAGCAGGCACGAACTCCCAGTCATAGCCGGTGGGCCGCAGGGTCAACTTCAATACGCCGTAACTGGTATTATCCCGAACTTCACTGGCAGGCAGGATAGTGTCGAAGCCATAGAGATTCTTGCCGCCTGTCCCGATCACAAATTCACGCATTCCCAGCGGATCTGCCCCCCCGGCTGCGTTCATCGGCGCGAAGCGCTCGTAGCTGTGTTCATGCCCGTTGAGCACCAGTTCTGCACCAGCCTCATAAAAGATTTGCCACAGCGTCTGGTACTTTGTATCGCTGCCATGATGTTCTCCTGACGACCAGCGCGGTTGATGCCAGTAGGCGAGGATGCACTGGCGCGGGTTGGCGCTGAGATCGGACTGCAGCCATGTCACTTGCGGGCTGCCCTCTGCGACATCGATCTCCGAATTCAAGGCATAGATGCGCCAGCTGCCAAGGTCATAGGCGTAGTAGGAAGGAACGGTGTTGAAATACTGGAAATAACCGGCTGCACCGGAGGTGCGATAGTCATGGTTGCCGGGGATCGGCCGGGTTCGATCTTTATGCCGGCCCCAGGTTGGGTCATAGCATTCAGCAAACTGCTCGGCTGTACCGCTGGAATAGACGTTGTCGCCTGTTGTAAACACGGTGCCGGGAATCGCGTCCAGCAGCCGGGCTGTCAGTTCATCGTTATCATTATCACAGTCGGATATATCGCCCGCCCCGACGAAAGTTACATTGTCAGCCGCCAGCGTTGGAGTTGGCGTTGTGGTCGAGCCATCGGCGAGGGTGATGACCAATTGAGGCGGCTGGCTGCCCTGGCGGGAGGAAAAGGTCGCCGCGTCGCTGCTGTCTATGGCAAGCACAAAACTGAATGTTCCATCCGCTCTTACAAAGGCAGTGACATCATATTCCACCCAGGTGTCTGTATCAACGCTGCCTGTGCTGGCGAGCGGACCGCTGATACGACCTGGACGTGTTTCCCAGGTAATTTCGGACTCGCTCCAGGCAGTATCGGTCCCAAAGACAGAGGGTCCATGCTTTGATGCGTTGGTTGTAGCGTACACACGTAACCGGGCGCTCTGGACATTGCCGGAGATCCCTGTGACCGTGAAACGGATAAAACTCTCCACATCCGGATCATTCGCTCCATCCACCTGTAAATACGTCGTCTTTCCATAATTCTTGCTGGGGTTCGCCTCACTCACCTGCGCATCGGCGTCTGCAATGAAAGTGAGTGAGGAGCCTGATATCTGCGTGTTCGTGGGCGTTGGGGACGAGACAGAGGCTTCGTTTGTGGAGGTGGCTGCCAAGGTTGCCGCTGTCGTGAGGTTCGATTCGGGCGTTGAGGTGGGAATCACTGCCGTAGAAGAAGTAACGGGGATCGGCGGAGCACAAGCCGCCAAAGGCGAGACCGTAACGATCAGGAAAAAAGTGAATCCGATGCGGAAAGCTGTTTTTACTACCCACATATCCATGTGCTTTAACCGTTTACCGCGAATATCCATGAGTCCTCCAAACGCTGTAATTTATAAAGTCAACACAATCCAATACGGGGCGGCAGCGGCGTTGACAGTAAGCATGACGCAACCAGGGTCGATAAAGTTACTTTTGGAATTCTGTGAAAATGAAAGGGAGGCGATTCATCCATGTACAAAATAAATGATGGAGATCAAGACACCAATTGCCACGACGGTCCAGCGCAGCGTGGAGGGTTTGATGCGGCCCGCCAGCCGCCCACCCAGCGTCCCGCCGATCAATGCACCGATTGCCATCACCAGCGCGGCGGCCCAAACGACCTGCCCTGAAAACAGGAAGAAAATTGCCGCAGCCACATTGACGGTGAACGCAACCGCCTGCTTGAGCGCGTTGAGGCGCGTCAGGGTATCTTCGAGGGTCAGCCCCAAGGCCGATAGAACGATCACGCTCAAGCCGGCGCCGAAGTAGCCTCCATAGATGGATGCCAAGCCGACAGGCAGCCACGCCAGCTTTTCCATCCCTGACCCCGAGTGACTCTCACCCAACCTGCGCACCAGCCACGCCCGGACGGGCTCCTGGATTGCCAGCAATACCGAAGCAAGCAGGATGAGATATGGGACCAGTTCCCTGAATAAGCGTTCTCCCGTCCGCAGCAGCAGGAAACCGCCGATCACGCCGCCGAGGATGCTGGCTGGCACCACGATCCACAGGCGGCTCTTTTGACCGCGCAGATCGTTCCACTGGGCGAGAGTCCCACCGAAATAGCCGGGACAAAGCGCCACTGTATTCGTCACATTTGCAGCGACGGCCGGGACTCCTAAAAAGGTCAGCATGGGAAAGGTAATCAGTGTCCCGCCTCCAGCCAGGGCATTCACCGCGCCCGCTGCCAGGGCAGCAATTCCAATAAGTACGAATTCGATTCCACTCAGCATATTCTAACCAGATCCCTTTCGGATATTATCTTGTTTCAGATAAAGCAGGGCAAGTATAACAAACGTTCGTCGAATGATAGTCGAACCAGTCTTCATATTCCAACAAATTCCTTCCATTGACGCGCCCTGCTTCACCGCGTATAATCTCCGTCATTCAGAAGGAGTAAGCGCCGCGAGGCCTGATAGAGAAGGATGCACCTGGTGAAAGCGTCCGCAGGAAGACCGCGCCGAAGTCGTCTGAATTATTGCTGAAGAAACCCACTGATTACTGATTACTGATTACTGAACACTGATCACTGGACAGTAGACCAGCACGGGATTGCCCGTTACAGCATAGGCTGATGATCGTCAGCTACAGAGTGCGCTGATAAGAAACCTTAGTGACCCTTCGTGTCCTTTGTGGTGAGAAATCAGCGAATTGAGGTGGTACCGCGGCACGCTTGTCGTCCTCATCCTGGACGAGGCGTGTTTTTGTTTTTAGATATTCGAGAACAGAGACTAGAGACTGGTCTCAAATCTCTGTTCTCTACTCTCTCCGCAAAGGAGCACGAATGACCAAACACGAATTACCGAAAGCCTATGATTTCAAATCCACCGAGTCTCGCATCTATAAGATGTGGGAGTCGGGCGGTTATTTCAAGCCGTGGAACGATCCGAACAAGCCGGGCTTCGACCCGAACGTCGAGCCGTTCGTCATCTCCATCCCGCCGCCCAACGTGACAGGTGAACTGCACATCGGTCATGCCATGTTTGTCAGCTTCGAAGACCTGATGATCCGCTATCACCGTATGAAAGGCATTCCCACATTGTGGGTGCCGGGCAGCGATCACGCGGGGATTGCCACGCAGCTGATGGTGGAACGTGACCTGTTGAAAACCGAGGAAGTGACCCGCGAAGAACTCGGGCGTGATGAGTTTGTCAAACGCACCTGGGAATGGAAGAAGAAGTACGGTAGCATCATCACGAATCAGATCCGGAGACTCGGCGCCTCGTGCGACTGGGACCGCGAGCGTTTCACCCTCGACCCGGGCCTGAGTCGGGCCGTCCGGGAGGCGTTTGTGCATCTCTACGAAAAGGGACTCATCTATCGCGGCCCCCGTTTGATCAACTGGTCGCCGGGCCTCAAAACGGCTGTCTCCGACCTCGAAGTGGAATATAACGAGGAAGAGGCGACGTTGTATTACTTTAAGTACAAACTTGCGGATGCGGATGAATTCATCCCGGTCGCGACCATCCGTCCGGAGACAATCCTCGGTGACACAGCGGTAGCCGTCCACCCGGAGGATGCTCGATACAAGAAGTTCGTCGGCAAAAAGGTGATCGTGCCCATCCTCGGACGTGAGATCCCTGTCATCGCAGATGAGTACGTAAGCATCGAGTTTGGCACCGGCGCCTTGAAGATCACGCCGGGTCACGACCCGAATGACTATGCTATTGCCCAGCGGCACAACCTCCCCATGATCTCGGTGCTGGATGAGGCGGCGAAGGTCAATGAAAATGGCGGGCCGTACCAGGGTCAGGACCGCTTCGAGGCGCGTAAAAACTTATGGGCAGATATGAAGAAAGCTGGTCTCGTGATCAGGATCGAGCCGTATCGCACCACCATCCCGCGGTCCCAGCGCGGCGGCGAGATCGTCGAGCCGATGATCTCCACCCAGTGGTTCGTGACGATCGAACCGCTGGCACAGGCTGCGCTCGCAGCTGTCAGAGATGGCCGCATCAGGATCGTGCCTGAGCGCTTCGAGAAGGTCTATTTCAACTGGCTTGAAAATATCAAGGATTGGTGTATCAGCCGCCAATTGTGGTGGGGACACCGCATCCCGGTCTGGTACTGCCCGGATGGGCACATGACCACAGGCCGTGAAGACCCGGCTCAATGTGCGACCTGCGGCTCGAAAGAAATTCATCAGGATGAGGATGTGCTGGATACCTGGTTCTCTTCAGGTTTGTGGCCCTTCTCCACGCTGGGCTGGCCTATGGAAACGCCTGATTATAAATATTTCTATCCAACCACCTACATGGAGACAGGCTACGATATTTTGTTCTTCTGGGTGGCGCGCATGATCATGATGGGATTGGAGTTCACCGGTCAGGTTCCCTTCCATACGGTGTATCTGCATGGGCTTGTGCGTGATGAAATCGGACGCAAGATATCCAAGACCACTGGCAATGTGATCGACCCGCTCGTCCTCATGGATGAGTTCGGCACGGACGCCTTGCGCTTCACCATGCTGGTCGGCTCGACACCCGGCAACGACACGAATGTCGGTCCCAAGAAAGTGGAATCCAACCGCAACTTTGCGAATAAGTTATGGAACATTGGGAGATTCGTGATTTCGTCGATTGGTTCGCTTGTAGACGATGGACGATGGACGATGGACGATGGTCAATCGTCCGCGGTCCATCGTCAGGACTGGACACTGGCTGACAGCTGGATCTGGGCGCGCCTGCAACAGCTTGTCCGCGATGTGGAGCGCCTCTTCCAGAATTTCCAGTACGGCCAGGCGGGCCAGCAAATCTATGACTTCATCTGGAGCGACTTTGCTGACTGGTATGTGGAGATTGCCAAGCAGGAACTCGCTGAAGGCGGTGCGCGTGCGACTCGTGCTGCCGATACCCTGGCGCGTGTCTTCGACATGGCGCTGCGCCTGCTCCATCCCTTCACGCCGTTTGTGACCGAGGAACTTTGGGATCACCTGCGCGCTGCGGTCCTGGCGTCGCCGTTGAAAGAACTGGCAAAAGACTGGCCCGAGGCCTTGATCGTGGCTCAATGGCCCGAGCCGCGCGAACCGGAAGACTGGGAAGCCTCGAAGATTGCCGACCTTGAGCTGGTGCAGGAGATCGTCCGTTCCATTCGCAACTTGCGCGCGGAGAGGGCGGTGCCTCCCGGCAAACGCATCCCCGCCACCGTTGCCGCAGGGGCGAAAACCGCTTTGCTGAAGGAACAATCCAGAGTGCTTGCAGCGCTGGCAGGCTTAAGTGAATCGGAGCTCACGCTCGTTCCATCACTGGCCGACAAACCCGGCGACTCAGTGGTTCTTGTGATTGGTACTGTGGAAGTTTACCTTCCGCTGGCTGGTATGGTCGATCTTGCGGAGGAAAAGACCCGCCTCGAAAAGGAGTTGAAGGAAGCCCAGTCTCACATCGCGCGCCTGGAAAAACTCCTGGCAGGCGACTTCGCCAGCAAAGCCCCCGCTGCATTGGTACAAAAGGAACGCGAGAAATTGACTGCCTACAGGGAAACTGCCGAAAAGATCAAAGCGCAGTTGAAATGATACAATGATGGTGACAAGGTCTCTTGTCGCCGTCATTGTTTGTGGAGGAAATCGCATGGCACAAACTCAACCTGTTCAATACGCTCCTTGTCCCAATTGTGGTAACACCAACGTGAAAAAGATCAATTACACATGGTGGGGTGGCATATTGGGGCCTGCAATACTCACACACGTGAAATGCAATAACTGCGGTACCCAGTACAACGGCAAAACTGGCAAGTCCAATACTGTCGCCATCATCCTTCTTTTTGTGATTGGCCTGATCATCGGTCTCTGTCTCTATGCTGGGTTCGTGTACCTGACAGGCTCATAACAGGTAGCAGGCAGGTTGTATTTTCCATCTGGGAAGTGGGTAGGTGAACCACATTCTGTGAGAAAACCGAACATCTCGTGAGACAAATGAGACGTTCAGACTGTCTGAAACCGTGATATTTTGGGGGACAGAGAACTGTGACAAAATTCACAGAATTAGAGATATTTGTCATTTGACGCAAGGCACAGCTTGGGTTACTTTTATAGCCGCAGTAATAAATTTTCGAAGGAGTAACAACCATGTCAATGAAGATCACCGAAGACTGCATCGCCTGCGGCGCATGCGTGCCTGAATGCCCGACCGAATCCATTAGCGAAGGCGATGGCATTCTCTATGTAATCGACCAGGCCACCTGCGTCGAATGCGAGGGCCATTTCGATTCGCCCAAGTGCGTCAGTGTTTGCCCTGTCGATTGCATCGTCAAAGCAGACTAAGATACGGAGTGCCCGATAGGGTATAATCTCGACAACCAAATAGGAACCTTCGGGGCAGGGTGCCACGTGCGCTGCCGATTTGCTAAGCAAATCGAGTGCAGGTGAATTCCCGATCGGTGGTACAGCCCACGAGCGTATGGAGTGCAGGACTGCCCGAAAGGGCGTGCTCCTGCAAACGGCAAGCCGTTTGACTCCAGAGCATGACCCGGTGAAACTCCGAGGCCGACAGTAATAGTCTGGATGGAAGAAGGATGCAGGCTCACGCGAGTCTGATTCAAGTTAAGTCCCCGAAAACGCAGTTTGTTTTCGGGACTTTTTTTCGAATCGTGCGTGAGCATCAGCCAACGCTCGCTTCGCGTCCGCGCCCAGTAGGTTTCCCCTGCGAGGCGTTTTTGTTTGCCACGCACCGCCGAGGACGGCGGTTTGAGCATATTATGAACCCAAATCTTGTTCGGACTCTTTCACGCAATGGCTCACGCAACTGGCTTGGATTGATTTCCATTGTCCTGGGCCTTTTCGTCTGGCATCTGATTGCGCGCTACGCTGGATTACCAAATTTCATCCTGCCCTCGCCTCTCAGTGTCTGGACGCGTTTCCTCAAGGCACTCGGCGATGGAAGCCTGCTCTATCACACAGGCATCACGCTCCTTGAAATTGTGTTGGGGCTGCTGGCTGGAGCGATCACCGCGACCCTTGTGGGGTACGTCCTGGCGAAATCGCGTCCGCTGGAAAGAGTCCTGTCGCCGTACATCGTGGCGAGCCAGGCAATTCCCATTATTGCGATTGCGCCCCTGCTAATCATCTGGCTGGGAGGCGGGATCCTCTCCAAAGTGGTCATCTGTGCCTTGATCGTCTTCTTCCCGGTGCTGGTGAATACGATCGTGGGCGTGCGGGCCGTGCCGACGGTGTTGTACGATTTGATGAATTCCATCCATGCCTCGCGCGCCCAGATTTTGTGGAAGGTGGAAGTACCAGCCTCCCTGCCGGTCTTCCTCGGCGGCTTGCGCGTGGGCGCGACGCTCTCCGTGATCGGCGCGATTGTCGGGGAGCTGGTGGATGCGGAGGAAGGGCTCGGCTTTCTGCTGCAGGTGGGAGATTTTCAATACGATACGCCGATGGTCTTTGTTGCCGTGTTTATGCTGATCGTACTGGCATTGATGCTGTATGGAATTGTGATCCTGCTCGAAAAAAGATTTTTGAAATGGCAGGAAAAAATTTAGGACCTCACAGGTCTTATAGGAGATACACTATGTTTCGTAAATTCATTTTGATCACGCTTGGGCTGGCACTCGCTCTTTCGGCGTGCAGCCGCTCCCAGTCCCCGGACGGATCGGCCGGGCTGACCAGGATCCGTCTGCCGATGGGCTACATCCCAAACATCCAGTTCGCGCCCATGTACGTCACCATCCAAAAAGGATATTTTCGCGCGGCGGGATTGGACGTCGAACTGGATTACAAGTTCGAGACTGACGGTGTGGCGTTGGTAGGCGCCGGCGAACTGCCCTTTGCAGTTGTTTCCGGCGAACAGGTTTTGCTGGCGCGCGCCCAGGGCTTGCCCGTTGTCTATGTCGGCGCGTGGTATCAGCAGTATCCCGTTTCTGTGGTCGCCAGGAGCGAACTCGGCATTCTGATCCCGCAGGATCTGAAAGGAAAGAAGATCGGCTTGCCTGGTTTGTTCGGCGCGAATTATGTTGGCTTGCGCGCGCTGTTGTCCGAAGCCAAAATGAGCGAAAGCGATGTGAACCTTGATTCGATCGGCTTCAACCAGGTGGAACTGTTCGTGGCAGGCGAGCAGGATGTGATCGTTGGTTACACCGCAAACGAGCCCATCCAACTGCGGGCGCGCGAGATTCCCGTCACTGAAATCCGTGTGTCGGATTACGTGCAGCTCGCTTCGAACGGGATCCTGGCGAGCGAGAAAGTCATTGCAGAAAACCCTGAACTGGTGCGCGCCTTCGTGAGCGCGTTTCTCAAGGGCCTTGCCGATACGATCGCGGATCCTGAGGAAGCATTCGAGTTGAGCGCAGCACATATTCCAAACTTGGCCGACCTGGATGCCGATGTGCAGAAGCAGGTGCTTGCCACATCCATCGAACAATGGAAAGCCGACCGACTTGGTTATTCCGACCCACAGGCCTGGGAAAATATGCAGGACGTTTTACTCGAGGCAGGCCTGATCGATCAGAAAATGGATTTGAATAAAGCGTTCACGAATGAATTCGTTCCATAAAGACTTCACCGCGAAGACCGCTAAGTTCGCTAAGAAAATCTTCGCGCTCTTTGCGCGCTTCGCGGTTCAAAAATTGCACCCGAAATGCCAACTATTCCCATTCTTACGATTCGTAATCTAAGCGCCGTGTTTCCCAACGAGAACGGCGGATTACACGCGCTGGATAACATTTCCTTCGATGTGCATCCGCGTGAGTTCGTTTGCGTATTGGGACCCTCCGGTTCGGGCAAGACGACACTCCTGCGGATCCTGGCCGGGCTGATCTCGCCGACCTCGGGTTCGTTCATGTTCGGTCACGGCGAACCGCCCAGCACGGGCATGGTCTTTCAACAGGCAAATCTCATGCCGTGGCGCACGGTGATCGAGAATATCAAACTTCCGCTTGAGGTAAAACAAGTGACTGAAACGGATGCGCGCCTCAAAGCCCGGGAAATGATCGAACTGGTTGGATTGCAGGGATTCGAGGACTCGCTGCCGCGCGACCTCTCCGGCGGGATGGCGCAGCGCGTGGCGATCGCGCGGGCGCTCATCCATGACCCCGACCTGCTCCTGCTCGATGAGCCGTTTGGCTCGCTGGATGCGATCACGCGCGAACGCATGTGGAATGAGCTTTCGCACATCTGGCAGATGCGGCAGAAGACCGTTGTCATGGTGACGCACTCGATCAACGAGTCACTGTTCCTGGCGGACCGGGTCCTGGTGTTCACGCAGCGTCCCGGCAAGGTAAAACTGGATTTGAAGGTGGACCTGCCGCGTCCGCGCGGGGATGATATCCGCTATACCCCCCAGTTTGGAAAGCTGGCAAGGAAACTACGAAGTGCGATTGAATGAACCAGTCTCCCGCTCATTGAGCGGGAGACTGGTTTCTTTATTCCGATAACTGCCCGAGAAGATAGGTTTGCAAACCCATTTGGCTGATCTGTTCGAGCTGCGTTTCCAGCCAATCGAGATGTTCCTCTTCGTCGTGCAGATTGGCATCGATCAGTTCGCGCGAGCCGTTGTCGCCCAGTTCGCGACACAGACTGATGCCATCATTGTAGGCTTTGATTGCGTCAGTCTCCGCTGCGATGTCATTTTTTAGCTGCTCTTCAACCGACGCACCAATATGGATCTTGTTGAGCTGACTGACCACCGGCTGTCCCTCCAAAAAGAGGATGCGACCAATTAACTTTTCAGCGTGTTTCATCTCGGCGATCGCACGCTTCTCTGTGACCTCGTGCAGCTTGTTGTAGCCCCAGTCGGCGCACATCTCCGAATGAACCATGTATTGGCTGATGGCGGTCAATTCATCGGCGAGAAGTTCGTTCAACAGGGCGATGATTTTATCGTTGCCTTTCATGGTAAATCTCCTTTCCAACCCGATTATATTAGATTGTTACAAAATGCACAAACTGGATATTGATTGACATAGTTATAGTGCAATCCAAACACCTGTTTGGTGACTTGCATGAACTACCAAAGGAAATGCCAGCCGCGTTCAGCCTGCAGCCGCTTTTTCTCATTCTGGTTCAAAACGGTTATCCAATTGCTGTCTCCGTAGTCAGCAGCTACCTCATAATGGAAAGATGTGTTGGCTAAAGCCTGATTGATGAGCTGCAAGATTCCGTGTTCCAGGAAATCGCCACTACGATGCACGAATGTAAACCTGCTGCCATTCCATACAAATGATATGTCAGCAGGTCCGTTATCACCATGCCAGGTTTCCTGGGTTTGTTCAGGAATGAACTGCCCTCGTGAGATTGCTGCCCACTCCTTCAGGACATCGACATACGAATTGGCTCCCCGGTATACCATTTCCAGGTCATGCCACCATACCCGCTGCGTGTCTGCGACGAGCAGGAACTGGTCGGCGCCGGGACGGTCCGAGACTCCAGCCAAATATTCATCCCAATCGCCGCGCCAGTGGGATTTGATCGCCTCGCCAAGCTCATCCTCAGAGAGAGGCTGGGACTCGAAAAAGCCGAAAGACCGGAAATATCGAATTGCGTCTAAGAACCAAAGCTGTGAATCGAATTGGCTCATTTGCAGATGACCAATATGACTTAATTTGAAGGAGTCAGCGCATTGAGATTGACCAGCAATTTCCTGGTTGCTTCCGCCACCTCATCCACCGCCCGCTCGAACGCCTCTGCATTGACCTTCGACGGCCTGCGATAGCCACTGACCTTCCTCACAAACTGCAGCGCCGCGGCGCGGATCTCCTCCTCGGTAGCAGGGATTTCGGCATCCCGTAGTTGTTTGATACTTCTGCACATAACATCTCCCGTTCTAAAATCATCACTACACTTTTGGTAAATCCAGCAATAAAACTTCAGCCAGCAATTTTGAGTTTACATTTTTTTCCATCTTTTCCAGACTATCTTCGAAGCGGCTGACAACCGTCCGTGCCGCGGACAGATCCAGCCTGCCAGCCAGATCCTCGATCTCCAGGTTGCGGTCCACGTTGATGAGCGGCGTCTCAGCCTGCGCGCTGCGCAGCATCACATCCCGCCAGTAGGAGAGCCAGATCAGGATCGCCTGCCGCATGGACTCCTTGTCCCCCGCGAGTTTGTCGGCATAG
Source organism: Anaerolineales bacterium (assembly GCA_016932715.1). Classification (GTDB taxonomy): domain Bacteria; phylum Chloroflexota; class Anaerolineae; order Anaerolineales; family Villigracilaceae; genus Defluviilinea. The sequence continues at coordinate 23,047 of JAFGCG010000077.1, forward strand.
GCAAATTTCTCCACGCGGGAGGCGGAGATCAAATTTTGCAGATCATTCAGCCGCGCTTCTCTCTTCTCCAGCAGCGATGAGTCCTCGACCAGCCGCAGCGCGTAGCCAAACCTTCCGCCAGAGATATGAGCAATGAGCTTTGCGTGACTACTCTCTACTCTTCTATTCTCTAATTCTCTTTTGACTTTTTCAATCTCCGACGGCCTCAATCGCAACACTTCACACCTGGAAACGATGGTAGGCAATAATTGTTCCGGGGTGTCGGCGGTCAGGATCAAGACGGCATAGGAGGGCGCTTCTTCGAGGGTTTTCAACAAGGCGTTCGCGGCGTTGTCGTTCGCTTCCTGAAACCGCAGGAACAGCGCCACACGATGTTCTGCCTGATACGGCTTGAGAGTCAGGACTCGGCGTGCCTCGCGAACCTGATCCACCTTCAATGTCCCGCCCTCTGAGTCGGCCTGGATGACCGTCAGGTCCGCGTGCTGCATGGCTGCGATCTGCCGGCAGTCGCGGCACTCTCCGCACGGGACTCCCGCCTCGACGGGCGTCTGGCAGTTCAAAGCCTGGGCGAAGCGTAATGCCAGGGTACGGCGGCCCAGGCCCGGAGCTCCCGCGAAAAGATACGCATGGCGTGTCGCCGCGTTGACGACATGCTTCTTCAGCATCTCCACGGCCCATTCGTGACCAACCAGGTTCCAGTTATCAGTCATCAGTATTCAGTGTTCAGTATTCAGTCTTTCCCTGAGCGCAGTCGCAAATAAGAATCATATCTTTCAGGATGGATTTTACCCTCATCCAGAGCGCGGCGCACAGCGCAATCCGGTTCATGGATGTGCGTGCAGTCGCTGAACTGGCAATGCTGCACGAGGTCGCGCAACTCGGGGAAGTAGGCGTCGATCTCTTCCGGTTCAGTATCCCACAACGCCAGCGATTTCCAGCCCGGCGTGTCCGCCACGTAGCCGCCGCCTTCGAACGGGAATAATTGGCGCGTCACGGTCGTGTGTTTGCCTTTGTTCACCGCTCTGCTGATTTCATTGACTGCCAGGCCCAGCCCGGGCTGCATAGCATTCAGCAAACTGGATTTCCCCGCGCCGCTCGGACCTGCGAACGCACTGACTTTGCCTGTGAGCATCGATTTCAATTCTTCAATGCCTGCATCCGTTTTGGTTGAGGTGTAAAGCACAGGGTATCCAATTGTTTCGTACAATCCAAAAATTTCTTTTGGGTCCTCCACCAGGTCAATTTTGTTGGCAACGATGACTGCCGGGATCTTTTGCTTTTCGGCGATGACCAGAAAACGATCCAGCATTCGCAGCCGCGGATTCGGGTGCGCGCACGCAAAGACGAAGACGGCCTGGTCCGGGTTCGCCAGCAGCACCTGCTGATAATTGCCCTGCGGCCGCGGGTCGAGCCGGACGATGGCGCGCTCCCGTTCTTCGACCTCTTCGATCGCCCCGCTGCCATCCTCTGAAACCGTGATCCGGACTCTATCGCCGATCGCCGCCAGGTCACCGGTTGCCTTGCCCTGCTTCAACTTGCCGCGCAATTGACAAACACGAAAGCCCTGTCCGGTCTCGACTGTAAAAAAACCGGACTGGGCTTTGACAATTAAACCGTGCAGGGCCTCTTCCTTTACCAAATATTCTCCACACGGACAAACTTTGCAGGACTCATCGATCCCTCGGTCTGGGCGTTTCGGTTGGGACGCCGCCGAAGGGTGTGGGCGTCAGGGTTGGTCCGAATATGCCGGCCTCGAACCACAATTGACTTTGCGGGCGACCATAATAGTATGTTTCCACAATGCGCTGGAAAATGGGTGCCGCCCAATCGGAGCCCTCTCCCTGATTTTCAATGATGACTGCAATGGCGATCTCAGGTAAGTCTGTTGATTCGCCTGCCATGGTGTAGCCGGCAAACCAGGCATGTGGTTCGCCGCTGCCTGATTCAGCTGTGCCCGTCTTGCCAGCCACCGGGATGCGCAGTCCGCGCAAGCGAAAGTTGGCGGTGCCGCGCGGCTTTTCCACCACCCAGACCATCGCCTCCTGGATCGCCTGCAGACGGAACGGCTGGATCGGTAGTGTGCCGACCGCCTCCGGTTTAAAAACGGTCAGCGGGTCGCCTGTGACGGGGGCGATCCTTTCCACCAGCTGCGGGCGATACAGTGTGCCGCCATTCCCAACTGCGGCGATGAAGCGGGCAACCTGCAGCGGTGTGACTTGCACAGTGCCCTGTCCGATGGCTTCATTCACCACATCGACCGCAGTGGCTGCATCCGGGATGTTCCCGGAAGCCTCTTCGATCTGCTGGATACCGGTAGGCTGGCCCAAGCCAAAGGCACGCGCCATGTTCGCAATGTCATTCGGACGGTTGTTCTGGAATAATGTAAATCCGATGTCCCAGAAGTACGGATTGCAGGAACGCATCAAGCCCTCCTGCAGCGTGACCAGCCCGGAGGGCGTGCTATCGCTCGTATTACATTCCCTGCCCGACCGTACTCTGTCCTCGCAGTGCTGATAAGTCCAATCGTCACGGACCTTATCAGGCAATCTTGTCCAGTGATACTGACAATCGTACGGTGTCTGAGGCTCGTACAACCCGCTTTCCATGCCGGCTGCCATGGTGATGATCTTGAATACCGAGCCGAGCGGGTACTGCCCCTGAGCGGCGCGGTTGACGAGAGGCTGCCTGTAGTCGTTGAGCACCTCGCCAAGCAGTACATTGTTCGGATTCGTTGGCGCGAACAGGTTCGAATCGAAATCAGGGGAAGATGCCATGGCGAGCACACGGCCCGTATCGCGTTCGATGACAACGGCTGCGCCTGTGAACGGCCGGAGCGCCAGTTCCGTGTAATATTGCAGGTCCCGGTCGATCGTCAAAAAAATGGAATCGGCGGCTTGCGGCTGGCTTTCACCGACCTTGGTCACCGGTGTACCTGTGGAGGGATTGATGACGTACAGCGTACCGCCGTGCTTTCCAGCGAGGTACTCTTCCGCCCATTGTTCGATCCCTGCTTTCCCGACCGTCTCGTCACCGCGATAGCCGCGGCGGCGATAGGCCTCCAGTTCTTCGGCAGAAATGAGCTGGGTATACCCTACAACATGAGAGCCAACGCCCTGGTCGAAGTAATAGCGTGAGTTATACGAATCCCATTGCAAGCCGCTCGGAGACATTCCTCGAAAACGCTGGGATTCCTGTTCGGAAGCGGTACAAAGCTGGATGGGGTATTGTGCGGGAGTATTGTTGATCTGGTTTATCAAGGTTTCCATATCGATCCCGCAGAGTCGCGAAGCTTCCGAAACGAGCGGGCCCATACTGTCGTCGGTGACGTTGCCCGGAATGATGTAGAAGGCATAGGCATCCGACTGGGCGGCGAGTGCATCGCCATTGCGGTCATAGATGTTGCCGCGCGAGGGAATGCTGTAATCCATGCGCAGCACATTGCCGCCCGCCAGCTCAGGCAGGATGATCCCATCCTCCCATTGCAGCTTCCACGCGTTGTTTTCGAGGGTCAAGCGCGCCACGATGTCACGCTGAATGTCTCCGACCAGCGCGGTGTGATAGGTGACCCGAAAGGAGACTTCCGAAGAATAGACGTTGATCAGCGAGGATAGCACTTCGTAATCGAACGAACCTGCGCTCATTTCATTCAAGGCATCGCGGTTGCGTTTGGCGAAATCTTCCAGCGGAATGGCATCCTGACTGACCCTGCTGAGCAAGCCATACATGGTGTTGTAATCGTCGGCTTTGAATGCGTCGAGGTAGCTCGTCAGCGCCGCATCGGGATTTCCTCCCGGGGTAATGGTCACATAGGGAGGAGGCAATGGCGTATCGGTGGGAATGCCTGGAATTTCAACTGGGCCGGCGCTACAGGCACTCAGGAATGTGAGAACGACCAGGATGTTTAACCAACGAAGAAATTTCATGCTTTACCTTTCACTATGAAGACCTGTGAGGTCTACAGGACATTTATATTCCAGAAGTGTTTCGCAGCCTGCCCAAAAATCTGCCTTCGGCTGGAGGTTCATTTTCCTCATCAGCAGGATGACATGGCACATCGGCAGGCCCATCACGCTGGCGTAACAGCCTTCCAGGTTGAGAACCGGGCGGAATTCCGGGTGCTGGATCGCGTACGCGCCAGCCTTGTCGAGCGGATCGCCGGTCTGCACATACGCCAGGAGCTCCTCGTCCGAGTAGTCGCGCATGGGCACGTCGGTAACGCAGAGATCCCTGAGGAGCAGGCCGTCGCTCAGACGAAGCAGGGCAATCCCGGAGTAGACTTGATGCGTATGAGCGCGCAGGCGTTTGAGCATCGCGATCGCTTCAGCACTATCTGCTGGTTTGCCCAGGATGTCCGTTCCGTCCACGACGGTAGTGTCCGCGGCCAGGACGATTTGATCGGCCTCCGCCACGGCCGCCGCGGCGCGCGCCTTTGTCTCAGCAAGTCTTAAGACGTACTCGGCGGGCGATTCGTTCAATCGCTGACTCTCATCCACATCAGCCACCGAAACGCTGAATCTCCAGCCCGCGAGCTCCAATAGTTGACGGCGGCGCGGCGAATTGGATGCCAGTATGAGCCCGGGTTTCTCGGTCACGGAGAAAGATTCTAACACACCCCCTCCGTCCCGCTTCACGGGACACCTCCCCCAAATGCGATATGATAAGTTTGCTTGTCAATCGAAATTCTGGTGTCGAATTTGGGGGATGCCCATTCATGGGCGGGGTGGGGGTCAGGGTGGTACAATGCGTGAAATTGTCTGGTCATGGAGGCGCACGTGAAGGAACTGAAAGAACGGATTTTACGGGATGGGAAAAATTTAGGCGGTGGGATTTTAAAAGTGGATAGTTTTGTCAATCATCAGGTAGACCCTCTTTTAATGGATGCCTGTGGAAGGGAATTTGCGCGGCGCTTTGCCGGCGTTCGGGCGACGAAGGTGCTGACCGCTGAAATCTCGGGCATTGCCCCGGCGGTGACAACCGCCATCCATCTCGGTCTGCCGGTCGTGTACGCACGCAAGACCAAGCCAATTACCATGCCCGATCAGGTGTATCTGACCCTGGCGCCCTCTCATACCAAGGGACGCATGGTGGAATTGATCGTTTCTCCTGAATATCTGGCAAATGGCGAGAGGGTCCTGATCATCGACGACTTCCTTGCCAGCGGGCAGACGATCCTGGGCCTGGCGCGTCTGGCGGAAGCCGCGGGCTCGAAGATCGTCGGCATCGGGGCCTTGATCGAGAAGATCTTCGAGGGCGGGCGCGCAGCCTTGCAGCCGCTCAACGTGCCCATCGAGTCGCTGGCTTGTATTACTGCCATGGACGATGGCAAGATCACGTTTGGGGACCCATCCTGAGAGTTTGAAGGTTGGCAGGTTGGAAAGTTAAAAGGTCGCTGTGCAGAAATGGATATGGCATCCGTGGATCAGGCACTTCATTGGCTGGGGATTTGAGCACATGAATTTTGCCATTCCGGTTAAACGATTGCATGAAACAAAGACATTGCTGGCGTTTCACCACCCGCAGCCGTCCTATCCATTTCATGTTTTGCTCGTGCCGAAGAAAGCCGTCGCTTCCTTAGAAGAGTTTGACCTCACAGATACTGCTTTTCTCGCCGATTTGTTTTCCACCGCTCAAAGCCTTGTAAACGAATTTTGTCTCCCTGCTTATCGTTTGATCGTCAATGGCGGGGACTATCAGGATTTTCCACAACTGCATTTTCATCTTATATCAGATGTAGGGGCGCAGCATGCTGCGCCCCTACAGGAATAATTCATGGACTCTATTGCCATCCTCGATTTTGGTTCTCAATATGCTCAACTGATCGCGCGGCGGGTGCGCGAGGCGCAGGTCTATTGCGAGTTGTTCCCCTGGGATGCCCCGATGGAAAAGATCCTTGCCATCCAGCCCAAGGGATTCATTCTTTCCGGCGGACCGAAGTCCGTGTATGAGGCGGATGCGCCTCATATTCAGGATTTTATTTTCAAAACAGGCTTGCCCATCCTCGGGATCTGCTACGGGATGCAAGCCCTGACGCATGCCCTGGGCGGACAAGTGGATCCGTCGGCGCAGCGCGAGTACGGGGATGCCGAGATCGAACCGACCCGCAGCGGCGCCATGCTCAACGCCATCTCGAGGGTCTGGATGTCACACGGCGACCGGATCACGCGCCTGCCGGAGGGATTCATCGCGCTGGCACGCAGCGGGAACAGCCCCTTCGCGGCGATGGGCGATATGCGGCGCAAATATTTTGGCGTGCAGTTCCACCCTGAAGTGCATCACACGCCGAATGGCGAGAAGCTGCTTAAACATTTCGTCGTTGACATTTGCGGCGTCAAACCTACCTGGACGCCGGCATCGATCATCGAAGAATCGGTTACGCGTATTCGCGAACAGGTTGGAAAGGAGCGGGTGCTGGCAGCCGTCAGCGGCGGTGTGGACTCCTCGGTCGCGGCGGCGCTCGTCCATAAAGCCATTGGCGATCAACTGGTTGCAGTGTTCGTGGACACGGGTCTGCTGCGCAGGAAGGAAGGGGAACAGGTCGCCTCGGCGTTCCGGCGGTTCCTGGGCGCCGAGCTGCTGACCATCGAGGCGGCGGACGAGTTTTTCGCGGCGCTCAGCGGCGTGACGGAGCCGGAGCAAAAAAGAAGAATTGTGGGGGAGAAGTTCATCCGTGTGTTCGAACGGGAGGCAAAGCAGCTGGGCCAGCCAAAGTTCCTCGTCCAGGGGACGATCTATCCGGATGTCGTCGAGTCGTCTGCGCCGGACCGGGACAAAGCGGAGAGGATCAAGACCCACCACAACGTCGGCGGGCTGCCGGAAGATATCGAGTTCGAACTGGTCGAGCCGCTGCGCTATCTGTTCAAGGATGAAGTCCGGGCGGTGGGGGAAGCGCTCGGGCTGCCAGAGTCGCTGGTTTGGCGGCAGCCGTTCCCGGGTCCGGGCCTGACCGTGCGCTGTCTCGGGGAGGTGACGCGCGAGCGCGTGGCGCGTCTGCGGGCAGCGGATGCGATCCTGCTCGAGGAACTATCCAAAGCAGGTCTGCTGAGTAAACGCTTCCCGGCGATCCGGCCCACCGGCTCTCTGAACCCTGTGCAGCAGGCAATTTCACAGGCATTTGTAGTGCTGCTGCCCGTGCGTTCGGTCGGCGTGATGGGCGATATGCGGACGTACCAGGAGGCGGTGGCGATCCGGGCTGTGACCACCGAGGACTTCATGACAGCCGATTGGGCGCGCCTGCCGTATGACCTGCTGGCGAAGGTGTCGAGCCGCATTGTCAACGAAGTAGACGGAATAAATCGGGTGGTGTATGATATTACGAGCAAGCCGCCCGCGACCATCGAATGGGAATGAAACGATTTGCGATTTACGATTGCGAGGACCCGTGAACTTTGACGTTGGGGAAGTGTTAAGCCGTGCCTGGCAGATCACCTGGAAACATAAAGTCTTGTGGATCATTGGAATCCTGCTTGGTTTTTTCACAGCACTGATGTTTCCGTTTTCATTCTCTCCAGCTTTTCTTCCGTTATTGATAAAGAGCGAAAGAATGGATTTGGCTCTGCCATTGCTGGCTGTCTATGCCGTGGCGTCTTTGCTTTTTATGCTGGCGTTGTACCCATTGAGCACGCTCGCGCAAACTTCTCTGACCCTGGGAGTCATGGAAGTGCAGAAGGGCGATGAGCGTCTTTCAGTAAGTGATTTGCTCAAAAGGAGCCTGCCGTTTTTCTGGCGTGTACTTGGGTTGATGCTTTTGTTTGCAGCTGGTATGACACTGGCAATCCTGATCATCCAGTTCATCGGAATATTTTTGACGATTGTGACATTTGGGGTGGGGGCAATCTGCATGGCACCTCTAAGCTTTCTAATGTACCCGATCATCTATGGTTCCATCATCTGGATGGAGCAGGCGATGAACGGCATCATCGTAGATCACCTGCCGGTGATGGAGGCTGCCAGACGAGGCTGGGATCTGCTTCGGAAAAATGCCCTGCCGCTCGCCTTGATAGCACTGATTATCTATTTTGGTATTGGGATAGTTACAGGTATCGTGATAGTACCCATGATGCTCCCATTCTTCATGCTGCCATTTGGTTTTATGGAGCAGGAAGCCAATTGGGCGATTCTGGCCATTTCAGGAGTAGGCACTGTTGCATTTGTCCCGCTGTTTGCGGTCCTCAGCGGCATCGCCCTGATCTTTACGAAATCTACCTGGGTACTGACCTACCTGCGTCTCACTCGCAGTCCCCAGCTGCAGCCGCTTCCGTCGGAAGCAGCAACCACATAAAGGAGACATAATGAATTTCAACTTTGGAGAAGTACTTTCGCGTGCATGGCAGATCATCTGGAAACATAAAGTCCTCTGGATCTTCGGTATTTTTGCAGGATGTGGTCGAGGCGGAGGTGGGGGTGGTGGTGGAGGCAGCAGTGGCGGAGGCGGAACTGGTCCGGGCGGTGAGCCGTTCTCCGGGCTTGACCGTACTTTTCAGGAGATCGGTCAATGGATCAACGATAATCCCTGGATCGTTGTGGTCGCTGTCCTTTTGTTTCTTGTGATCCTCGCGCTAAGCATCTTCCTCGGAACGATCGGCAGAATAGGCTTGATCAAAGGCACTTATCAGGCTGAACAGGGTGCGGAACAGCTTGTCTTCGGTGAATTGTTCTCTGGAAGCATGCCTTATTTCTGGCGCGTATTCGGGCTGTCGTTCCTGGTCGGTCTGGTCATCCTGGTCCTGCTGATTCTACTCATCCTGGTCGGCGTGTTCACAGCCGGGATTTGCCTCATTCCGCTGATCTGCATCCTGGTCCCGGTTCTCTGGGGAGTGGCAGTGGTGATCGAGCAGGCTAACGTTGCCATCGTGCTCGAAGACCTGGGCATCGGTGATGGCTTGCGCAAAGGCTGGGAAGTGGTCCGCGCCCATGCTGGTCCGATGGTTCTCATGGCGCTGATCCTCTTCATCGGTTCGGGTGTGGTCGGAGTTGTCATTGCCCTCCCGGCGATGATCGCGATGGTGCCGTTTATCCTGGGCGCAGCCAGCAATAACGCAAATCCCGTTTGGATCGGCATCGCGTGTTGTGTCGTCTATTTCCCAATCCTGCTGGTCCTGAATGGGGTCATCACCGCTTACGTGCAAACTGCCTGGGCGCTGACCTATCTGCGCCTGACCAAGCCGCAGAGCAATGCTCCCGTGATCCTCGAGGCGAATGCGTAGAATTCTTGCGGTCCTTCTGGGCTTCAGTCTGCTCGCTGTCCCCTCGGCGTTCGCGCATGCCCAGGCCGCCGCGTATGCCGAGATCACGTCTGTGGAGGCGCAGGGCTTTCCTCAGATCAGCGCGCTCATGAATATCTATGATGCCAACGGCCGATTCGTGGATGGACTGACTCCTGCCAGCGTGACAGCCTATGAAGATGGTCAGCCGCGCCCCGTGGATGATGTTACGCAATCGGAGGTGCCTGTCCAGCTGGTGGTCGCGGTCAACCCGGGGCCCGGGCTGGCTGTGCGGGATGCGAATGCCGTCCCGCGTTTCACGCGTGCCGTCGAGACGTTGAGCCAGTGGGTGAATTCCCAGCCTGCTGACTCAAAGGATGATCTGAGCCTGGTCTCACTATCCGGTTCGCTCATCACCCATGCGAATGTCAAGGACTGGTTCGTCAGCCTGGATTCCTTCAAGCCCGATTTTCGCAATACCACTCCTAACCTGCAAACGCTTTCCATCGCGCTGGATACGGTCAGCGCCGCGACGCCGCAGCCGGGCATGAAGCGTGCCATTCTCTTCATCACGCCCCACATGGACGACCCGAATATCGACAATACGATTGCGCCGCTGATCCAGCGCGCCCTCGAAGCCAGAGTACGCGTCTTTGTCTGGTTTGTGGATGCAGAGGCATACTTCCCGACTGCCAGTGCCAATGCATTTAAGTCGCTCGCCCTGCAAACCAGCGGGTCGTTCTTTGTGTTTTCCGGCCGCGAAGTTTTCCCTGATCTCAATATCGATCTGGCGCCTCTGCGCCAGGTCTACACACTGACCTATACCTCCTCCCTCAGCACCACAGGCGAGCATGCCCTTGGTATGGATGTGGAAACCTCACAGGGGACGATCCATGCGCCGGAACAAACCTTCAGTGTCGACATCCAGCCGCCCAATCCGATCTTCATCTCACCGCCGTTGCAGATTTTACGTCAGCCGCCTGCGGATGATCCTTATAACGATGAAGTGCTGCTGCCCGCACGCCAAAACATAGAAATCATCGTCGAGTTCCCCGATGGGCACCCGCGCGCTTTGAAGCGTACGACGTTGTACGTGGATGGCCAGATTATGGACGAAAATACGTCCGAGCCATTTGAAACCTTCGCGTGGGATTTGAGCGCCTACGAGATTGGCGGTCAGCACGAGATCATTGTGAATGCCGAGGACACGCTTGGCTTGCAAAAATCCAGCATGGGGATTCCGGTCACGGTGACGGTCATCCAGCCGCCCAGAGGGATCCAGGCTTTGCTGGCGCGCTACCGCTCCTATCTTGTCCTGGGAGCGATCGGCTTGGCTGGGATTGCGCTGCTGACCATCCTTTTGGTGGGAAGATCAGGAGGAGAATTATTCAAAAAACGCCGGGAGAAGCGCAAACGTTTCGAAGACCCGGTCACCCAACCGATCCCTGTGTTGACCGAGCTGTCCGACCATCGATCGTCTGCTGCCAAACGATCAAAGACGGCGCCGCGCCGGGGTGCCTGGTTGCAGGTTGCACCCAGGGCACCGCGCAGGCCGGAGGCGCCAGCCTATCTTTATCGTTTGACCAACGGCGGTGAGCCAGCCAGCGTTCTGCCTATCCCTGTGCTGGAAAAAGATCTGACCTTTGGCACGGACCCGGTGCAATGCATACGTGTACTGGATGACCCATCCATTTCCCCGCTGCATGCCCGCATTAAGCAGACTCCCGAGGGCGGCTTCGTCATTTACGATCATGGCTCGGTGGCGGGCACGTGGGTCAATTATGAGCCGGTCACGCGCGAAGGCCGCCATCTGGCGCACGGGGACCGGATCCATTTTGGGCAGTTGCTGTATCGTTTTGATCTGAACCAGCCTGCGGCTGAGCCTGAGCTGAAGATCATCTCAAAGAGATCCGCCTCATGATACGCATCGCACGCGCTCATCTGAATGTGGAAGTCCAAACCCATGCCGGCATGACGGGGAAGAATAATGAAGACCGTTATGGTGTTGCTTCGTTCGTCCTGGATAAGGATGACCGGATGCCTGTGCTGCTCGCCGTGCTTTCCGACGGCATTGGCGGACATCGCGCTGGTGAAGTGGCAGCGGAACTGGCAGTCAATCACATGATGCAGGCGGTTGCCCACAGTGATGGCCTGCATATCCGGCGGACCATCGAGCAGGCGGTCACGGAAGCCAGTGATGCCATCGCAGCCCACTCCGCCACCAATCCAAATTTGAAGGGCATGGGCGCCACCTGCGCCACAGCCTGGATCGTCGGTGATAAGCTGCATACGGGCTATGTGGGCGACTCGCGCATTTATCTCATGCGCGGCGGGCGCATTCAGCAGTTGACCGTTGACCACACCTGGGTACAAGAGGCAATTGACAAGGGTGTTCTCACACCGGAGATGGCGCGCGAACACCCGAATGTCCATGTGATCCGCCGCTATCTCGGTTCCCCTGCTCCGCCTGAGCCCGATTTTCGCCTGAAATTATTCAACGATGAGGGCGACCAGCATGCCGAGAACAACCAGGGACTCCAGCTTCTGCCCGGCGACACGCTGCTGTTATGCACAGACGGTCTGACCGACCTGGTCTGGAACGATGAAATCCTGGAGATCGTCCGCTCGAAAGCCAGTTTGAAGGAAGCCGCACGGGCGTTGATCGAACTGGCGAACTCGCGCGGCGGGCACGATAACATCACGGTCATTTTGATCTCCGTGCCTTCTGATTTCAAGCTGGCTGTTGGGAAAAGAGTCAATTGGCTTCCCTGGATCATCGGAGGTGTGGTGGGCACTGTCCTGCTCGTGGCGCTTGCTGCCGTCCTGACCCTGAGCCTGCTGAGGTGGAACGCAGACCCGACCCTCACCCCCACCCCTATCGCGACCGTCACCCGAACGGCAACCCCCTCACCGACGCTTACCCCGCTTCCCACCATCACGGGTGCGCCCACGCTGTCCCTGCCGGTCGCACCGACGTATACCCCCTGGCCCACAAATACAGCGAGACCATAAAGTTAGATGGCATTGCAAGCGACCGCTGGTCGAGTGTGCGCAGCACGTATCGAGACCAGGGGAGCGGAGCAGTCTCATAGCTGCGAGGAGATTGCTTCGGGCTACGCCCTCGCAACGACATAAATATGAAGGAGATTAGTTATGCCCATCAAACATTCGAAGGATGTCGAAGCCAAAAACGTCGCGGCAGGCAAAGACACGACTATCCAGGTCCTGATTTCCTCGCAGGAAGGTCCCAACTTTGCCCTGCGAAAGTTTTCCATGCAAAAGGGAGGCGGGATGCCGCGCCATACCAACACTGTGGAACACGAGCAATACGTCCTGCGCGGCGAAGCGACGATCACGATTGGCGAAGAAACACATCATGTGAAGACGGGAGATGTCGTCTTTATCCCCGAGGGTGTCGTGCATTCCTATCAGAACACCGGCGAAGAACCGTTTGAATTCCTGTGTATCATTCCCAACCAGGAAGATAAGATCACGATTGTGGAGGAGAGTTGCTAGTCAATGTCCAGTAATCAGTAGTCAGTATTTTTATACAACTGCCCACTGATTTACTGAACACTGATCACTGATTCAAAGCGGCTGTTTCATCGGAATCCCCGGTTTGCGCGGGTATTTGGGCGGCGTCGCGGCGACCTTTTCCACCACCACGAGATAGCGGTCATCTGCCACGCCCGGCAAGTTAACCGGGATCAACTGTTTCAACTTTCCCCCCAATAATTCCATTGCCTTTTCCGCGGACTGCGCTTCGGCGGGTCCGCTTTCACCTTTCTGCGCCAGCACCCTCCCGCCGACTTTGACCAGGGGAATCAAATATTCGCCCAGCACGTTGAGATTCGCCACCGCGCGCGCAACTGCCCAGTCATATTTTTCGCGGTGCTGCGGGCTTTGTCCCAGCGATTCCGCACGCGCCTGGATGACATCCACGTGTTCCAGCCCCAGCACGCGGACGATGTGCTGGCAGAACATGGCTTTTTTGCCAACCGACTCGACCAGCGTCAATTTCATATTGGGGTAGAGGATCTTGAGAGGAATTCCCGGGAACCCGGCGCCTGTGCCCACGTCGATGAGACGATCGGGCGGGGAAGCCTTCCATGCCAGGACGCAGGAGAATGAATCAAGGAAATGTTTCGTACGGATGGATTCCGAATCACGGATGGCTGTGAGATTGAACTTCTGGTTCCACTCAAGTAATTCCTTTTCGTATGTGATCAGTGCCATCACCTGGCGTCCCGTGATGTGGACATTGAATAATGCCTGTGCATCGTGAGTGAGTCTGTCCATGCCGAAAAATTATAACCTGTGTTGCTCCGGATGCCTCCCTGGAAGAAAGATGAAAGAGGAGAGAAGAAAGAAGAAAGACCGCCATATTGGGCGGTCTTTCTTGATCTCTGCTGGACGAAATTACCCTTTTATTTCTTCACTTCCCGCATCTTTTACATTGGCTTTCGTTTTGCGGAACCTGCGATACACTGCGCGCCCGCCCAGGTAAACCAGGAAGATGGGGATGGCGATCAGGATCAGCGCCGGCAGCGTGTACAGCACGAAGCGGATCAGGAAGTCGACAAAATTCTGGAAGAAGTAGACCAGATCCTGGATGGCTTGCTTCGCGGCGCCCTGGGGTTTCCATGGACCGACCTGGATCGGCTGCGTGCTTTCCTCGGCGATCAAACGGATTTGGATGGCAGAAAGGTCGGCGGATTCTTTCAAATATTTGATCCGCGCGGTCAGTTGCTCGATCTCTGTCTGGACATTCTGCACCTGCAAATAGATGGCAAGTACATCCTCAGCCCGGACGGCTTCATCCATGATTTCGAGCAGTTTTTCTTCTGCAGCCTGCTTGGCTTTTAACTGGGCTTGCAGGTCCACGTATTCACTGGTCACATCCTGGCCCGTGCGGTTTTCATATGTAACATCCACGGCGCCTGCTTTGATCTTTTCAAGCGCATCATCCAGTTTTTTAGAGGGCACGCGAATGTAAATGGCTGCCTCCAGCACTTTTTTGCTTGTAGCAGAAACCTGGCTCAAGCTGGAAGAGACGACATATCCGCCCAATTCCTTTGCAAGGATGCTGATCTCTTCCTTGCGCGCGGCCGGGTCTTTCACCACGATGGCAAGTTCCGCGTTCTCGATGACGAGTCGCTCCTGCGTTTGCTGTTGAACAGCATCATTTCCAATGAAGGACCGATCCGATTCCTCTGCGGCGTAGTGGTCCATGTCAACCGCCGGCATCGGAGGCGCTTCTGCCATATCGGGCATGCCGCCGCCAAAGCCGCCGGGTAATCGATTGCCTACTGTGCTGAATGTTTGTGCTGTTCTGGGACCGGTCATCCACGTAAATGTAGTTCCAAGGATCAGGAACACGACCACGACGGACAGGATAATAAACAGGGTGCGTTTCATTTTGTTTGCTCTCCTTCATGAATATCCGCTGATTTCACCCGGAGGACGGTGGATGTTCCTCAAATGTTCCTGACCCTGCCCCCTCCCCAGCCCTCCCCCAAATCTACAACAAAATTTAGAGAGTGTTTTGAAATTCCGCGCAGACGATGTTGAGCTCCCTTTCGGACAAATTTGAGCCACGAATTTCGCGAATTCGCACAAATTGTTCCTTTTACGGACCCAGCCTTTGTGCTCTTTGTGTCCTTTGTGGTGAATTATTAAACACTCTCTTAGGATAATTCATTGAGATTCCTTGTGGATTTGGGGGAGGGTGCCGAAGGCGGGTGGGGGTCACCATCCCTCTGCGATCCGCACGGCGTGTTTTTCCGGCAGACCCGCCTCGCGGATGCGCTGCTGCACTTCAGGGATGTTGTATTCCACACGACGCGGTTCCCAGGTCCTGGCGAGGGTGTCATAAATGGCGTAGGCAGCGCGCGGGTCGCGGTCGCGCGGCTGGCCGACCGAGCCGGGGTTGGCGATCAGCTTGGGCTCCAGTCGGATCGGCTCTCCCACTTTGATCTGTTTCAGGTTGACGCGATCCGTCTTCTCGTCCAGCTGGAAGATACACTGGATGTGCGAATGTCCCACAAAACACCAGGGCGTGGTGAAGTGATCGAAGTTCAAGCGCGCCGAAAGAGTGTTCAGGATATATTCCCAGACCGAATCGCGCGGGCTGCCATGTACGAGGCTGACATCCTCGCGCACCTTCAGGTTGGACTGCAGTGACCGCAAAAACTCCATGTTGTCGGCGGTCAGGACTTTCTCATGATAGGTGAGCGTGCGGCGGGCGTCACCGTTGAACGCTTCGAAGGGAATCTTGCCGAGCACGGCAACATCGTGGTTGCCCAGCAGGCAGGTCAGGTTGGGAATCTCGCGGATCAGTTCTATGACCGCGTTGGGGTCGGGCCCATAACCGACCAGATCGCCCAGACACCAGGTCTCATCCACTGCCCCAGCATCTTTGAGGACCGCCTCGAGCGCAGGATAATTCGCATGAATATCAGAAATAACAAGAATTCGCATATCACTCCAATAATTTCGACACCCAGCCCAAAATCACTTCTGCGACTTCCGCCTTGCTCATCAGTGATAAAGCCTCCTGGCGGCCATCTGCAAAGAGAAGTGTAACGCGGTTCGTTTCGGCTGCAAAGCCCGCATCCTTTGCAGAAATGTCGTTCGCGGCGATGAAATCCAAGCCTTTGGATTTTAACTTGGCTGCTGCATTTTCAAGCAGATCACGCGACTCGGCTGCAAATCCCACCACGAGGCGCGGGCGCTTTCCTCCCTGCCTCTGGGCTGCCACCGTTTTCAGGATGTCTTCCGTCGCTTCGAGCTCGACCTGCGGAATCCCGTCCGCTTTCTTGAGCTTGTCCCTGGAGGCATTCTTCGGCCGGAAGTCTGCCACCGCGGCTGCCATGATGAGCGCATCGCTTCCCGCGGACTCCTGCAAGACCGCCGCGAGCATTTGCTTTGCCGTTTCAACCGCCACGAGGCGCGCGCCCGTCGGCGGAGTCAGGGCGGTGGGAGCCGTGATCAGGGTGACCTGCGCGCCCAGATCCAGTGCCGCTTGCGCCAGGGCATAGCCCTGTTTGCCGGACGAGCGATTCGTCAACACACGGACGGGATCGAGCGGCTCCTGAGTCCCTCCGGCGGTGACCACGACTCTTTTACCGGCGAGCGGGCCGTGCTGGCCGAGAAGCAGGCGGATGTGTTCCAGGATCTCCGCGGTTTCGAGCATGCGCCCTATGCCGGCGAGTCCGGAGGCAAGATGTCCCTCAGCCGGACCAATGAATGTGGCGCCGCGTTTCTTCAGGATGCCGATATTTTCCTGGGTAGCCGGGTGATCATACATACCGGCTTCCATGGCAGGCGCGATCAGAAGCGGCGACTGCATTGCCAGCGCCGTGACAGTCAACAAATTGTCGGCTTGCCCATGAGCGAGCTTGGCAATTGTATTCGCCGTGCAGGGCGCGATGACCAGCAGGTCGGCAGCATGCCCCAGCCCGACGTGCAGGACATGGGCTTCATTGCCCCATAAATCGTTATCGCTGTAGCCGCGCCGGCCTGTCACAGATTGGAACGTAAGCGGCGTGACAAATTTCTCGGCTGCGCCGGTGAAGATGACATCCACCTGCGCACCGGCCTGGGTCAATTTCGATGCAAGGTCCGCGGCTTTGTACGCGGCAATAGAACCGGTCACCCCAAGTGTGATGCGTTTGTTGGAGAAAATGGACATATTGCTTTATTATACTTCGGGAAAAGTGACAGGCATCTTTCTTCAGCACCCGGAAGCAATACCGGACACAGCGTGACTTTGACCATGCTTTCATAGGGTCTTCGCGAAATATTCGGGAGCAGGGACGACTAATAGGGCGCTTCCCCGGGCGAGCCGTTTTTGATCTCGCGCCAGTTGTCGAAGCTGTCGGCTCCGGTGGGGATGATCCGTTCGGCGGAGGAGCATTCGTGCAGATCGAGCGGCAGATTGTCGCGGTTATCGTCGCGGATGCCCGTGACATATTCATCCAGTTTGGGAGTGCCATAGGTCGAGATGACCTGCTGGATGACACTGACGCCGCCTTTGTACAGCACGAGGACATCCAGGCTTTGTCCGTCCCCAATAATGCCGAAGAAATCATCCCCAAGCGAACGACTGCTTGCCGCCGTCAGGATCACGGTGTTCGCTGGAAAATGATATGGCATGGTATAGGGGAAGGCGCCCTGCGTATAGATCGGCGACAGGATCAGCGCAAATCCCCCAGCCGGAATGACCGTTGAATCCAGAACAACGTGATCCGCCAGTTGCTCATTCGGGTTCCGTTGCGACCATGCCACCAGTTGATCAGGCGTTCCGGCACCAGCGGGGCCCGTATCGGCGAGCCACCAGCCGCCGACATCCACCGGCTGGTCGCCATAGTTGTACAACTCCACATATTCATTCCATTTGCGTACTTCCAGCGGACCGCAGGGATTCGCCATGACCTCGCTGATGATCACAGTCACTTGCGGTTTCTGCGTATTTGCCTGGCCATCCTGTGTCACCTGCAAAAGCGGGGAGGAGGCTGCGGCGTCACTCCCGGGAACGGACTGGAGCCGCGGATTGTCCAGCGAGGTGACGATGCACTGTCGCGTGATGGGGATCTGTATGCCAGGTGTCCCGGAGGTAATCGTCACCGAAATGGTCACAACGGCGGGTTTGGGCGGCGCGATAAATAAGGCGTTCAGGGCAGGTGGCGCGAAAATAATGCTGCCTGCGTTTGACTCCCAATTGATCGCGGCGTTGGGTGGGACCACCCCATCCAGTGTCAACGGCATTTGTTCACCCACCAGCATTCTGCAGTCCTTTGGCAGGACGGTGACTGCGTTTGTCGGTGTTGACACAATCCCACAGGCAGCCGCGCTCAGAAATGACAGTGAAACTGCAATAGACAGAACAATTTTGCGAGACATACATACCCCTTACCTTTATGGGCTTACATTCTGAACGTCCAACGAAAAAACTGAGCTCTGGTTGCAGAAGTCCTGGGAGGCTTGCAGCGTCAACACGCCGCGTCCTGGCTGCTCCGATAACTTAAGATTGATTTCGCACCCGCTATTTGAGCCAATCGTCTCGAACGCCTCTCCGATGTATTGCCACCGGCAGGAGAGGATCGTATCCTCCTGCATGGGCTCGGCTGTGATCGCCAGCGACTCGCCTGGCACAGCTAAAAGTTTCCCGCCCGGGCGATACGTGTCCGGGCGTCCTTCCACTCGAAAGATGACATAGGCAGGTGACTGGCAGGGGGGGAAAACCAGGAAGAGTGCGGCAATCGCCACCGCAAAAATGGATCCCAGGACCCAAAGCGGAATCCCGGTGATATAGGCACGGACAGACTCCGATGCCATGAGCGGCTTGATCCTGGGCACCTCGATGCCCAGGCGCAGGAGCGCCAGCACACCGCTGCTCACCACTGCGCTAAACGCCACCAGTGCCTGCTGCGGGTTTGGGCTTTCACTCAGCCACACGACCACGGAACGCGGAAAGACCAGTTGCCAGCGAACGGCAATCAGTGCTGCTGCCCACAGTACAAGTAACAGTCCCAACCCACGGAACACTTCGAGCGGTTTGCGCGTTTTCATTGCATTTTCATTGCTAACATTCATTATAGTCAGACAAATAGGCTCGGCACTTTAGGGCGACTTAACAAAATTGTGAATCTTACAAGTTAGCAAGGTTTGCGGACCTCTTTGAGCGCCGAGAACATCAGTTATCCATGTCAACTCTGCTTTCGGACGACCTGCCCCGCTTCTTCCACCGCCTCGAACTCTCTCCATTTACCTGAACGGAGAAAGTTGAGTTTCTTCGTGTGATATCCTGACTTCATGACAAATAACACATGACGGGTGAGGATGAAATCTGTAGAATATTTGTAATTGCCTTCCTTTGTCACCCAGGACTGTCCACACAGTTGCAGCAGCTTTTCATAACGAGGAGGGTGGAGGATGTCCATCACAAAAAAAGCAAACACCAGGATCGTTGAAGAATACGAGGAATTCCGGGATTGGCCGGCGGGAGCGTCGCCGCGCGAGGTCGGCAAACGCCTCGCGGAGAATTTCGTGAGGCGTTCGTTCGAACAACCGGCCGGCTTCATTATCTATCCGGAAGTCTGCACCTGGTATGGCTCGCTGACCGTCGCACAGCTGACCGGCGAGGCAGACCTGCGCGACCGGCTGATTCGGAAGTTCGATCCGCTTCTCACCCTCGATGGTTCGAGGCACATCTCTCCGCAGGCACACGTCGACTACCGGGTATTCGGGGCGGTGCCGCTGGAGATCTACCTCCAGACAAAGGTGCCAGCATACCTCGCTCTGGGCAGGGGCTTCGCGGACAAGCAATGGGAAACCACCACGCCAGACGGAATTACCACGGAAGCCCGCTACTGGATCGACGATATGTACATGATCACAATGCTGCAGGTGCAAGCATACCGCGCGACCGGCGCAGCGCAGTACCTCGATCGCGCCGCCTCGGCGATGGTTGCCTATCTCGACGCGCTCCAGCAGCCGAACGGACTCTTCCTGCATGCCCCCGACTCGCCCTATTACTGGAGCCGCGGCAACGGCTGGATGGCTGCCGGAATGGCGGAGCTGCTGCGGGCGCTGCCGAAGAAGCATCCGCGGCACGCACGTATCCTCGAAGGCTGCCGTCATATGATGGAGTCGCTGCTCCGCTATCAGGGCGAGGATGGGCTGTGGCGTCAGCTCATTGATCAACCTGATGCCTGGCCCGAGACCTCGGGCACGGGGATGTTTACCTTCGCGCTGATCACCGGCGTGAAGAACAAGTGGCTGGAGGGCAAGATCTATGGACCAGCAGCCCGCAGCGCCTGGCTGGGATTGGTAAAGTACATCGATGAGCAGGGCAACGTGCGAGAGGTCTGCACGGGGACGCCCAAGGGTTTCTCCATCGAGTACTATCTCGATCGCCCGCGCCTCCTCGGCGACCTGCACGGCCAGGCGCCGATCCTCTGGAGCGCCTCGGCGCTGCTGCGCCGACGCCATCGGATTGATTGCGACTAACGATAAATATTTCGAGAATTCCAACGATCTCGAAAAGAATAGGCAAAACAATGAATCAAGTTGCGAGCGTCAAAACTGCACATCCCGAATGGAAGAGCCTCTACCGGGTCGGCGGCGCGGCGGCACTGATCGCGGGCGTATTCTTCAGAAGGAACCTTGCTGCAGAGATCGGGCTTTTCAGTCAGCAGGCATCCCCGGTCACTGTCAGTGACTGGTTCGCGCTCCTGCAGAGCAACCGGCTCCTGGGACTCGCTTCCCTCAACATCTTCGACGTTGTCAACTATGCTCTGGTGGGTTTGATGTTTCTCGCCCTCTATGCCGCCCTCAAACAAGTCAACAAGAGCTGTATGGCAATCGCTGCAACCGCCGCTCTCGCCGGGATAGCAGTCTTCTTCGCCTCGAATACGGCTTTTTCCCTGCTTGCCCTGAGCAATCAATATGCGGCCACAACAACCGAGGCACAGAGGGACGTGTTACTGGCAGCCGGACAGGCACTGTTGGCGATCCATCGGTTTGGCGTCGGCGCTCAGCCCGGCTCCGGAGGTTATATGAGCCTGCTCCTGATTGCCGTTGCAGGAATGATCGCTTCCGTCGTCATGCTGCGGAGCAATCTGTTCAACCGGGTCACCGCGTACGTGGGAATTCTGGCAAGTGCCTTTGATCTGGCTTATTGTGTTGCTTACGTTTTTGTGTCAACGGGCGATAGCGGGATGCTGGCTATCTACTTCATACCCGCCGCAGGATTTTTCCTGATGATCTGGCATATCCTGGTCGGCTGGAGGCTTTACCGGCTGGGGAAAGAAAGCCGTTCAACGGTATGACTTCGCAAGCGGCGTGCTCCGCAGTTTGATATGGACGTTCCAGCCTGGGGCGGGCAGGACAATTTGTCCCTGGCTTTGACCAGCGACCTTAAGAATGGAAGACTACGTTATATCCGCGCATCGCTTCCCCCTCATATTCGAATTTTGCGGAAAAGAATTTTCCTTCCCGGATCCACGGCATAAAGATATGGTCACTTTCCCAGAGATTCAGACCAGGCATCTTTTCATCTGAAATCCATTCCAGTTTGCCCTCCGGCGAATCGATCAATTCGCCGGTAAAATCGTTTGCTGTAAAGACAAAGACATACCAATCATTGCCCTTGAATTTGGGAAACATCAGCAAACCGCATAATTTTGGGTTTTGAATAGACAGACCTGATTCCTCGAATATCTCTCGCAGCACACATTCTTCGGGTGTTTCCCCTGCTTCGAACTTTCCACCCAGACCGTTCCACTTGCCGGCATGGATATCGTCGGGCTTCTTATTGCGATAGACCATGAGCGTGTAACCATTGTGCCGGATATAGCAGAGTGTGGCAAGGATCAGCATGTTTTCGAATCTCTCGGTCGGGTGCGGTCTTTCCAGACATTCTACACTGGTTCTCTCGATTCAAGCTCTTTGTGTTAGTATTGCTGCGCTAAAAACGTGTTGGACAGGATTGAGAATGATACGGAATATCCATGGAATAAAAACATACTATGAGGTCATTGGTGATGGAAAACCGCTCCTGGTACTTCATGGCTGGGGAAATTCATCGGATACTGTGCGCCCCATTGCAATGCTGGCAAAGGGCTGTGGCTACCGGGTTTTTTCCATAGACTTGCCTGGCTTTGGTTTCAGCGCTGCTCCGCCGAAAGATTGGCATGTGCGCGACTACATGGAGTTCGTCATAAATTTTCTGGATGAATTCGATCTTGCGACTGTGGATATTATTGCCCACTCCTTCGGCGGCAGGATCACGATCATGCTTTCGGCTCTTTATCCCGGCCGTGTCGGGAAAATCGCCCTCGTGGATAGCGCCGGCATCAAACCCAGACGTGACTGGAGATATTATCTTTCCGTCTATTCTTACAAAGCACTCAAAGCAATTCTGAGGTCGATCTATGGGGAGGCTCGGCTGGAGCGTTTCCTGAGCCAAAGAGGCTCTGCCGATTTCAGAAATGCAGGCGGATTAAGGGGCACGTTCGTCAAAGTCATCAATGAAGATCTCACGCAATATTTATCAAGGATCCAGGCGCCGACCTTACTGGTCTGGGGCGAGAAGGATATGGAAACTCCCCTTTCCGACGGCTATAAGATGAAGGAGTTGATACCCAATTCCAGCCTGGCGGTCATCGAGAATGCCGGTCACCATTGCTTTATCGACCACCCCGATGAATTCAACTCCATTATCACGGCATCGTTTCTGGGGAACTCAGAGGGCGCGCCCTGTTAACGCTTCGAGATTCTTTTTGGGACCGGAGAGGTTATGTTTGAAGATGCAGCACTGATTATTTGCATATTTATCTGGCTTTTTGTAACCGTCAGAAACACAAGGATGTTACTGAACCTGTTTCAGCAGCATGAATATAATAATTCTTGCTTCATCCGTTCAATCGCTGCGACGCCCCAATTCTTTTTTCGGACCCATGAGATTGTGTTGTTCCTATGGTTTGCAGTCCAGGCTTTTGTGCCTGCCGCACAGGGGTGGCGGTTCCAGACCATCGTAAATTCGCTGTTGTTTCTCTTTGCCCTTGCATGGTCCTATGTTCTGATCGGCAGGCAGGAAAAAGGCTTTGTAAGGAAACTTGTTTTCACCCCGCGGGTCTACCGCTTATTGATTGTTCTGGCTCTTCTCGTGGCAGGTGAGTTTTTGGCATTAATTGCGTTTGGCTGTCAAGTCAGCCTGTCAAATATAGTTCCTTGCATGAGGATGAATCTGCTTGAGAATCTAATCGGTCTGGTCGTAATTCTACAATTAACGAGTCTGACAGTTATTGCAGCGAATATTATTCTTTGGCCGCTCGAAACCTCTATCAGCAATTACTTTGTTGCAACTGCAGGAAAAAAACTAAAAGCTGTGAACCCGCTTGTTATTGGGATCACGGGAAGCTATGGAAAAACCAGCACGAAGCATTTGATCGCGGAAATCCTGACGTTCGAGTACTCGGAATTCGAGGTCTTGAGCACCCCCAGGAGTTACAACACTCTGATGGGTGTCTGCAAAGTGATCAATGAAAGCCTGAAACCTCATCACAAGTATTTTGTCGTCGAGATGGGAGCCTACAAGTCCGGAGAAATAAAAAAGATCTGCCAGCTGGTGAAACCGCAAATCGGGATCTTAACCGCGATCGGACCGCAGCATCTGGAAAGATTCAAAACGATTGAAAATGTAGCCAGAGCCAAAAACGAACTGATCGAAGCGCTGCCCGATAACGGTGTGGCCATTTTTAATGGTGACGATCCATTTTGCCAAAAGCTGGCAGCCGGGGCAAAAGCAAGAAAACTTTTCTATGGAACCGCGTCAAACGAAAATTTTGATATTAAGGCGGCGAATATTTCAATGTCAATTAAAGGTACAGAATTTGACATTGAATTAAAGTCTGAAAAGCCACGGCATGTAAAGATGCAGCTTTTGGGTCATCACAACGTTTCGAACGCCCTGGGAGCCATCCTGGTTGCACGGGAGTGCGGCGTCCCCGTCGAGCGCGCGGTCCGTGCGCTGTTGACGATCAATCCGTTCGAGCACCGGATGCAGCTCATTCGGACGCCCCAGGGAATTACCGTGATCGATAATGCTTACAATTCCAACCCTGTCAGCGCGAAGATCTCACTGGATGTGATGCAGGCAATTCAAACTACTGGCAGGAAAATCCTGGTGACGCCGGGCTTTGCCGAACTGGGGGTCAGGCAGGATGAAGAGCACTTCAAGCTTGGGCAGAATGCTGCCTCAGTCTGTGATTATGTGTTCCTGGTGGGAGATGACAAACGTGTCACACCCATCGTAAAAGGATTGACGGATCAGGGCTTTGCGCAGGAGCGCATCTATGTGAATCGCTCACTTGCCGAGGCGCGCAGGACGCTGGCAGAGGTTTCGTCGCCCGGCGACCTCATTCTGTTTGAAAATGACCTCCCAGACATCTATTAGTCGATCAACATTCCTTATGTGCTTTGTCACGTATGACAATACGGCTTGTCCAGTTAATTGAGGTCTGGACATAAATATTAAGCAGCCTTGATGAGAGCTTTGAGACCTGTGCGTAAGTCCAGGTTGTGCAAGAAACAGTA
>JAFGCG010000078.1 GCA_016932715.1 Anaerolineales bacterium
AAGCCCGTAAAATCAAACCTTGTTCCTCCCTTTGTGTGCTTCGTGCCCTTCGTGGTTGAGCCTTTTCCCGCCAAATACGGGAGAACCGTTAAAGTTTAGTCGAGAAAAAGAACACTGTACAGTAAGAGAAATGCAATTTTCCAGCGGAGAAACATTATGAAAGCTATCCGTGTACATCAATATGGTGGACTTGAGGCGCTGAAGGTTGAAGACCTCCCCGTTCCGGATCTCGGGGAAGGTGAAGCACGGGTGAAGATCGAGGCAAGCGGCGTCAATTTTATTGACATCTATCATCGCATCGGCCGCTACCAGGGATCCCTGCCGTTCACGCTCGGGCAGGAAGCCGCAGGCACAGTCGACGCCGTGGGACCAAATGTGATGGATGTCAAACCAGGTGACCGCGTCGCGTATGCAGGTGTACAAGGCGCCTATGCCGAATTCGCAATCGCCCCAGCCTGGCGACTCATCCCCGTCCCAACCGGCGTGGATACAAAACAGGCAGCCGCGGTGATGATCCAGGGGATGACGGCTCATTACCTGACCCTCAGCACGTATCCGCTTAAAGAGGGCGAGACGGCCCTCGTGCACGCCGCAGGCGGAGGCACGGGACAACTGCTGGTGCAGCTCGCCAAGCGACGCGGGGCGCGCGTGATCGGGACTGTTTCCACCGACGAAAAAGCGAGGCGCGCTCGTGAAGCCGGCGCGGATGAGGTCATCCTATACACGCAGACAGACTTTGAAGCGGAAGTCAAGAGACTGACGGACAATGCTGGTGTGGATGTGGTCTACGACTCGGTGGGCAAGGATACGTTCGACAAGAGCCTGAATTGCCTGCGGCGGCGCGGCTGCATGGTTCTTTACGGTGCGTCTTCCGGCGCGGTCCCACCCCTCGACCCGCAGATCCTGAATGCAAAAGGTTCGATCTTCCTGACCCGGCCTTTCCTGGCACACTACACCGCCGACCGCGCCGAACTTCTTTGGAGGGTGAACGATCTATTCAAATGGATCGCGGCCGGCGAATTGAAGATCCGAATTGACAGGACCTTTCCCCTCGCGGACGCCGCTGAGGCGCACCGCTATCTGGAAGGCCGGCAATCCAAGGGAAAGATATTGCTGATTCCATAGCCAAATCGAAGAGAAATCGCCGCAACTTGAAGCCATCGGTATATTCCGGTGGCTTCAACGATTCAACGGATAGGTCCATATTTTCTTACCACAAAGAACACGAAGGAGCACTAAGGTCTTCACAAAGTTTTTTTCCTTTGTGTTCCTTGGTGCCCTTGGTGGTGAAATTCTCTCAAAATCTGTTACCATTGCACGGATTTGGAGGTATTCATGGATTTACAACTGCAAGACAAACGCGCCTTCGTCGCCGGTTCCTCGCGCGGACTCGGGTTTGCCACCGCTTTGATGCTGGCACGCGAAGGCTGCAAGGTTGCCGTCAACAGCCGTGAGAAGAAGAACGCCAAAGCGACGGCGAAGAAAATAACCAGGGAAACCGGCACACAGGCGTACGGCTTCGCCGGAGACGTGAGCAAAGCCGCGAATGCAGACGATCTGATTACATCCGCTGTCGAGGCATTGGGCGGACTCGATATTTTGATCACCAATGCAGGCGGACCTCCCGCCGGATCCTTCGAGATTTTCGACGAGGAGGCCTGGCAGAAAGCAGTGAATCTATCCCTGATGAGCCATGTCCGCCTGATCCGTGCCGCGCTGCCGTATCTGCGAAAGTCGTCCGCTCCAAGTGTGTTGACGATGACTTCCTACACGGTCAAGCAGCCGCTCCCCAACCTGGTGCTCTCCAACAGCGTGCGCGCCGCCACGGTGGGCCTGACCAAGTCCCTGGCGCTGGAACTTGGGAAGGAGAATATTCGTTTTAACTCCATCCTGCCCGGCTGGACCGTGACCGAACGCGTCCAGGAACTGATGACTTTCCGCGCCAAAAACAACCATACAACTGTCGAAGAGGAATTTGCCAAACAAACGGCTGAGATTCCGCTGGGACGCATGGGCCGCCCCGAGGAATTCGCGAACGCGGCGGTTTTCCTCGTCTCGCCGGCTGCTTCTTATATCCACGGGGTGGCGCTGGCTGTCGACGGCGGCATTATCAAGGGAACCTTTTGAGGTAATCGTGTCAAAATCGACCTGTCTGAACTGCAGTACCTCCGAACAGGACCGGCCGCTCCTTAGGCTTACATTCCAGGAGAAAGAGGTTTACATCTGCCCGCAATGCCTGCCGATCTTGATCCACAAGCCGTATGAACTGGCAGATAAACTTCCCGGATTCACACCACCTGAAAATCCATCACCTGACGATCACTAGAACTTACAAATGAACAAATTGTCCTTCCTGGCGCGCACGTCCATGCTCATCGCGTTTTTCTTCTTCATCGATAAAATCCTCGCCTTCGTGCGCGTGGGCATCATTTCGCGCCAATATGCAGACTCGGTCCACCTGCTCGATACGTTCAATGCCGCGAACAATCTGCCGGATGTGCTGTTCGCGCTGATCTCAGGCGGGGCACTGGCGATGGCATTCCTCCCGCTGATGAGCGAATACCTCACAACGAAAGGTCGCGCTGCAGCCTGGGATCTGTTTTCGCGCGTTGCCAACCTGGCGTTTTTAGTTACGGGCGGCGCAGCCATCATCATTTCCATTTTTGCAGAGCAAATTGTAAATGCTGAACTTGGCATCGCGCCCGGCTTCGGCGCGGAGCAGCGTCAATTGCTCGCGGAACTGATGCGCCTCAATCTGATCGGCACGATCATCTTCTCGATCAGCGGGCTGGTGATGGCAAGCCTGCAAGCCAACCAGCATTTCCTTTTGCCTGCGCTGGCGCCCACCATGTACAACGTCGGGCAGATCTTCGGCGCGGTCTTCCTGGTGCCGCGCTTCGGCATTCATGGTCTCGTTTACGGCGTGATCATCGGTGCGGCACTGCATCTGCTCGTTCAAATCCCGGCGCTGTTTCGATACGGTTTCAAATGGACTCCGGTCATTGACCTGCGGCACAGTGGGCTGCTCGAAGCCTTGAAACTACTGGCGCCCCGTTTGCTGACCATGTTCGGCATTCAATTGATCATGATCGCCCGTGACAACCTCGCCTCCCGCCTGGACCAGGTCGGCGCGGTGACCTCGCTTACCTATGGCTGGATGATCATGCAGGTGCCCGAGACGCTGCTGGGCACAGCGATTGCCACCGCCATGCTCCCGACGCTTTCAGAATTCGCGGCGCGCGCAGACTGGCATGGATTCCATGTAGCAGTCGAGAAGGCTCTGCGGGTCCTGATCGCGTTGACCATTCCGGTCGGGGCAGTGCTGGCAGCCGGGATCAACCCGCTCGTGCGCGTGGTCTTCGGCTTCGACGAAGCGACCAGCACGCTCATCACCTGGACGACGCGCGCCTATCTCCTGACCCTGACAGGTTTTTCCATCCAGGAGATCGCGGCGCGTTCCTTTTACGCCCGCAAGGAACCTCTCTTCCCTCTCTACGCGGTGATCCTGCGCCTGGGGATATTCATCGGGATTGGCATCCTGGGGCTGACTTTCTTCCGGCAGATCGGGGCGCCGGTGATCGCCTTTGCGGAGATCGCCCTGCTGATCGAATCCATTGTCCTCTTTGGCTGGTTGAGCAAACGGACGCATGAACCGCTGCGGGTCTCGAGCGCGGTGCTCAAGGGGCTGGCGGCAGCCGTGATCGGAGGCGTGACGGCTTATGCACTGGCACTTTACCTGCCCGGCTCAGCCGTGTTGACCGCCCTGCTGGGAATGATCGTCGGCGGACTGGTCGCCCTGCCGTTCATCTGGTCTGAGATCAATCTGCTTCTGAAATTGTAGGGGCGACATTAATGTCGCCCGTTTCATTAGGATATAATTACACCCATGTCAGAAAATCTCGATAGTACACAACCAAATACGCCCTTGTCAGGAAATCTCGGTAGCACGCAGCC
This sequence comes from Anaerolineales bacterium, assembly GCA_016932715.1. GTDB lineage: Bacteria > Chloroflexota > Anaerolineae > Anaerolineales > Villigracilaceae > Defluviilinea. Next base: position 3,955 of record JAFGCG010000078.1, read on the forward strand.
AAGTGCGCCAATCTCAGAAGATCCTGGCGGCACGCAGCCAAACCTCCCCGTCAAGAAAAGCCGGCGTGGACGCACGTTCCTGTTCAACGCTCTCGGGCTGATCGTTATTCTGGTCCTTGCTGTCCTGGCAGGTTACAGGTCGGGGATTTCCGTCCGCGAGAATACAGAGGTCTCCCTCCGCTCGCAGGAACTCGGCCTGCAGTATCAATATGCGCTGGTCGATATCCAGTTTCAGCGCTATGCGAATGCTCAGCAGCGCCTGGAATACATTATTAAGCAGGACCCCACATTTCCCGGGGCACAGGAAAAATTGACCGAAGTTCTGGTCCTCCGGAATGCGCCCACGCCCACCGCCACAGCCTCGCTCACACCCACCCCTGATTTCACGGGCGCAGAGCAAGCCTTTACGCAGGCACAGCAATTGATCGCCGCCCAGGATTGGCCCGGCGCCCTCGGCGCCCTTGACCAGATCCGCAAGCTCGACCCAACATACAAGACCAGCCAGGTGGATGGAATGTACTACTTCGCCCTGCGAAATCATGGCTACAATTTGATCACCAAGCAGGGCAACCTGGAGGGCGGCATCTATTACTTCACGCTGGCGGAGCGTTTCGGTCCGCTCGACCGCGATGCGAACGGCTTGCGCACAGGCGCGCGCTACTATCTGATCGGCGCCTCGTTCTGGGGACTGGACTGGCAGCAGGCATTGTCATACTTTACGCAGGTCGGCGGGTATGGTCTGTGGGACGGCACCTATACGGTTTCTGAACGCATCCATATTGCCTCCATGCGTTACGGTGACCAGCTTCTCGAGCTGGGAGATGTTTGCGGCGCGGTCACGCAGTATCAGAACGCGGAAGCGATCGGCGCGCTGGACGAAGCGGCAGCCCGCGGATATGCAGAGGCGTATCGAAAGTGCTATCCGGCAACCGCAACTACCGACCCGAACCTCCTGATCACACCACCGACTGAAGTCACCACCGAGCCGCCGCCCGCCACAGACCCACCAGCCACGGACCCACCAGCTACAGACCCACCAACTACAGAGAGTAATGGTGGATGATCTCAGATCCGCCCGCCTGGGCGTTGGCGCTGACGTTCTGGCTGCATCTGCTCGCCACGGTCACCTGGGTGGGCAGCCTGGCGGGCGTTTCCCTCCTGGTCCTGCCTGCCATACGGCAGGCGCTCAACCCTGAAACCCAGCTCGTCTTCATCGAAGCGCTGCAGAAACGCCTGGAGCCGATCGCCTGGTTCAGCATGAGCCTGCTGGCCCTGACAGGCTTGTTCCAGATGAGCGTCAATCCACACTACAATGGCTTTTTTTCCACCAGCACACAATGGTCGCTGGCGATCCTCGTCAAGCATCTGCTGGGCATCGTCATGGTGGTCGTCAGCGCCATCCAGACCTGGGAAGTGATCCCCGCCATCCGCCGCGCGCTCCTGAGATCAAAGAAGAGTGCAAACGCCGCAGAACTGGACACCCTGCGGCGGCGCGAGATCCTTCTGCTCCGGATGAACTTCGGGCTCTCCGCCCTGATCCTGCTTGCGACGGCGTTCGCGCGTGCCTCGTGATTCGCGGTTAGCGATCGCGTATCGCGGATTGCTTAGCGCGGGTCGCTTATTGCGTATCATTGAAAAAGGAGGGAATATAAAATTTCGTTTCGAAGGGCTGGAAATCTGGCATAGGGTGCGTGAGTTTTCAGCAAAGATTCACGAGATTACCGTTAAGTTTCCACGTCATGAAATGTATGGCATCACAGACCAGATCAACCGCGCCTCGGATGCTGTTGCCCTGCTCATTGCTGAAGGCTCCGGGCTTCAGACGAATGCGCTCTTCAGCCACCGGCTGGGACTGGTGGTTGGAGAGACATTCGAGGTGGTTTCCGGTTCGTTCCTGGCACTCGACCGTAAATATATTAACCCGGAAGAGCAGGCACAAATTTACGAATGGGGCAATGCACTTGCCCGCAAGATCAACGCGTTTCGAAATACATTGAGGTGATTCCCTTAGCGATTTGCGATACGCGATAGGCGATAAGCCATCCGCGATACGCGATTTGCGATAGGCTTAGCTCACCTGCGACTGAATTGTTTGCTTATCCAGAACGCCGGTCAGATCGTACGCCATGGCGCCTGTGATCTTCACCGGGACGATCTCACCGATCCGCGCCTGCCCCTCGACGAGGACCAGTCCATCGATCTCGGGCGCGTCGCGGTACGAGCGGCCGATCGCGATCCCCTTATCGCGGCCCTCCACCAACACATCGAGAGTCTTCCCCACATACGTTTGATTGACCTGCAGCGAAATCCCCTGCTGCAGTTCCATCAAACGCTCGAAGCGTTCCTGCTTCACCTGCGCGGGGATCGGGTCGCCCAGCGGCTCGCTGGTCGTCCCTGGCTCGAAGGAGAATTGGAACGCCCCCACACGGTCGAAGCGGATCTCCTGCACAAAATCGACCAGCGCCTGGTATTCCTCCTCCGTTTCGCCGGGATAGCCAACAATAAAGGTCGTGCGGATGGCGAGGCGCCGCCCTGAGCCTGTCGAAGGGCTCGGGATGGCGGCGCGCATCTTGCCAAGCGTGCGATGGACCCAGTCGATGTTCGCGGGGCGCCGCATTCGATACAATGTTTTTGGATGGGCATGCTGCAATGGGATATCGAGATAAGGCAATATCTGTTTACGTGTCGCCATCACCTCGATCAGACGGTCGGTGACGCAGCCGGGATAGGCATACATCACGCGGATCCAGTCCATATCCGGGACGGAGTCGGTTAACTTCTCGAGCAATACAGCCAGTCCATCTTTGATGCCCAGGTCATGGCCGTAATCGGTTGTGTCCTGTGCGATCAAGACCAGCTCGCGCACACCGGCATCACGCAAGCGGCGCGCTTCCTCGACGATCACATGGGCTGGACGCGAGACAGCCGTCCCTTTGATGAGCGGGATCGCGCAGAACGCGCATGGACGGCGGCAGCCGTCCGCAATTTTGAGATACGCGCTCGCGCCGGCGACAGAGGCGCGCAATGTCTCCTGTTCATCCGCGCCGACAGTTTTGGCTCCCTCCGGCAGGTGATAGAGCGGCTCCGGACGGAGTCCTGAGCGCGTCGAAGGGTGTGGGCTCTTGCGCAGCTCACGCACAACCTGCACAATATCCATCCAGCGGCGCGTACCCAGCACACCGTCGATGCCGGGGACTTTGACAGCCACTTCCGAGCCATAACGCTGGGTGAGACAGCCGGCTGCGATCAGGATCTGATTCTGGCGTTTTCCCTCTGCGAGTTCGCGCAGCGCACTGATCGATTCCTCTTTGGCAGGTCCGATAAATCCGCAGGTATTCACGATCAACACACTGGCGCGTGAGGGGTCTTCCACGAAACGATAACCATCACGGACAAGAAGCTGCGCCATGGAGTCTGAGTCGACGGTATTTTTGGCGCAGCCGAGCGAAACAAGATGAAACGTATTTTTAGACACGAATAAATTTTCCTAAATTTCTAAGACCTCACAGGTCTTAAAGACCTGTGAGGTTTCTTTATGGGACAGAGGTAGCCGAGGGAACAGGCGTGGACGTAAATCTCGAGGTAGCTGTTGGCGGGGCGGTGTTTGTCGGCGTGAGTGTGATCGTCGGCGTCACGGTCGGCAGGGCGGTCGGTGTAGTGATCTCCGTCCCTGAATAGATATTATGGAGCACCTGACCGAACGTGCCCATCAGACCCAGGTCCCGTCCATTATAAACAACGCGAATGGCTGCGCCGCTCCCGACCAGGACTTCGACCTGATTCTCCGCCTCGAAGGGATACGCGTTCCCGGGCACGACGCGCCCATCGAAAACCGCTTTCCCATCCACAAGCACGCGCATGTATGTGCGCTCCACCGCAATGAGATTGAGCTGCACTCTCGCATTTACATTCTGTGTGGGAATCTCGACCGTCACCGTGGCTTCCCCAGGGAAGGATTCGACCGGCAGAAACGTGGGGGTCGCTGTGAAAGCGGATGGGTCGGGCGTAGATAACAGCATATCGGAAATGGAGGGCGCGGTCGGCTTGACCTCACGCTGGCTTTGAACTGCCATCACACGGCTGACGCCCCAGATCGCAAATCCCACCAGGAGGACAGCCATGCCCACCCCGAAGATCATGTCGCCCGCAATAAAGCTGCGAAAGGGAGGCATATTGGAGATGATCGGCTGCCCTGGTTTCCGCGCCAGCTTTTGCGGATTCCGTTCACGATGCCGCGCCTGTAATGCGTCCGCAAAACGGAGCAGCAGTGCATCCACATCCAGGTCGAGGAATGTGGCATAGTTCGACAACATGCCGCGCGTTTGAACCGTGGAGGGAAGTTCATCCAGTGCGCCTTTTTCGAGGGCGTTTAGATAATACGCCTTGACGTGTGTATTGTGTTCGACTTCATCCAGGTGCAGGCTCAACAGTTCACGCCGATCGCGAAGCTGAAGTCCAATCTCTTTGAGAATTTCGCTCGAACTTTCAGGCGGGCGGTTTTGGATTTCTGTCTCAGGTAGTTCTGTCTCAGGTAGTTCCGGCTCGCTGGAAGCGACGACGGGTTCAAGCGGTTCATTCTCTGCGACCAGCGATTCGTTTCGAACGGGAGGCTGGTACTTCTTCCGCGCGATTGATCGAGAGCGTACTCTATTCAACCATGCCAGCCACCGGCCATCGCGGGCATCAGCCGGCTGTGGCGCTGCCGGTTGAACCTCGATCGTCTCCTCAGCGACAGGCTCAGGCGCGGCTTCGACCGAAGCAGGAGGCCCCTCAGCACTTTCCGGTTGAGGAACAGGTTCAACCAGAGGATGAATTTCCTCAGCAGTGGAGGGTTGTGATTCAGCAGCGGGAACAACTTCGGATTCGGGGTCAGCTTTTTTACGGCCGCGCCGCCTGGTGGTGGGTTCAGCATACGTGGCATGAGGAGCATCGGCGACAGGCCCGGGTGGGGAGTCCGTTTTTTTGCGGCGAGCAGGTTTCGGCTTGATCGGAACCGTCATGCCGGGCGAAGAAGCAGGTTCCGCGGCAGGGACAGGTCCTTCCTCCACTGCCTTGGAGGCTTCCACGGCAGGAGGCGCTGGTGGAGTCTCAAGCGGTTTCTGATCCTGTTGGGGGCTCGCAGAGGTCTCGTCCGCAGGTCCGATCACTTCTGTGGGCGCTGGTTGTGTGCGGGTGGCACGTAACTCAGCGAGCATCTGGTCGACGTCCAGGCCCAAATATTCTGCATAGTTGCGCAGATACCCGCGCGCCTGCACGGGCGAGGGCATCACAGACAGGTCGTCTGCTTCCAGCGCCTGCAGATATTGGACGCGGATGCGCGTGCCTTCAAAAACCTTTTCAAGTGTGAGGCGTCGCTCTTCGCGTTCTGCTTTGAGTCGTTGACCGATGGTTTGCGTCATGATAAGCGCAGCAATCCCGTGGATAAGCGCAGCAATCCTATGGATAAGCGCAGCAATCCCGTGGAGAAAACAAACATCACCAGCACCCCATCGAACGGGAATGAACTGGTGATGTCATAATGGATCAAAGAATTAAGCTTCGGTTGCTTCGGCCGCCTGGGCCGGCTCTTCTGCCTGCGCTGGCGCAGGCTGAGCCGCCGCTTTAGCACCGTCAGCTTCTTCAAGGACTTCCCCTTCACGATGAACAATGATCTTGACTTCCGGAACCAGGTCCATGGTCAGGCGGACATGCGCGGTGAACTCGCCCAGATTGCGGATGGGCTGCATATCGATCTGCTGTTTTTTGACCTCATAACGGGTCTTTTCCTGAATGGCAGTCGCCACATCCTGGGTGGTGATGGAACCGTAGAGTTTGCCGGTCTCGCCCGCTTTGGCAGCAAAAACGACGGTAACACCGTTGATCTGTTCGGCCAGATCCTTGAGCTCGGAATTGAGTTCCGTGCGGCGGATTTCAGCCTGTGAACGGATCTTCTCGGTTTGCTTGAGCGCGCCAGGTGTAGCCAGCACAGCTAATTTTTGCGGGAGCAGGAAGTTGCGTCCATAGCCATCGGCGACCTTTTTCACATCGCCTGCACGTCCCAGTTTGTAAACATCTTTGAGAAGCAATACTTTCATTTTTTAAGCCCTTTCTGGCAAAATTTTTGCTCGAGCGAAGGGTACAACGCTCGGCGGAGTATTTTATCACAGTTTCTGCGTTCAAAGTCTAAGGTTGAATGTCAAGGGTGCGCTAAAAAGTTGTTAGGAAATTTTGACCGTCGGGGCTAAAGCCGCCCGCTCAGCACGTGAAAGTCCTCCGGACTGGCGCAAAGAGTCGGGTTTTACCCGACTTCCACGAACTGAGGC
>JAFGCG010000079.1 GCA_016932715.1 Anaerolineales bacterium
AAGCCCGTAAAATCAAACCTTGTTCCTCCCTTTGTGTGCTTCGTGCCCTTCGTGGTTGAGCCTTTTCCCGCCAAATACGGGAGAACCCAAAAAGGATTGTATCACCGGAGAAATTTTCATGTTATATTGTGGAGAGGCACGCTCAGGAGAGATTTAATGGAAGCTGTAAAACATTTATCGATGACGGAACTCGAAGCGGGGATGGAATATATTCACCAATCGCCAAAGGATAACGGCATATTGAGAATGATCGTGCGGCGCCCGGCTGAGAATGAGCGGGAGGTGATCGCACGCGGCGAACTCGATCTTTCCGATGGGCTGGTCGGTGATAACTGGAGGACCCGCGACAGCAAACACAGGCCGGATCGTTCTGCAAATGTCAACACCCAGATCACAGTGATGAATTCACGCACCATAGAATTGGTGGCACAGGCCGAAGGCCGCTGGTCCCTGGCAGGCGACCAGCTCTACGTTGACATGGACCTGAGCCACGAAAATCTCCCGCCGGGGGCACGTCTCACCATCGGCTCGGCGGTGATCGAAGTCTCAGCCGACCCGCATACCGGCTGCAGGAAATTCTCGTCCCGTTTCGGCCTGGATGCAATGAAGTTCGTCAATTCGGGCGAAGGCAAACGACTCCGGCTGCGCGGGATCAATACCCGCGTCGTCCAGGGCGGTACGATCCGCGTTGGAGACAGGGTCAAAAAAGTCGATGGGGGGATCATTGAATAAGCTTGATGTATACACGCTCGATCATGCCTGGGAGATCGAGGACCGCGTGCTTGCCTCCTGAGAGTTCACCACAGAGAGCACGGAGAACACAGAGTTTCTTTCCTGTTTTCCTCGTGAGCCCGGTGATCTCTGTGGGGAAGAATCCGTGAGCCATCTTCTCAGCCATTTTCCAAATTGAGAGCCTCTTTTCCCCATGACCAATTTGTAGTACAATTGTTCTAAATATCCCGCGTTCCTTACAACTGAAACCAGATTTGAACGGCTGCCTGCCTCAAGTATGCGCAAGCAGCTCTCTTATCTACCACAGATAACAATTACTTAACCGGGAACGTTAACCTTAAAGGAAGTGAACTATGGCTCTTTATTTTGAAAATCTGGATGACCGTACACGCCAGCTGATGCTGGATGAGGTCGAATATGACATCGCCAACAATCAGTTGCATATCAGCCCTTTCCTGAGCGGACAAGGGCAGAGAGATTATGTCAACCTGCTGCGTGAAGCTGTCCAAAACGGGGATGACGAAACGCTCGCGCAAAATCTGCGAGAGCACCGGCGGATCCTCAGGACCCTGCCGCGCCGTAACCCGAAAGGCGGCTATTCGATCAGTGCCACACCCGAGAATGCCGCGCAGGTCTTGGCGGAAAGCGAGTTCAATCGTTACTATATCCGTGCCCTGGCGCGGCGCGCCATCGAGGACGGCATTTCGGAACTGGTGGTCTATCGCGCCAAGCCGGTCAGCAATCCTCGTCCCGAATCGGAAGCCCGCATCGAGACGAGCCTCCCACCGACAGACTTGCTCGAGGACTTGAGAAGCCATCCTGGTGATGAGCCGCCGACTCTCGGTGTGCCGTCAGGACCCAACTCCGGCCTGAGCGTCCGCTTGCCATAAGCAGACCGACTTCCTCATGGCCAAGAAGCAAAGTGGTCAGTTCACCACAAAAGAAAAAATCACCACCCTGGATCAAATCTCCGCAGGCGGCGTCGCCTTCCGTTGGAAAGATTCACAACCCGAGATCGCGATTGTGTCCGTCAAACCCAAGCTGAGATGGCAGCTGCCGAAAGGCATTGTCGACCCGGGCGAATCGCCGGAGGTGACCGTTGTACGGGAGGTCAGGGAAGAAGCGGGAGTCGAAACAGACCGGCTGGCTTTGATCGAAACCATCGAATACTGGTATCGAAGCGTCAGGAACGGGAAGCCGGTCAGGTATCACAAGTTTGTGCATTTCTATTTACTGCAATACCGCCGCGGGGATGTATCTGAGCATGACCACGAGATCGAGGAGGCGCGCTGGGTCAGTTTCGAGCAGGCGCTCGAAATGCTCGAGTTCAAGAGCGAACGCGACGTGGTGGAAAAGGCGCGGGAAATGGTCAAGACGAGGAGCAAAGTGAACTGACTAAGCGAAATCATAATCAGCCAGACTTCGGAAGACTCTTGAACTTCCGAAGTTTCTTTTGGTATAGTAGACACTGATGCAATACAAGTATGCACAAGAGCAGTTGGATTATTCGGACTTTTCCAGCGGGCGAGTGTTTTACAGCTCGCCCGGATATCCTGCTTTTCCGGTCAGACTGGCAAGCGAAATATTCCAACGCTGTGCAGCGAGTCGTGAAACAATCCATGGAGTCTCAACTCCGGGCACGTTGTACGACCCTTGTTGTGGCGGTGCCTATCATCTCAGCGTGTTAGCTTACTTGCACGGAGAGCACATTCGGGAAGTCATCGCTTCCGATGTAGATGAAGAAGCCGTCGCGCTGGCAAGACAAAATCTTGGGCTGCTTGACAGGGAGGGTTTGGATGAACGGATTGTTGAAATCTCCAAAATGTTCGAACAGTACGGTAAAGATTCCCATGGAGACGCCTTAAGAAGTTCATCGATTTTGAAAAAGAAGCTTTCTGCCCTCACCGAAAAACATCCGCTGAAAACAAGAGTATTCCAGGCAGATGCAACAGACGGCAATGAAATCCTGAAAAACATAAAGCCCAAATCAGTGGATCTGGTCTTTACAGATGTTCCGTATGGACAGCATTCCTATTGGCATGATTCGGGTCTGCCAAATCCATTAGGATCCATGCTGAACGCGCTTCTGGGTGTATTATCCCCATCAAGTATTGTCGCGGTCGTTTCTGACAAACAGCAAAAGGCATTGCATGAAAGCTATCAACGCATCGAGAAATTTCAAATAGGAAAACGGCGGGTGGTTATCCTGAAACCTGCCTAAAAACCGCAGCACCGATGCAGTAAGGATTATCAAATGACACTTGTACAACAATTGGGAGATTGGGAGGAAACCTGGGCTGCCCTATGCCGTGAACATCCCATCCATCTTAATTCTACAGGATCGAACAATGGCTAACGATGCAAATGTTTTGCTGGCAGCCTGCGGTCTATACTGCGGCGCCTGTTACCATTACAGGGCTTCGTTCTACACAACAGATCGCCTGCGTCAGGAGGCTGCCCGGCGAGGGCGCCTCCCGGAAGGGTTCACCTGCCAGGGATGCCGATCGGATAAGCTCTATATTCATCCCGGATGTGCACAGTGTGAGATCAGAGCCTGTGCCGATGCAAAAGGCATCGTTCATTGCGGCTTGTGTGCGGATTTTCCCTGTGAACGCCTCCAGGCATTTCAAAACGATGGCCGGCTTCACCATCGGGACATTTTGATTGAACTGGAAAGAATGCGCGAGCTGGGCACGGGGGCATGGCTTGCAGCGCAAACGCAGCGCTGGCAATGTGAATGCGGGGAGCCTTACAGCTGGTACGAAGAGATTTGCTGCAAGTGCGGGAAACCTCTTGCCTCGTATGGCGCCGATCCAGCGCTTGGATAAGACAACTTCAGGACCTGCATAATATCAATCACACGAAGAGGATGGAGAAAATGACGGACACCGATATTTACATCCAAAGATTATTGGAAGCGAACCCTTTGCGGGAACCGCTGCTTCGCTCAGTGATCCAGGCTTTGCAGCTTCCTCCCGGAAGCCGCGGTCTCGATGTGGGATGCGGCATCGGCCTGCAGGAACTGCTGCTTGCAGACGCAGTCGGATGCGATGGTCATGTCACAGGCGTGGATGTCGTCCCCGAATTCCTTGCATTTGGAGAGAAACTGGCGGGGCAGTTTTGCCTTTCGGAGCGGATCAGCTTCCGGCTGGGAGACATGAACCGTCTGCCATTCGACGAGGATACCTTCGACTGGGCCTGGAGCGCCGATTGTATCGGCTATCCAGCCGGAGAGTTAGTTCCCCAGCTCAAAGAGCTTATGCGAGTGGTTAAGCCCGGAGGCACTGTCGTCATTCTTGCCTGGAGCTCTCAACAAGTGCTTCCCGGATATCCTCTGCTGGAAGCCAGGTTGAATGCGACATGTTCAGCGTACCTTCCTTTCCTAAAAGGGAAGGGGCCCGAACTGCACTTCCTCCGGGCATTGCAGTGGTTCCGGGAAGCAGGGTTTGAAGAGTTCAAGGCACAGACATTTGTGGGCGATGTCCAGGCCCCGCTCAGTAGCGACGAGCGAACCGCGCTGACATCGCTGTTCGAGATGCTGTGGGTGGAGCCACAGCCGGACCTGCTGTCAGAGGCCTGGATGGAATATCAACGATTGTGCAAGCCAGAGTCAGCCGATTTCATCCTGGATCAACCGGGGTACTATGGCTTCTTTACCTATTCCATGTTTCGCAGCAAAGTGCCTCGAAAGTAAAATCGTACATATGTCTTCAAGAGGCTGTCAGATCAAACAGAGGCACTATAATTGAGCCAGGACTAACCAAACAATTCATCAGATGGAGGATAGCATGAGCCAAAAGTTATCGGGAAAAACGGTTTTGATCACGGGAGCGAGTGCAGGGATCGGCTGGGCGAGCGCACTGGCACTGGCGGGAGAAGGAGCTAATCTTGTGCTCAATGGCCGCCGAAAGGAACGTCTGGCTGAACTGGAATCAGCCGTCAAAAAGGCCGGCGGCAAAGCGGTCAGCCTGATGGGAGACGCGAAAGAGGAGGAGACCGCGCGTCAGGCAGTCGATCTGGCAGTCAAGACGTTCGGCTCCCTGGATATTTTGATAAACAACGTCGGCGTCGGCAACTATAAAAACCTGGTCGATACAAGCGCCGAAGAATATGACGAAATGATGGATGCCAACGTCCGCTCCACCTTCCTGTTCACCCGCTATGCGGTGCCCGTGATGATCGAACAGGGTTCGGGCACCATCCTGATGATCTCGTCCATGGCTGGGGTCTATGGGTTTGGCGGGGAAGCCGTCTATTGCGCCACCAAGTTCGCGCAGGTGGGATTTGCCCAGGCGCTCGACAAGGAATTGCGCCCGCATGGGATCAAGGTCGGAGCCATTTGCCCCGGCGGAGTGAAAACGGAGTTTGCGTTGGGTAAAGGCAGGACCGAGCAGGGCGTCGCTGCCTCAGGCATGCTCGATCCCGAGGATGTGGCGGGAGTCGTTCTGATGGCTTGTACGCAATCGCCTCATTCCAGGATCATCGAGGTGCAGATGCGTACAATGGATGAGTCTTTGACATGATCGACGGCATGACACACCAGGCAGGACAAATCACGTGTACGAAACCTATGAAGCGCTAGTTTCGCTTCTCACCACACGCGGCGTCCCGTTCACGATCCATGAGCACGCCCCATCGTACACGGTCGCGGACGCCAAAGAACGATCGCTCTGTCCGCTCGAACGCCTGCTGAAGACGATCGCCTTCAAAGTCAAAGCCGGAGGCTGTATTTTAGCTGCGGTATCGGGCGACCTGACCGGACGCTCGAAATCCAGCTTGCGGATCTGACAGAGATCACTCAGGGCCGCGTCCTGCCGCTCATCAGCGATGAGGTATAACGGAAATATATTCAATGAAATACGGACTGTACCTGCCGAACTTCGGTGCCTTTGGGGATGCACGTCTCCTCGCGGACCTGGCCCGCGATGCTGAGCGAGCTGGCTGGGATGGCTTCTTCCTTTGGGATCACATCGCCAGGCCGTGGCTCACAGAGATGGTCGATACCTGCGTCGCACTGACTGCGATCGCGCTCAGCACGAACACCATCCGTTTCGGTCCGCTCGTCACCCCGCTGCCGCGCCGGCGTCCCTGGAAAGTCGCCCGCGAGACGGTCTCGCTGGACCGGCTGTCCGCCGGCCGGCTGATCCTGGGCGTCGGGACCGGCGGCTTGGGTGGGCTGGTCAAGGAATGGGAAAACCTTGGGGAAGAGCTGGATCTGCGCGCCCGCGCCGAAATGCTGGATGAAGGCCTGGACATCCTGACGGGGTTATGGAGCGGAAAAGCGTTCGCTTACGAGGGGAAACACTATCAAGTCAAAGATACCGAATTCATCCCCACGCCGGTCCAGTCGCCCCGCATCCCGATCTGGGTCGGTGGGAACTGGCCCCACAAAGCGCCCTTCCGGCGGGCAGCCCGCTGGGACGGAGCGATGCCCCAGGTCGATCTGAAACAGGGCGACGAGATCGCTCAGCTCAGGCAGGCTGTCCAATATACCCGGGAGCAGCGCAAGACTGAGGCAGCCTGCGAAGTCGTCTATAGTACATCGCTGCTTCCCGGTAATGATCCCGCCCGGTTGACCGGGCGCATCGCGCGATATACAGAGATCGGCATCACCTGGCTGCTGGAACAACTGTACCCGCAACACTTTGGAGGGGGGTGGCAGGGGAACTGGCACGTGGAGGCAATGCGTCAGAGAATTCTGCAGGGACCACCAACTTACTGAATTTATCCAAAATGGCATCTTGAACAAAGTGAAGGATTACAAATTCTGGAATTATGAGAGAGTTACTTCGATCGAAAATCCATAACGCCACAGTGACCGAGACGAACTTAAATTACATTGGCAGCATCACAATCGACCAGGACCTGATCGACAGGTCGGGTCTCCGGGTAGGCGAGAAAGTCCTGGTGGTCAGCAACACATCCGGCGCCCGTCTCGAGACTTATGTCATTGCTGGCGAACGCGGTTCTGGCTACATTGCAATGAACGGGGCAGCCGCGCATCTGATCAAACCGGGCGAGCAAATCACCATCATGGGGTTTGAACTAACGGATCAACCCATCTCGCCAAAGATCATCCCGGTGGACGCGCAGAATCGCTTTCTGCGCTATTTATCCGAATAAGGTTGCTTTTCTCGTTTAATTCCGCAAGAAACAGGGTAAAATCACCGAAAGATAAAACCTGATGTTATATAACCAATGGTGCTAGTTTGATGCACTTTTCGAGCACTATGCGCAAATTCGTGTAAACGGGCCACCATATATAGGCAGATGTCTTTC
>JAFGCG010000080.1 GCA_016932715.1 Anaerolineales bacterium
ATTTCGCCAATTTTCTTGAGTTTATTGGCGTCCTTCGCACATTGACGTAATTCGCGTTAAGAAATTCTCGACTTTGGTAACGCCATGAGAAACCCCGATTTGCACTTGCCAAATTCTCCTGATGTGGATATACTGCGACCCAATATGAACCCCAGGTTCGCGCACACTCACCATCATGCTCATCATCATACGTCCCCGAAAGACCGGGAGATCAATGCGCGCGTACCTGGACGAAACGAATAACAGGATAACGTACTTTGGTTTATCAGCCCCCGGTCATCGATCGGGGGCTTTCATTTGCCCCCTCTCACCCCCTCACCCCTGGAGAGGGGCCGGGGTGAGGAACAAAATAAAGGATTAACTATGCCATCGACACAAACCATTCGACTCTCCCTCCCTTCCAAGGGCCGCCTCGAAAGCAACGCGCTGGAATTTCTCTCCGCCGCGGGACTGCGCGTGTTTAAGCCCAACCCTCGTCAATACCAGGCCAACCTGCCGGCCCTGCCCGAGCTGGGAGTCATCTTCCAGCGCCCCGGCGACATCGTCGTCAGCGTGCGCCAGGGCAGCGTGGATTTCGGTATCACCGGCCTGGACGTGATCGAAGAGAAACGCGGCGAGAACGGCGACATTCTGATCCTGTACGACTCGCTCGGCTTTGGTCACTGCGCACTCACGCTCGCCATCCCCGAGGCGTGGGAAACGGTGAGCGACATCCCCTCGCTGAAAAAATTTGCCGGCAGGCTCGATCATCCGTTGCGCGTGGCAACCAAATTTCCCAGCCTTACCAAACGTTTCCTCGACCAGCATGGTATTCCTCACATCCTGATCGCGGCGGAAGGGACGCTCGAGACCGCGCCCACGATCGGCTACGCCGACATCATCTCGGACCTGGTCTCCTCGGGTCAGACATTGCAGGATAACCGCCTGCGCGCATTGCCCGATGGCGTCATCCAACCCTCGCAGGCCGCTCTGATCGCCAACCGCAAAGCCCTGCAAACGCACCCCGAGGTGCTCGAGATGGCGCGCCGTCTGCTGGAATACATCGAAGCGCATCTGCGCGCCAAGGAGAATCTGCTGGTCATTGCGAACATGCGCGGCGAAACCCCCGAGGGGATCGCCCAAAAGATATTCACCCAAACCGATGTGGGCGGTCTGCAGGGTCCGACCATCAGCCCGGTGATCGTGCGCGACGGAGGACCGCACTGGTATTCGGTGACCGTGGTCGTGCGGCGCGACCGCCTGCCTCAGGCGATTACGGAGCTGCGTCTGATCGGCGGCAGCGGCATCATTGTTTCTCCCATCACATACATCTTCGAGGAAGAGCCGCCGCGCTACAAAGCCATGCTGGATGCACTCCGATAGGACACATCATGTTAAAACAATACGACCCTCAAACCGCAAGACAGACCATTCTCAAGCGCACCCCGCCGGATGAATTTCCCGTCAGCCAACGCGTACTGGATGGGATCGCCAAGCTCTTTGGAGAACGGCTGACTCCCGAAGAAGTGGTCACGCGCATTTTGAAAGACGTGCGGACAAACGGCGACTCAGCCCTTCAAAAGTGGACGCTCACGCTCGACGGCCTGGACCTCGAGCCTGCTCCCGTTTCAAAGGCATCCATCCAGGCCGCGCTCGATTCCATTTCCCCCGCCCAACGCGAGGCGCTCGAACAGGCTGCGCGGCGAGTCGAAGCCTTTCATCGCCGCCAGCCGCTGAGCTCCTGGTTCAGCAACGATCTGGGCGGCACACTTGGGCAGATCATCCGCCCGATCCAGCGCGTCGGGCTGTACGTGCCCGGCGGGACGGCTCCCCTGCCCTCCAGCGTGCTGATGAGCGCCATCCCGGCGCGCGTCGCGGAGGTGAAGGAAATCGTTGTTGTCACGCCGCCATCGCTCAAGCCGCCGTCCTCGGCGGCGCCTGTCGACCCGATTATCCTCGCAGCTTGTGCCATCGCGGATGTGGACGAGGTCTACCTGCTCGGCGGAGCGCAAGCCATCGCGGCCCTGGCATACGGCACGCAAACCATCCGTCCCGTGGACAAGATCTTCGGCCCCGGCAACCTGTTCGTCACGCTGGCAAAGCGGCAGGTCTATGGTGTCGTTGGCATCGATGGGCTGGCAGGTCCCACCGAGACGGTGGTCGTTGCCGACGAGGCTGCCAATCCCGCCTGGGTCGCGGCGGACCTGCTGGCACAGGCAGAGCACGATCTGTTAGCCTCTGCGATCGTGCTCACCCCATCGCAGCCTCTGATCGAAAAAGTGCAAATCGAGATCGCCCGGCAAATGGAAGAACGCGGGCGTGCCGAGATCATCGCGGCTTCGCTCGAAAATCGCGGCGGCGCGGTGCTGACTCGCGACCTGGAGGAAGCAGTGCAATTGGCAAATGAATATGCACCTGAGCACCTGGGTCTTTCGGTCCGCGATCCCTGGGCTTGGGTGGAAAAGGTCAGGAACGCGGGCGGCGTCTTCATGGGCGAACATTCCTTCGAAGTGTTGGGCGATTATCTGGCGGGGCCCAGCCACGTCATGCCGACCGGCGGCTCGGCGCGCTTTGCCTCTCCGCTCAATGTGTGGGATTTTGTGAAAATCGTCAGCCTGGTGGCGCTCGACGAAAGCACCGCGCAAGCCATCGGTCCCAGCGCGGCGGCGATCGCAGACGCCGAAGACTTGGACGCGCACAGGAACGCCGCGTTGTTGAGAGTGAAGGGGTCCTCATGAAAATCCGGGCTCACCTTGAATCCCTCCCGCAGTACACACCGATCGAGCCGTTCGAAGTCTTGTCCGAGCGCGTCGGGCGCGACCCCTCCCGGATCGTCAAACTCGACGCGAACGAGAACCCGTACGGACCTTTGCCGGTCGTCCGGGAAGCGCTCGGCAAACTGGACTTCCCGCACATCTACCCCGACCCGGAAAGCCGTGCCTTACGAAAATCGTTAGCGAAGTTCACCGGCGTTGGAGAGGAATACCTGCTCGCAGGCGCGGGCGCGGACGAGCTGATCGACCTGCTCATGCGCGTCCTGCTCGAACCGGGCGAGGCGGTCATTTCCTGCCCGCCCACGTTTGGCATGTATCCCTTCGACGCCGACGTCAACGCGGCGCGCTGCCTCGAGGTCCCACGCAAAGCAGACTTTTCGCTCGACATGGAATCCATCTACAAAGCAGTAGAGGACTATCAGCCCAAGATTTTATTTGTCGCCTCCCCCAACAACCCGGACGGCTCGCTGCTCGATGCAGAGACAGCGGACAGATTGTTGTCGCTGCCGCTGCTGGTCGTGCTGGACGAAGCCTACATCGAATTTGCAAGTGAAAATCTTGGCGCAGGCTTGAGCCGGGTTCGCGAAGTGCCTTCACGTGAAAACCTGGTTGTGCTGCGCACCTTCAGCAAATGGGCTGGACTGGCGGGTCTGCGCGTCGGCTACGGCGCCTTTCCGCTCTGGCTGATGCCGACGTTATGGAAGTCCAAACAGCCGTACAATGTCAATGTGGCAGCCAGCGTCGCGGCGCAGGTCTCTCTGGAGCATGCGAATGACTTGGCGAAGTTTGTCGAACGTTTGAAGCGTGAGCGAGGGCGCTTGTTCGCAGCCTTGCAGGCAATTCCATATCTGAAACCTTATGCGACCCAATCCAATTTCATCCTGTGCCAGGTGATTGGACGCGACGCCGCCGAACTCAAGGCGCGCCTCGCCCGGGAACACGGAGTCTTTATCCGCTATTTCAATAAACCGGGTCTGCGCGACCACATCCGCGTCAGTGTGGGCAGGCCGCAGGATACAGGCGAACTGTTGAGAGCATTAAGAAACCTTTGATAAACTGTTGGTCGAGCGCACGATTTGCTTAGCAAATCGAGTCGAGACCAACAACTGCATGTAAAAAAACATTTCTTGAGAACATGGTGGTCTCGATACGCCCCTCGAAAATCACTCGAGGCTACTCGACCACCGAGGCAGGAGCACATATGCGCACAGCCGAAATATCACGTCAAACCAATGAGACTCAAATTACCATCAAGCTTGAATTGGATGGAACCGGTAAACATGAAATCTTCACAGGGATCGGTTTCCTCGATCACATGCTGACTCACCTCGCGGTTCATGGCTTGTTCGATCTCAGCGTTCAAGCCAAAGGTGATCTCGAAGTGGACACTCACCATACGGTTGAAGATGTCGCTTTGGCATTGGGACAAGCCTTCGATCAGGCGCTGGGCGACCGCAAGGGAATCTTCCGCATGGGAGATCGCTTCGCGCCGATGGATGAAACCCTCGCGCATGTTGCGATCGACCTGTCGGGTCGCCCGTATGCTGTCATCCAGGCGGAATGGCACACCCCATACATTGGAAACATCCCAACCACATTGTTTCCTCATTTCTTTGAGTCGTTTGCGATCACCGCCCGCTGCAACCTGCACGCGCGCATCCTGTACGGTCGCGATGACCACCACCAGGCGGAAGCCTTGTTCAAAGCCTGGGCACGTGCACTGGATGGCGCCACGCAAATCGACCCGCGCCGCGCGGGAGTGATCCCATCGACAAAAGGAACATTGTAGGGCAAGATGATATCTTGCCCGAGGGAAGTGAAATGAACGATGTTATTTTAATCGATGCCGGCACCGGCAACCTGCGTTCGGTGCAGAAAGCGCTGGAGACCATCGGAGCAAACGTCGAGCGCACGGATGATCCGCAGAAAGTTTTATCCGGCGGGCGTGTGGTATTGCCGGGTGTCGGCGCGTTCGGCGACTTCATGTCCGGCTTGCGGACGCGCGGGCTGGGAGAAGCCGTCAAAGAGATTGCGAGGCGCGGCGTACCCCTGCTTGGAATTTGTGTCGGCATGCAAGCCCTGTTCGACGTCGGCGAAGAGATGGGCGAGCACCCGGGGCTGGGTCTGCTGGCGGGCAAGGCCGTGCGCTTCGCAGAGTCGCTGCCGGTGAAGATTCCGCATACGGGCTGGAATCAGCTCGAGGTCCGGAAGGAGGCGCCTCTCTTCAGCGGGATCAGCTCCGGGACGTATGTCTATTTCAATCATTCATACTATTGTGAGGTGTCGAATCCATCCGATGTTAGTGCAACGACCGACTACGGCTTAACGTATGCCTGCGCGGTCCAGCGTGGGAATGTCTTCGGCGTCCAGTTCCATCCGGAAAAAAGCCAGGTGGTGGGTCTGCAGATTTTGAAAAACTTCCTGGAGGCAGCATGAGCTTTACGATCTACCCCGCGATCGATCTGCGCGGCGGCAGGGTGGTGCGGCTGAAGGAGGGCGACCCGAGGCGCATGACCTCCTACAGTGATGACCCTGCGGAGGCCGCGCGGCGCTGGCTGGAGGCGGGCGCAAGCTGGCTGCATGTGGTGAACCTCGATGGCGCGTTCGGTGAGAAAGATGATGCGAATTGTTCGGCACTTGAGTCCATTTTGAAGCCTGGGGTGCAGGTCCAATTCGGAGGCGGGATGCGTTCGCTCGATGCAGTTGCACGCGCTCTGGAACTGGGCGTCAACCGCGTGGTGCTTGGCACGATCGCAATCGAACAACCGCACGTGGTCGAGCAAGCCTTGAAGAAGTTCGGCACGAAAAAAGTTGCCGTTGGGATCGACGCGCGCGACGGTTTCGTACGCGTGCGCGGCTGGAAGGAGGGCAGCGGCATCACAGCCGCCGACCTCGCCCTCCAAATGCGCGACCTGGGGCTGCGCACCGTGATCTTTACCGATGTCAGCCGGGACGGTTTAGGCAGCGGGTTGAACATTCCTTCCACCCGCGAGCTGGCGGAGGTCAGCGGGCTGGATGTCATCGCTTCCGGCGGTGTGCACACCCTGGAGGATGTGTGGGCGGCGCGTGAGGCGAATCTGAGAGGCGTGATCATCGGCCGCGCATTGTACGAAGGAACGATCGATTTGAAGGAAGCACTACAGACTTAACCACAAAGAACACGAAGGAGCACAAAGGGAAAGCCTTTTGCCTTAAACCTTCGTGTGCCTTTGTGCCCCTTTGTGGTGAATGGAGATTTCATGTTAGCAAAACGAATCATTCCCTGCCTGGACATCAAAGACGGGCGCGTGGTCAAAGGCGTGAACTTCGTCAATCTGCGCGACGCGGGCGATCCTGTGGAACAGGCGCGTTTGTACGACGAACAGGGCGCGGACGAGTTGGTCTTTCTCGATATCTCCGCGACGCACGAGGGCCGCAAGACCACGCTCGAACTGGTCGGGCGCGTGGCCGATACGGTCTTCATGCCGCTGACCGTGGGCGGCGGGATCCGCAGCGTGGACGACATGCGGGACCTCCTGCTGGCGGGCGCGGACAAAGTCAGTGTCAATTCAGCGGCAGTGCGGGACCCCGAACTCCTGTCGGAAGGCGCGGCACGTTTCGGCGCGCAGTGCATCGTGCTGGCGATCGACGCGCGCCGGCGTGAGGCGGGCTGGGAAGTCTATGTCAATGGCGGGCGGATTTCCACAGAGATCGACGCGGTCGAGTGGGCGATCCGCGGCGTCGAGTTGGGCGCGGGCGAGATCCTGCTCACCAGCATGGATGCAGATGGGACCCTCGCAGGCTATGACATCGAGTTGACCCGCACAGTTGCCGAGGCTGTCTCCGTGCCGGTCATCGCTTCGGGCGGCGCGGGGACTCCGTCTCATTTTGTGGAGGTGCTCACCGCAGGCAAGGCAGACGCCGCGCTGGCGGCTTCCCTGTTTCATGATGGGAAGCTGAGGATCGCTGAATTAAAAAAGGAGCTGCGCTCCCAAAACGTTCCTATCAGATTGTAGCCGTTGGAACTTTGAAGCGTTGTAGAAATAATAGTTTTTATGGTTGCTCTTCTTTAGCCGCGAATTACGCAAACATTCGCGAAAATTAAAAAGTTCGCGCGAATTCCGAAATCCGCGGCTGGAAAACTTATTTCCGAAGGAATCTAATCAATGCAAATATCATTATCAGAAATCAAATTCCACCTCAACGGGCTGATCCCTGCCGTTGTCCAGGATGCAGAGACGAACGAAGTCCTGATGGTGGCATACATGAACCGCGAGTCCCTGCGGCTGACTCTGGAAAAAGGTGAGACCTATTTCTGGTCACGCAGCCGGAATGAACTCTGGCACAAGGGCGAGACGTCGGGAAACGTGCAGCGCGTCGTCGAAGTCCGCGTGGACTGCGATGAAGATGCACTTTTGATCCGCGTCCATCCGGCCGGTCCAGCCTGCCATACCGGGCATCAGACCTGTTTTTATCGGGAGATAAAATAGCTTTTCACCGCGAAGAACGCTAAGGAGCGCGAAGGTTTATTCGTATTCATGGTGAACGGAGAAAACTTATGAGAATTCAATCGCTGTTCGAACTGATCGAAGACCGCAAAAAACACCCGATCGAAAAATCCTACACATCCAGCCTGTTTGCGGAAGGCCTGTCCAAGATCGCGCAAAAAGTCGGCGAAGAAGGCACAGAGGTGGTTATCGCCGCGCTTGCACAGGATGACCAGCGTCTCGTCGAAGAAGTAGCTGATCTCACCTATCACACCCTGGTCTTACTCTCCGCGCGCGGATTGACTCCAAAACATATCCTTGCCGAACTGGAAAAACGCCACAAAGAATGACAACCGGCAGGCAAAACGGGTAAACTGACAGCCGCCTTTTTGAGATAGAATCTCATCGGGAAAGGTTCAACGCAGATTCAATGAGCGGACAACTCCTGTTCGTAGAAGACGACGATGCCATTGCTGCCTTTGTCCTGGCGGGGCTCGAACGCGAAGGTTTCTCCGTAGCACGGGCGCGTACGGGTCCGGAGGCGCTGGCTTATCTTCAGTCCAAAGTTCCCGAACTGGTGTTGTTGGATCTGATGCTGCCCGGGGAAGTGGATGGTCTCCAGGTTTGCCGTACGATCCGAAACGGGGAGGTCTACATTCCGATCATCATGGTAACCGCCAGGGATGAGGCGGCAGACAAGATCGTTGGCCTGGAGCTGGGCGCCGACGATTACATTACCAAGCCTTTCAACCTGCGGGAATTGCTGGCGCGCGTGCGTGCCATCCTGCGGCTGGCGCACAGCGGGGCTGAATCCCGGCATCGTGAGCGCCTCCGCCTCGGGTCGTTGGAGATCGATCTGGGGACACGCGAGGTATTCCTCGACGAGCGTCCCGTCTCGCTGACCCGCAAAGAGTTCGATCTGCTGGTCGTTCTGGCATCCCATCGAGGCCGGGTCTTCGGCCGTGAGACGCTTTTGCAGCAAGTCTGGGGCTACGATTTCCTGGGCGACTCGCGCACTGTGGATGTGCACATCCAGCGTCTGCGGCATAAACTCGAACAGGACCCAGCTAGCCCCTGTACCATCCTCACTGTCCACGGTATCGGATACAAGTTCGCTGCCGAAAGGGATGGATAAACGATGCCGCCGGATTACGAAGTCCTCTTCAGCATTCCCTTCTCTCTGATCCTTGCGATTGGACTGCTCGTTGGTCTTCTGGCAGCAGCGGTCTGGCGGTTTCGGAGCCATCGTCAAAAGGTGGCATCGCAGCGGACTCCCGGCGAGCATTCCTGGCTGCCAGCCCTGCTGGAAGCGCTCCCCTACGGCGCCGTTTTCACCAGTAAGCAAGGCACTCCAATCTTCGCCAATCGTCAGGCACTGTGCTGGCTGGGACAGACCGACGTTTCCAGCGAACTCCCGGGGAGCGTCCGTTTGCTGGTGGAAAAAGCAAAGTCCTCAGGGGAACGCCAGGGTCCGGAGGTGCAGGTTCTGCCGGGGCAGGAGGAAATGCTGTGGATCGAAACGATCCCGCTGGCGGAAGCGGACGGCATCCTGGTCACGATCACGGAAAACAGAACCAAGGGGGTCACCGCGGGAATTCACCAACGTCTCACCCGAACCATTGCCCACGAATTACGGACCCCTCTGACGGCTATTATCGGCCATACAGATATTTTAGGCAGCTGCTCCATCGAGGAGGAAGATTTGTGGCAGCGCTCCCGGCAGTTCATTGCCGGGGAAGTGGAACGTCTGGCTCGGCTGGTAGAGGATTTGTTGACTTTCTCGCGCCTGGACATGGCTGTATCGGCTTCCATGCCGGTCAACTTGCGCGCAGTTGCAGAGGAGGCAATCTCCACCTCCTGGCAGTCAGCCGAAGAGAAGGGGATCACACTTGTTTTACAGGCGCCCGGGACTCTGCCCCGGGTACGGGGCGACGCCGACCGGCTGCGGCAGGTATTCGTCAACCTGCTGGATAATGGCATCAAATACACGCCGACGGGGGGCAGGGTCGCCGTGCGTTTAGTCCAGGACACCGATCGGGTGGGTGTTGAAGTAAGCGACACGGGCATCGGCATTCCCGGCAGTGACTTACCGCATATCTTCGATCCCTTCTTCCGCAGCGAACATGCCAGGAAGTCCGCGCCTGGCACAGGACTGGGCTTGACGATCGCGCGGACCATTCTGCTCCACCACGGGGCTGAGTTGCAGGCGCAGAGTGAACTCGAACACGGCACATCGTTTTCCTTTAGCCTGCCAGCAGCAGTATGAAGTCGTTACAAAAAAGTTACATTTCTGTGCATCCCTGTTTACATCGTGGGGATAAGATGTAGGAGGTCAACGACGAAATCTTTCCATGGTTGAGCAGTGGGTTGGGTGAAATTCACCGCCACTATCAATCCCTACAGGAACGCACAAACTGATGAAAACACCATCCTTCGCTTCAAAACATCATAGTGTATTGCTGCTGTTTCTGGCTTTAGCTGATGAACTATCAACAGGAAAGCAGTTCGCCTCAGTGGCTGCCGGGTGCGCCCGTCATAATCGCAGGAGAAAAATGAACACAAAGCAACCTCATCTGGCAATCTTTGTTTTGGTCACGAGTCTGGTAATTTCAGCTTGTGGACCGGGACAGGCGGTCCCGACACCTACGCTGACACATACGGCAACCCCTGTACCCACAAGTACTCCAACGCCTCTGCCTCTTCAATCCGGGAATTGGAACGGAACAATCGGTGTCCCAACATATAATCAGGGAGACTTAAACATAATACTTTCATTTGAAGTAAAGAACGATCAAATTGATTCATGGTCAGCGTTCATAGTGAATTGTGGGATGGTCAGTTTTGGTCAAGGAACTCGAATCGAGAACAACATCTTTGCAGTGACGATAGTCAATCCATGTAACTTTACAGGCACCCAAATCGATATAACCGGAGAATTCACTCTGGCAGATCGAGTTGCCGGGACAGCCACATATGGAAAATACCAATCGAATTGGAATGGCGCCCCTGAAAAATAACACTCATGACAGCGAGGACAACAATGAACATAAAACTGCGAACGATAACGATTGAACTTCTGGTAATAAGTCTATTGATCTCGGGCTGCGGGTCGGGGCAATCGTCAGGAGCGGCACCTGAGCCTGCGTCAGCATCACTGACTTTGTATCTTTGCGCCAATGGCAGCGACAAGGAATTGACGGCAAATTGCGCCGCACAGCCAAATGAATATTCGACTGCCAATTTGTATCCCAAGTACAACACCACAATTGATTTTGTCCATACCCTGGCGGGCGATATCAAGGGAGAATCCTATACATTCGATCTGTGGTTTGCCAGCGGCGGCAGTTCGACCTTCGATGCGGCATTGATCGTCCAACAATCCGGCCAGGAAACCGTGCTCGCCTCTGCTTCGTTTGTCGTCACGGGAAAGAGCTTTACGCGCTACACCCAAACCGTCAGCGGGATCGATCCCACTACAACCGCCGGAGATATCCTGATTCTGAGGATATCTCCCACAGCAGGTGATCCTGGTGGAGTCATTTCCAAAAGTGTTCCCGAGGGCGCATCTTCGGTAACCATACCAGAGATAAAGTAGAGCGCCGTTTGGACCTTTGCTTAGGGCGCCACTGTTCGTTCCAACCTGTTACAACGAGCTTTACAACCCTTTCAGAAAGGGCAGGACTGTTTTGGAAAAAGTCAAGGCATAGGAGAAAAAATGAACACAAATCGTTTGATTTTGATCGTTCTCGTTTCAGTTGTGGGCCTGATGCAGGCAGCCTGCGGAGCAGGACAGGTGGCTACCCCCACCTTTACCCCGCTGCCCAGCCAGACACCGCTTCTGCCGACAGCAACATTAACGGCAACCCTAACGCCAGTTCCGCCTACCAGTACCCCGGAAAGTGACAAACAGATCAAACTCATATACATGGAAGGCGATAAGCCTACTGCCAATAAGACAATATGGTTCAGCTTTTACGATGAGAGCGCAAATGAATGGGTAACGAGCAGTGGTGTAACCGACCAGGATGGAATGGCAATTTTCGATGTGCCGGAAGGGAAGGAAGGAGAGTCCTATACATTCACCTTTGCTTATTCTGAAGAGGATGTAAACAAGATCGCGTCCCAAATCACTGATGGCACAAGAAATGGGCTGAGAATCCCACCTGATTTTTCTCAAAAAAGTCTCACGTTGAAGCTATATGGAATGGACGTGTCCGTAGAGGATGGAGCCATTCAATTGTGGCAGCCAAAGTAACACAATTAATAGCAGAGTCGACGGAAGAGGTCAGACAACATAATGACACAAAATGTCAAAACTCGCTCAATCTCGGAGCCAATTGATGTTTCATGGACAGCAGCCTGGGACAGCCTCGCCCCATAATCTCTCTGACGAGAATTACATGGAGAAGCAAATTGACAAGCAACACGATGCCCACTCGCCCAAGCAGCGGACCGCCTCTCGCTCTATGCACCCCGGCAACTGGTGGGGTACACTGACAGCCAGTCTCGTCTGGCACGTAAAACGGCTTGGAGAGGACCTGATGAAATCCAAGAAAACAATCATCGCGGCAATAGGGTGCGGTCTGATCCTGGGAATGATCTGCCTCGGCTTGACCTTGAGCCCCATCCGGCTGCAGGTGGATGGCTGGCAACTGGAGGTGGTTCGGCTGATTGAGAAGACCTCCACCTCAACGGGTATGCCGACATCGATCAGTGTGCCTGCCACTCAGCCAGTCGCTTCCCAGGCAACAGGCTCTGAAAACACCCCAACGTCCGGGACGAACAGCTACATTGTCACCGATGAAACGTGGAGGTTCAGCCGTGCTCCCGCGGCCGGGTGGGAACGACCAGATTACGATGATTCTGGCTGGTCTTTTGTGGACAGTTCTGGATCCTGTTTTGAACTGCCCGGTGTGCGGGCCGATTGTGTCTGGGACTATCCCTATCGTTATCTTGCTGGCGATACCCTGTATATTCGGAAGGTATTCAATATCCCTGAGGTACCGCCCCGGGCTCGCATCATCACAGCAGCAGACGATGATGTGGACATCTTTTTGAACGGGAAACTGGCGCTGCACGATTTGCAGGGCGGGACCAATTTCTTCGAAACAGATGTGACAAATTTGCTCCAGCCCGGGCTGAACGTATTGGTTCTGCGAGGTACGGACACCGGTGAGGGCGCTGCCTTCGTTCAGTCCAACCTGGGGCTATGTTACGACACGCAGGATCAACACACGCCCCTCGTCCTCATTATGAATCATCCGGAAGATTGGTTCGATGGCAAGGTGTCCATCGAGGCTGTGGACGCGCCATGCGATTCCGGCATTGCCGCGATTAGCTATCAAGTCGATGGAGGTGAATGGCAGACCGTTCTGCCTCACCAACTCTTTGAGCTGCCGCCGGGTGAGCACGATGTGCAGGCGCGCGCCACCGATGCCGCAGGGAAGGAGAGTTTCGACGCATGGCACTTTCGCGTCGGTTCCCCCAGCCGTCGAGAGTGAAATCATTCCAGCCTCCCGGACATTACGGCGACGGAGAGCGATTCCAAACCCCTTTCGGAAGAGGTGACCGGACCCGGATTCCATTCAAATGATAAAATTACGCAGGCAGTCGAGTAAGCCATGCGTAATCCCACACGGCATAAAGCAACGATCGGTTTCATCTGCACCTGGCCCGTTTATCAAGGCACAACGATAGACCGGTATGCTCACTCGTTGATCCAGGGCATCAGCGCGGCAGCCAATAAACACGGGTGCGATCTGTTGCTGGGCTGCGGATTCAGCGCCACGGGCAACAACCCTCAATACCGCAGTTTCTGGCCCGTGCCCGGACCCAACGTTAATTTCGTGCCGGTCGGTCCCTGGAACACGGATGGCTTGATCATTGTCCCCGACGAGCTGACAAAAGAACAATCTCAATACGTCCGCGATCTGCTGGAATCAGGGTTCCCTGTTATTTTTACGACCCCTGAGGGACCGGGTCCTGTGGTGACGGTGGATAATACGCTCGGCATCCGTCAGGCATTCGAGCATTTGCTCCAGCACGGTCACAAACAGATCGCTTTCATCGCGGGTCACATGGGTCAAAGGGGTGACAGCGAGGAGCGGTTGCAGGCATACCGTCTCGCGTTGAAGGAGTCTGGCTTGCCCGAAGATCCCCGGCTGATCGCCTTTGGCGAACATCGCCGCGAGGATGGCAGGGCAGCCATGCAGCAGATCCTGGACAGCGGCGCAGCGTTCACGGGACTCATCGCCAGCAATGACATCTCCTGCCTCGGAGCCATTCAATGCCTGCAGGAAGCGGGCCGCCGCATCCCGGACGATGTGGCGGTCATCGGTTTCGACGACATTCTCGACGCCGGATCGCTTTCCCCCTCGCTGACGACCATCCGCCATCCCACATTTTCCCTGGGCTATCAGTCTGTTGTCACATTGCTCGATCATATCTGCAGCCGGGTCAGCCGCACAGCACGCGTGGTCGTTCCTCCGCGACTCATTATCCGTCAATCCTGTGGATGTCCGTCCACCGGGACCGGGCTGCTGTTCTCCAGCATAGATCCTGTCGAGCCTGCCCTGAAACCCAGTGACCTTGCCTATGCCATGGCAAAAGCATCGCTGGGCGAAGCACGCAACAGCTTGCTGGAAGACCTGCACGAACAATGCACGCATTTTCTTGATGCCTTTTTACAGAGTTTGAGACTCCAGGACGCAAATCCCGTTCTGGGAGAGCTCAAGCGAGTCCTCGCCTGGACAGACGCGCGGGACGAGGATGCTCACGTCTGGCAGGCAGGGATCGCAATCCTGTATCAAAAGATGCACACCCTGCTGCATCTGGCTCCGGAAACAGACCAGCCATTCACGACCAGCCTGATCGACCGCCTCCAGCTCGAGATCAGCGATCAGATTCAGCGCAGGACGACGCGTTCGATGATCGAACACATGGACATGATGTCCCAGCTCGGATTGATGACAGCCGAGCTGCTGGCTGCGATGAATATCTCCGAAAGCACGGAGATCCTTACCCGCCACCTTCCCAAAGTGGGGATCGTCAATCTCCTGGTCGCGGTATACGATACCAATGGAGACGATCACACGTCCCGGGCAAAGATCCTGTTCACGGCTGGCTTGCCGCACATCACCAAAGGTCATAGATTTGAAACACGCCGATTTCCGACGCCGGAAATCTATCCGGCCGATACGCCGGTCCAACTGACCATTCTGCCGCTGGATGTGGACGGCAAGACGTTTGGCTTTGCGGCATTCAACGCCTCCAATCCGGAACTATGTGCCGCCATTGTGCACAACCTGAGCGCGGCTCTGCGTACCAGCCAGCTATACAATGACGCTGTGGAAGGCCGGCGAATGGCGGAGGAAGCCAGCCACCTCAAAAGCCGTTTCCTTTCGATGGTCAGCCATGAATTACGCACACCGCTGAGCCTGATCGTCGGCTTGAGCGAAATGGTCCTGCGGGAAGAAAACGACCGGACCCGCACCCCGGGCGCAACCCTGCGCGATCTGGAACAGATCAACATCAGCGCCCAGCATCTCGCGCGTCTCATCGGTGACGTGCTCGATCTGGCGAGCAGCGAAGCGGGCCAGCTCCACATCCTGCGCGAGCCGCTCGATCTGGCGGAAGTCCTGCATGTCGCGGCAAAAATTGGCGAGGAACTGGCTCGTGAAAAAGGCCTGGTGTGGAGCGCAGGACTTCCGCCGCGCGGTCCCTGGGTCATGGGAGATCGCACCCGCCTGCGACAGATTACGCTGAACCTCCTCAGCAATGCCGTGAAGTTCACGGATGCGGGTCAGGTGCATCTTGCTGTGTCCATCGCGGACAAAAAAGTGACCGTCGCCATCAGCGATACAGGGATCGGAATTTCGCCGAACGAGCAAAACACAATCTTCGATGAATTTTATCGTTCGAGAAACGCAGTGGAATCAGGCTATGGAGGTCTGGGGCTGGGCCTGGCGATTTCCAGGGAACTGATCGAACAACACAGCGGGCAGATCGAGGTTCGCTCACCGGGCGACCTGGGGAGCGGCTCCACATTTTCCTTTTGCCTGCCCATCCTTTCCGAAACGGATGAAAACGGTGAATTTCCTTCTCAACCGGCTGTGAATACAAGCCTGGTTGTCATCATGGCAGAAGGCAGCCAATCCTGCGGTGAACTATCCGAGTATTTAAAGTCACGCGGATTCGACATCAACTTCTGCCGTGTGGACCAGGACAGTCAATGGCTGGCGAAAATAATACAAATGCCGCCCTCCGCCATCATCCTCGAGGAGAATCTTGCCAGCCGGGAGGGTTGGGCGATTATCGGTATGCTCAAAAGGCAAACAACCACGGAGAACATCCCCGTATTAGCCTACTCATTGAATTCCGAACAGGATCAGGGGCAACTGCTGGAATTAAATTATCTCCATAAACCGCTTAAGATCGATCAACTGACAAAAGAACTGGAACGCCTCAGAGCGCGTGAAGAGAACCTGCAGACCGTGCTGGTCGTGGATGATGACCCGGCGATCCGCGAGATGCACAGTCATTTGATCGAGCAGACGGGCCGTCGCGCGGTCACCGCGTGCAATGGGCGCGAGGCACTCGCCCTGGTCGAACAGCAAAGGCCCGATCTGATCCTGCTCGACCTGATGATGCCGGAGATGGATGGCTTCACCGTACTGGATGAGTTGCGGGCGCGGGAATCTACGCGCGAGATCCCGGTCATCATTCTGACCGCGCATGTTCTCTCGGATGCCGATCTGGAACGCTGCAACCGCGGCGTAGCCACCATCCTGGGGAAGGGTCTCTTTAACGCCGAAGAGACTCTGGGGCATATCGAGGCGGCGCTGGCTCGTCAACACACTCTGAACAGAACAACCCAGCAACTCATCCGCAAAGCCATGGCTTACATCCATACTCATTATTTCGCGCCGCTTGCGCGTGAAGAGATTGCCGACCATATTGGCATCAGCGCAGATTATCTGACAGATTGTTTCCGCCAGGAATTGGGCATCACCCCCATCACATATATCCGGCGCTACCGCATCCGCCAGGCCCGCGAATTGCTGCGAAACTCGGACCAATCCATTACCCAGGTCGCATTAGCGGTGGGTTTTTCAGACAGTGCACACTTTGCGCGCACATTTTTGCGTGAGACAGGGGTTACGCCGAAGGTCTACCGGCGCAAGGCGGGCTAATCGGCCTGCCCCCATCCGCCTCGTTAAGTGTTGCCTTGCAGTGCAGGTTCGATGCGTTGTATGGAACGCAGGCAATCGGGTCTTCAAATGACCAGGGAAGAGCGCTTGCGCGCTCTTTTTGTTCCCGGATGCAGAGGTATCTCGTAAATTTTCAAAAACACCCCGTTTCCTGGCTAGCCTCCCTAACCTGAATTTTCTATAATACCAATACATCAATCGCTACTCCAAAGTCTTCGATCATTTCGATGAACTGTCCGCCCGGCTTGAAATATTCAACGGCAGGAATTGCTATTTTGCCACCCAAAAGCTCTCCCACCCTCCTCCTGATAGGAAGCGACACAATGCTCGGCTATCTCCTCAAGCGGTATGCAGAACGCGGCGGCTACCAGTTTAGGGTCAACGCGGAAAGCGTATCGAGCCGTGAGATCGCCGATATCAACCCTGTGGTTGTCATTTTCCTGTCCACGGAACTGCTTGCAAGGCACCAGACCTTTGTAAAAGAACTCACCAGCCTCGAGGCACCCATCCTTGTCTGTACATCGGTCGTGGAAGAAGCCCGCGCAATCGAATTGGGTGCGGATTATTGCCTGCTGCACCCGCTCACCTACGACGATTTTCAAACTGCAGTGGTGAATGCCACCGTATCGAAACGCATTTAATCCGGCTTAGTGACAAAAATTTCCGGTTTTTAGGCAATTCTTTTCCACACACGATCTCTATACTATAATCGAAACAGATACTGGGTCAATTGTGCCCTTTATCCATCAGGGTGATGATTCACATCATCACTTTCAAAACTGGCATCCAAAAGGAGAAGAAGAGCCATGAAAAAGTTGATCACACTGT
This sequence comes from Anaerolineales bacterium, assembly GCA_016932715.1. Lineage (GTDB taxonomy): Bacteria > Chloroflexota > Anaerolineae > Anaerolineales > Villigracilaceae > Defluviilinea. The sequence goes on from JAFGCG010000080.1 coordinate 17,257, forward strand.
TCTCATTCGTCACGGTACTCGGGCTTTTGTTGTCCGCCTGTGGCGGTGCTGTTACTACATCGGCACCCCCGCAAACGCAGGCGCCGGAAGCAACCCAGCCTGCCGCGACGGAAGCCCCTGTTGAGGCTACCTTGAAAATCTGGGCTGATGACACACGCACTCCCATCCTGCTTGAATTCGCAGAGGACTTTCGCGCCAAATACAACGTGGAGCTGGTCGTCGAGGACCTGGGTCGTGTCCAGGATATTCGCACTCCCGTGATTACCGCCGCGCCAGCCGGTGAGGGTCCCGATATTTTTGTCGGCGTCCATGATTGGCTGGGAGCTATGGTGGAGAGTGGTTTGGTGGCTCCGATCGAACTCGGAGAGAAGCAGGACGAATTTGTACCCCTGTCTTTGGAGGCTTTCACCTATACAGACGGCAAGCTCTATGGCATGCCATACGCCACGGAGAACCTTGGGTTCTTCTATAATACCGATCTGGTCTCTGAACCACCCGCCACGTGGGATGAGGTACTCGAAATTGGCCGCGCCCTGAAAGCGGAAGGCAAGGTCGATTACGCGATTGCCATCGCCGGAGACCCGGGTTACAACTCCCTGCCAATGCAGACCTCCTTCGGCGGCTATGTCTTTGGCCAGGATGAAAACGGCAACTGGAATCCCGACGATGTTGGCCTGGATAGCGAAGGTATGATCAAGGCGGTTACCTGGATGAAAGGCGCCGTCGATGAAGGGCTTATGCCCAACACCGCTGATTACGAAACCGGTCACCAGCTCTTTGAAACCGGCAAGATTCCGTTCCTGATGGCGGGTCCCTGGGCGCTGGATCGCATCCGCGCCGCCGGTGTTCCCTATCAGGTGACGGTCTTCCCCGACAAAGGCGCCCCATTCCTCGGCGTGCAGGGCTTCATGATCAATGCCTTCAGCGAGAACATTCTTTTGGCGCAGACCTTCCTGACCGAGTATGTCGCCACGGAAGAGTTCATGCAGAAGATCTATGAGACCGGGTTGCGTCCCTCCGCGTTCAAGTCCGTCCTGGAAAAGACAGCCGATCCAGACCTGCTGGCGATGGGACAAATCGACAATGCTATCCCCATGCCGAACATCCCTGAGATGGGTTCCGTTTGGAGCGCCTGGAACAACGGGATCAACCTCGCGCTGACAGGTGCTCAGACCCCTGAGGAGTCAATGAAAGATGCAGCTCAGCAGGTGCGTGATTTGATCAAGGGCGCCCTCGCCGGCATGGTCAACCTGCCCGGCGACTACCAGGATCTGGTTGGCTGTGGAGCCGAATGGGATCCCGCCTGTGAGGCGACCGCCATGCAGAAGGGTGATGATGGGCTCTATACCCTCACTGTTCAAATCCCGGCGGGAGATTATAAGTTCAAAGTCGCCCTGGATGGCGCCTGGACTGTCAACTACGGTTCGGATGGCGCTGAGGGTGGACCCGACTATGCCCTCAGCCTGGCTGCCGATAGTACCGTGACGTTCACCTACAATCCAGAAACTCACCTGGTGGAAACCAAGACCGAGTGATCCGATAATTTAAGAGAAGGCCGGGAAAAATCCCGGCCTTCATTTCCTCCCTATCTACTGGGGAATGGATAATTGTGTGGGCTTGCTGAACAGCTCCACCACACACCTGCCCCGGGCGCAGGTACCGGGGGAGCGCACTGACACTTGCACCTCGATTTCGAATTGCTTGGCAATGCGTGGCAAATCGTGCAAGCGCAGGTGGAACACGGAGAAAACCCAAAATCTCTGTGGACCCCGTGTTCTCCGTGGTGAGGAAATCCTCAACCCATGCTTTTGGCCACTCCCGAAACTCTTGAATTGTCACACAGAGGTGAACCATGGCGGTCACTGCTTCTTTGAACAATCGCAAAAAAAAGGATCCCTCTCCCAGTCCGGTTTTGCCTCGGCTCGTGGGATTTGCGATTCTGATTCTCGTAGATACCTTTGTAATCTGGTTCCTCAGCAAGTTGATACCACTGGGCTACTTTCCGCTGGCAGCCGTCATTACCATTCTTGGAATTTTCGTAAATATTGTGCTGTTACGGAAAGAAGCATATCCGCTCCGCTGGATGGTCATCGGGTTGGTTCTAATGACCCTGTTTACCATCTACCCGATCATCTTTACCGTCTGGGTGGCATTTACGAACTATGGAGAGGGACACCTAATCACCAAGCAGCAGGCTGTCGATCAGATCCTGGACCTGACTTATTTGCCAGAGACCGGTAAATCATACACCTGGACGGCTTTTAAGTCTCCGGAGGGTGATTATGCGCTCTGGCTTCTGGATACGGATGGGAATGGATATCTGGCATTACCAGATGAACCGCTCTCCCAACCACAGCCCGGTGAGGCGGGCGTCGGGGTGCTGGACGACAACGGGATCCCTGAAACAATCGAGGGCTATCAAAGATTGAATGCGTTCCAGGCTGCTACAAACAAAGACCTGACAAGCATCCAGTTTGGCGAGGAAGGAAAAACCGTCCAAATCCGTTCGCCCAGGGAGGCCGGGGAACTGCTGCCGCTCTATATTTACGATCCCGAACAGGATGCGATGATCAATCAGCAGACCGGCGTCGTATACAAGAACCTGCGAGGTATCTTTACTTCTTCCGGTGGGCAGCAGCTTCGACCGGGTTTTGTCGAGAACGTTCAATGGGCTAATTTCAAGGAATTTTTCATCAGCCCCGCCCTGCGCGGACCCCTGGTCCGAATTATTGGCTGGAACTTTGGTTTCGCTTTCTTCAGTTTGCTGTTGAATTTTTCTTTGGGGCTGGCAATTGCCATCCTGTTCAACGATCCAAATTTCCCTTTCAAAAAGCTGATCCGTTCCTTATTGATCATTCCCTACACGGTCCCTGCGCTGATCACCATTCTGATCTGGCGCGGGATGCTCAATCCAGAGCTTGGGGTGATCGACCGGATCCTCGAAGGATTGTTTGGCTGGGCGCCCCCCTGGTTTACGGATGGCAACTGGGCAAAAGTGGCTATCCTGCTGGTTAACCTCTGGCTGAGCTATCCATACTTCATGCTGATCACCAGCGGGGCGCTGCAATCCATCCCCGAAGATATCTACGCCGCAGCTCAAGTGGATGGGGCCAGTCCCTGGCAGCAGTTTTGGAGGATTACATTGCCCCTGCTGCTCGTCGCGGTCGGACCGCTGCTGGTCGCCTCGTTTACCTTTAACTTTAATAACTTCAATTTGATCTTTCTATTCAATGCGGGTGGCCCTCCTATGGCGGGTACACCCACCCCGGCCGGGCATACGGATATCCTGATCAGCTACGTGTATAACCTCGCCTTCGCTGGCAATCGCGGGGTGAACTACGGCTTTGCCTCAGCCATCACCATCATCATCTTCTTTATCGTCGGCGCCATTACTCTCTTCCAGTTCCGCTATACCCGCATGTGGGAGGAGGTCAGTGAAAATGTCTAGTATCAGCACAATTCAACGCCTTCGCACTTCATCCAAGGTACAGCGCAGGTTCAGCGTTGCCTGGCGTCTGATCGTTGCGGTGATCCTGATCATCTTCTCGATCTTCCCTGTCCTTTGGATGATCTCCGCCTCCCTCAATCCAACCGGGTCCCTGGCGACCCAAAAACTGATCCCCGACAATCCCGGATTTGGAAATTATCGTACGCTGCTGACCTCGGGCCAGTTCCCATTTTGGGTCTGGTTCGGAAATTCACTCAAAATATCGATCATCACTTCCCTGCTTTCCCTCGCAATCACCACGATTGCCGCGTACGCGTTCTCGCGCTTTCGTTTTCGCGGCCGCCAGACAATGCTCAAAGGCATCCTGCTTATCCAGGTGTTCCCCAGCCTGCTGGCTCTGGTCGCTACTTTCCTGATGATCTCTCAGATGGGCGATGTGATTCCCTTCCTGGACCTGGATAACCACACCAGCCTGATCTTGGTCTACCTGGGCGGCGCGATGGGCATCAACATCTGGCTGATGAAGGGTTATCTCGACACGATTCCACGGGAGATCGACGAGGCAGCCATGGTGGAAGGCGCTTCCGACTGGCAGATCTTCACCCGGCTGATCCTGCCCTTATTGCGCCCGATTCTGATCGTCGTCGCGATCATCAACTATATCGGCACGTACGGCGAGTTCGTCCTGGCGCGGGTGCTGCTCAGGAGCAACGAGATGTATACCCTGATGGTAGGGCTGCAGATCTTCGCCGGGGCACAATTCACGCAGCGCTGGGGGGTATTTGCAGCCGGCGCGTTGCTGGGCGCACTGCCGATCATGATCATTTATCTCGCCCTCCAGGACCAGATCGTGGGAGGCCTGACCCAGGGTGCGGTGAAAGGGTAACAGCACCGCGCTAGAAGGTCATGCTGATGATCGGAAAACATTTCCCGACCGCACTTGTCGGTCTGTTGCTGGTATCCATCCTTCTTACCGGGTGCGGCGCGGGGAGTCCCACGGCAGCGCCCCAGGAGACGAACACGCCAGCGATAGAACCCACTCGTACGCTGGCTGCTCCAGAAGCAGAACCTGTCCGCCTGGCGAATCCCGGATTCGAAGACGGGGAGCCGGGCGAAACGCCGGCCGACTGGACCCATACCGGGGCCGTGGAAGCCGTCAAACTCGATGAGAGGGCCCATTCCGGGGATTTGCGCCTGACCCACGCGGCAGCGGAGGCGTATCAGGTCGAGACCTCGCAAAGCGTATCGGGGCTGGCAAATGGATGGTACACGCTGCGCGGCTGGGTCCGCTCGAGCGGAGGGCAGAATGCGATCTACCTGGCTCTCCAGTGCGGCAGCGCAGAGAAGCGTGTCCACATCCCGCCCACTACGCCCGGATATCGCTGGCTTCATCTCTCGGTTTCAAATCAAGCTACCAACGGACAGTGCACGATCCGCCTGTACTCCGATGGGGACCCGGATACCTGGGCAAGCTTCGATGACATCGAACTGGTGCCCGGGCAGGCAGCGCTCTCGATCCTCGGGGCAGACATCTCGAGTCTGAAGAAGTCTGAAGACCTGGGCGGAATCTACAAAGACGCCAGCGGTGAAGAGATGGATGCCTTGCAAATCCTGAAGGACAACGGACTCAATTACGCTCGTCTGCACGTCTGGCTGGATCCCGCCGACGGTTACCATGATAAAGCAGAAATTTTGGAGATGGCTCTCCGGCTGAAGAAGTTGGGCATTAAATTGCTGGTGGACCTTCATTACTCGGATAATTGGGCGGACCCGGGCAAGCAGATCAAACCGGCAGCCTGGGAAGAGTACGATTTCGAGCAACTCGAACAAGCCGTATACGATCACACCTTTGACGTGTGCAATAGCCTCGCCGCTCAGGGCACGCCACCGGACATGGTTCAGGTGGGCAACGAAATCAACGCCGGGATGCTCTGGCCCGACGGGCACACCTACGACCCGCCGAACTGGGATAACCTGGCACAGCTCCTCATCGCAGGATATAACGCGGTCAAGGCTTGCTCACCGGAAACACAGGTGATGCTGCACATCGCCGAGGGAGGCGATAATGACCTGGCGCGCTGGTGGTTCGACAACATTACGCGCAGAGATGTTCCCTTCGATGTGATTGGCATTTCCTACTACGCTTACTGGCACGGGAGCCTGGGGGAGCTGCAGTACAACCTGAATGATATTTCCGCCCGGTATGACAAAGACGTCATCCTGGTTGAAACTGCCTATGCATTTACAGACCGGGACAACGATAACTATCCCAATATTGTCGACCAGGACCTGGCAGTCCAGCACTACCCTTTGACGCCCGAGGGCCAGCGTGACATGTTGAGAAATGTCATGTCCATTGTTCGGGGAGTGGACGGTGGCCGCGGTCTCGGTGTGTTTTACTGGGACGCGACCTGGACGGCGGTGGAGGGGAATGGCTGGGACAACACCGACCCCGCCACCGGGAACGCCTGGGAAAATCAGGCGCTGTTCGACTTCGACGGCAAAGCCCTGCCGGCGCTGGCAGAATACTTAAATCCATAGAAAAAAACCTCACATGTCTTAAGGCTATGAGCAACTTCTATCTCAACATCATCCATCGGCCCGAGATGGTGCCGGAATACATTCAAAAGGAGGCGGAACAGGGCAGGGGCGAGGATCTGACGCGGGACACCGTCCTGCAGGAATCGCTCGACATCTTCCGCACCCAGCAGCAGGTCGCGCATGAGAACGGGCTGCGTACCACCATCCAGATGACCTACGCCAGCCTGTTCAACGCGGAGGCAGTGGAGATTGCAAAAGAGCATCACGAACAATTCGGAGATGAGATCGGCTGTACCTTCCTGGGAATCCAGTGCAAGGAATTTCGTGAAAAGTTCAAATCGAAGGAACTCGCCATCTGGCTGTTCTCGCTGGACGATAAGCGGAAGATCGTGGACGAAGTCTTCGGCAAGTTCCATGAGGTCTTTGGCTTTTATCCCACCTCCACCGGTTCTTATTACATGGACGCCGAGCTGGTCAACTACATCAAGGAAAAATATCCGCTGGTCAGGGCAGCGGTGGCAACCTGTTGGGAGGAAGGTCCAAAAGCCTATTGGAACGCCAACAACTCCTGGTACACCCTCATGGACGGCGGTCCCTGGAATCCCTGGATCCCGTCGAAGCGCAATATCCACTGCATCGCCTCGGATGAAGATGATGACATCGGCATCGTCGCCATCCCGCACCTCTCGCGCGACCTGATGGCGGTGTTCGACGGACCCGGCTCGTACTACGGCACGCATCCGCAGAACATCCTGCGCGGCATGGTTTACGAAGGACGTGAGATCCCCTACTTCAAGAACATCGTCGACCAATACCGCTCGATGACGAAATACAATCGCGGCTACTCCTATAACATGATGTTCGTCGGTCCCGGCTGGATGAGCAAGAGCGGGCGCTGGGAAGCGGACTACGATTTCCTGCTCAAGAGCTACAGGGACGGCATGGCGTACTACGGCGAACTCAAAAAACGCGGCGAGCTCCAGGACCTGACCATGAGCGAGTTCGCCGACGTCTATCGCAGGGACCGTCCGTACACGCGTCCCGAATGCACGCTCTGGAAGGACATCCTCTACGGCTCACAGCGCCAGATGTTCTGGTACGCCGATCCGTTCATGCGCTTCTGCCTCGACCTGAACCAGGGCGGCGCGATGGTGGATCTGCGTCCCTACGCCGCCAAGCTGGTCCGTCCGTGCGGCGTAGGCACGAAAGCCAATCAGGACGCCTCGTATCCTTTCCTGGTGCAGTCGCTTTACCGGGCGGGCTTCTTCACCCACTACGCCGGGGAAGGCGCAGTCAAGAGCTGCAAGATCGGTCACGAGGGCGAGCAGGTGGATCTGTGTACCTGCCGCACGCTGGCATCCTTCTCGGAGGAGGGCGACACGCGCGTCGTCACGCTCGACCCGGTCACGATCGAGTTCAACGGATTCGAGGTGCAGGTGCAGAGCATCTTCCGTTTGACGGAAGGCAGCGGTGAGGTGGAGATCATCCGCAGGATCATCGACTCCTCCGACCCCGAGGCGGAGCTTTCCATCGACGAGTACATCACCGCCTGTTACGGCACCACCGAATATCCCGAAGATCTGACGGGTATCCAATTGAGCCTGACCGGCGGGGACAAAGCCGAATCGATCGAGTACGCCTATCAGTGCCGCGAGTCCGAAATGGAAAACGTGCAATGTGTGGAAGCAACCATCCCTCAAGTGGACACACGCCTCTCCATGCGGGCAGACACAGCAGCGGTTGGATATTTCCGCGAAGGGTTTTCCTTCTCACCCATGTACACCCTTGGCATCCGAAAAACCGTCAAAGTGAAAGGAGAGCTGCACACATGGCTCAAGGTCGCAAAGGCAAGTTGAACTACCGCTGTCCGCGCTGCCTGATGCGCGAGATCGACATGGACATGCTCTACGATAAAAACAAGGATGAATATTACTGTCTGCGCTGTTCGTTCGTCGGCAACGAAAAGGAGGTCCAGCGTTTGAACGCTCAGTTTCGCGAGAAGTACCTGGACCGGATGAAGCGGATCACGGAGTTTTAGAAAGGAAAGAGGAAAGAAGGAAGATTACAGCATGCTAAGCGTGAGAGGCGCGGATATTTCGAGCCTGAAAAAATCGGAAGACAAGGGCGGGGTCTATGCCTATGAAGATGGCAGGCAGGCAGATGCGCTCGAGATCCTATGTGATCACGGCTTGAACTACGCGCGCATCCGCGTCTGGGTGAATTCACCCGATGGCTATCATGGCAAGTCTCAAATACTGGAGATGGCAAAACGGCTCAAGCAGAGGGAGATCAGGCTGCTCGTCGATTTTCATTACGCCGACAGCTGGGCGGACCCCGGCAAACAGCCCAAACCCGCCGCGTGGCAGGACCTGGATTTCGATGGGCTCAAGCAAGTCGTGTACGATCACACCTATGATGTGTGCAATGCTTTGAAAGAACAAGGCACGCCACCCGACATGGTCCAGATCGGCAACGAGATCACAAATGGGATGTTGTGGCCAGACGGGAAAAACGACAAGAGTTTCGATAACCTGGCTGCCCTGCTCAAGGAGGGACATCGCGCCGCCAGGGATTGTTCCCCGGAGACGCGGGTCATGCTGCAATTGGATAATGGCTGCAGGAACGAGATGTATCACGGGTGGTTCGACAGCATTATCGAACGCGCAGTGCCCTTTGACCTGATTGGACTCTCCTACTATTCCTACTGGCATGGGACACTTGCCGATTTACAGAGCAACTTGAATGACATCGCCGTGCGCTATAACAAGGACCTTATCATTGTCGAAACCGCCTATCCCTTTGCGCCAGGCAAGCCGGAGAACAAAGGGGACCTCATCCCCATCGAAGAATATCCCGGCTATCCCTTCTCGCCCGAAGGACAGAGGCGCATGCTGGGGGACATCATGGATATCGTCCGCCTCGTCCCCAATCGACGCGGCCTGGGCGTGATGTGGTGGGAGGCTACCTGGACAGGCGTGCCTGGCAACGGCTGGGATCCGTCTGATCCAACGTCTCCCAATAATTGGGAAAACCAGGCGCTGTTCGATTTCGATCAGCGTGCCCTGCCTGCAATGGATCTGTTCAACCAACCCTGAGCCCCCTCCGTCACTCCATGACACCTCCCCCAAATACGACAATGAAAACTTAGCATCCGAATTCAATGGCTGGTTTGAGCGATCCATATTTCGCCCCTGCGTTTCATATCACAATTGAAAACTGTTTTGCCAATCACCTTTGAAAGGAAAGGGGATTGCGAAAAAACATGCAATACAATGGTCGTTGCATTTTGTAAACTATCCTCAAAGAGGACCTCAGAGACGACCCTATGCAAGAGAGTTCTTCAAAACCGTTTGGATGCAGGCCGGATGAAACCGATCCCGTCTTCGAGCCGGGAACGATCGTGTTCATCAACGGTACCGCCATGGGGATCATCAAAGTTGTCCCAGCCAGCAGCTTCCCAGGTGAGGTCAACGATCAGGCGGAAGTCCGGAGAGACTCCCGGACACGGAAAACCTATGAGGCGAGCCTATTGACCTGGGAGTTGAAATACCGGACGTCTGGTTCGTCGAGGGTGTCGGACAAGTTGAATTTTTCAAGCACGGAGCCAGGACAAGGGGGATAGGGGAAGAGGCGGAAAAAGAACTTTGGTTCGACGTCCCTTCGCGGCGAGGGTTCGTGAACATCACCCCCAGGTGGAGGAAGCCGTTACGCAAGAATTTGCCGATGCCCCCAAGCGTGAAATTTTAGCTCATGTAAAGTGCCCCCGTTTGTTCCATCCAGTCAGCGACATTCTCTACTGCCCTGGAAATGTCATTATCAGAAACATCCAGTTCGAGTTTAGGCAAAGAAGATTCAGAAACAAGATGTTTGAACAATTCTTGTTCTTCGATGAATCGATCCAAGTCATCATACTGAGCAGGATTGCCTGAGACTTTCAGGCGCTCCTCGCGTGCAGCAGCAAAGGACTCAGGCGTCCTCTTCAGGAAGATCAGCCGAAAGCCAAGGGGCAGTAACCGCTGTTCCAGCCAGCGAAAATCATAATCTCGAGCATTGTTCATTAATTGATACATGCGTGTCGAGATGTGGAATCGATCAACAATCCAGGAATAATATTTTTGCAGCTCAAATAATTTGACCCAGGTGTCATATGTTTCCATTGCCAAAGCTTCTTCCTGTGGTTCGAAATTGATGAGACCACGTCCCCAGGGATAATTTGTAAACGCACACCATTCGGCAGAAATGAGAGGGGAATGATAACGATACCTTCGAGGTCCCACAATTCGTGGATGCTCGTTCAGTGCAAAAGCGACCTCGGTCTTGAATGTAAGCCGGGTTCCTTCCAGAATGATCTTTGGACAAAGCTTTGACGACATGATTATTTCCCTGTTCAAATTGGCGGTTTTCGAGAACAGCTGTGCAATAAAAAAGGTCCTCAGGTCCCACAGCAATTGTAATCTCACTACAGGCGTATCAACGGCAAACCTACGGCAGGGATCACGACTTTCGCTGGCTGAGGTATCTGACGGGCCAGACTAAGCGTGACGAGCCTTGCAGAGCAGGTGTCGAGTGAAGCCGCTTTCGCAAGGATTTTCCAAAAGGATTATAATTACAGCGCGAAAGTGAGGTACCGATGAACGAAAACAAGACCCGTCGCCGACCTTTTGAAGACAAGATCCCTGAGGAAGCTCGTGAGCATGCCCGTGCTGCACGTGAAGAGATGCGCGAAAGCATGAAAGCCTTTCTGCCGCCTGAATTTTGGGAACATGGCAAGAAGGCACGCAAAGAGATGTTACTTGCCTGGCGCAGTATGATCAATGCCGCGCTCGAACGGATGGATTAGAAAGAGGAGAATTAAGTACAGAGTGCCCTGCAAATTGCAGGGCACTCTGTTTTCTAACGCCAGGGAGCATGCCCGCGCGAGAGAAAGATCATCCATAGCAATACCAGGCCGGAAAGCCCCCAGAATATATACGCCAGCAGGACATCCTCACCACGATAAAGAAACACACCTCCGAAGAGGAACGCCGCTAAGACCACACTGCCCGTCAGGCGGTTGACCGCGCTTTCCAGGTGATAGATCTGGCGATTCGCCTGCGGTGTATTGACACTCAATTCGCCGCGTTCCATGCGCGTCAGCACGCGGCCTGTTTGCGCCGGCAGGGCGATCAACTGTTTGACCAATTCGCCGATCTGATCCAGCCAGAATTGCCAGTCGGATACGCCCGCCTCCTTTACCAGTTTCTGGGCATACGGCGCAAGCTGACCCCATAAATTGAAGTTCGGGTCGAGCCCCGTGCACATGCCGGAAAGGATGGCAACGGTCCGTCCCAGCAGCAAAAGATTGTGCGGAAGCTGAAATGGCATCTCATACATCAACTCGCGGAATTGCATCGCAAACTGACCCATCTCGCGGTGATCCACGTTGCGCAGCTCACTCATGGACATGCCCCAGAAGCGGTCGAAGAGCTGCGTCTCCGCCTGCTCGAGCAATTTCAAATCAGCGCCAGGGAGAAGGACACCGAGCGTCTGGTAAGACTGAACTACTTTCGCGGCATCGCGTGTCCCAACACCAATCAACATGTCGCGCAAGCCGTCCCGCAAGCCTTCCGGGACGGAGCCGACCATGCCAAAATCGACAAATGTCAACTGCCAGCCCGCTTTGTCCTCTTCGGTGACGGGCCGCGGTGTAACGAACAGGTTGCCCGGGTGCGGATCGGCATGGAAGAAACCATCTTCAAAGATCTGTTTCAGGTAGATATCGAGCAGGACTTTTGCAACCTCGGCGCGGTCGATCCCTGCGGCAGTGATCGCATCGTAGTCCGTGATCTTGATGGCATAGACGTTTTCGAGCGTCAACACCCGTTCCGTGGTCCGGCTCCAGACCACGCGCGGCACATGGATGCCTTTACGGCTCGCAAAATTCTTTTGGAATGTGTCTGCGTTCCTTCCCTCGGACAAATAATCGATCTCCTGATAAACGGTGGTCTCCAATTCCTTTGTTAATGCGCGCACGTCCACGCGTTTGCTGATCGGCTTGTAGTGCATCAACCAGCCGGCAACACGGTGCAGCGCGGAAAAATCCACCTCGATCAACTGGTCGATAAACGGCCGCTGGATCTTGACCACCACCTCCTGAAAGCCTTCGGCTGCCTCGACCCGCAGCCGGGCGCGGTGGACCTGCCCAAGGGAGGCGGCTGCCAAAGGTTCAGATTCGAAACGCTCGAATTTTTCTTCGAGCGAGGCGCCCAATTCTGCCTCGGCAAGTTTGCGAATCGCCTCGAAATCCTCAGCCGGGACCTCATCCTGCAGCCCGGAAAGCTCCTCCGTAATTTCGACAGGCAGAACATCCAGGCGTGAGGAGAGGAACTGCCCCACCTTGATCATCACGCCGCCCATCCGGATCGCCATGGCGCGAAAATTGGATGCAATCTGCTTATAGCGTCCGGAACGTGTCCGGCGTGTCAGCCCGCGCAGACCCAGACGCGGCAAAATGATCTCCCAGAAAATAAAACTCGCGGTGGCACGTGCAAAGAACCCCATGATGTAACGATAGCGAGCGCGTAAGCGTGATGCATGCATAACGAAGTGCCTCCTGCAAAGGATTGTATCACCAAGAAAACCCGTTATTTTGATGTACGATTATGGGACCACGAACCGTCAATTCCCAGAGGCAGAGAGTGATTTATGAATGAACACGCAAAACGAATTCGAAAGCCGCGCTGTTTCCTTTTGTATGCCCGCGCGCCCGGGGACCTTTCCGCGGCAGAAGCCAATCGCATCCTGAACGCCTTTATCGGCGATCCTGCCTTGCCATTGGCAATTTTTCACGATCACTTCATCGGCCAGCCGGGCGGACTCGTCATCTTTTATGTCGAGACGCCGGCGGAGCGGGATGCCCTGCTGGCACAGACCCAGCTGGATGGCTGGCATGTGGAAATCCAGCCTTTGATCTTCTCGCACAGTCCGGCTGCGTTTGATGAGCAGATTGCCTTCACCCTGAGGGCGTACCGCGGCGTGAATTGGGAGAACCTTCAAAAGGAGGAACGGCATTCTTATGGAGATCCCAGCCGCGAAGCCGAAACCGCGGAGGAGGAGTAATGTCGTTCGATCGCATTGTCGAAGCGCTCATTAAAGAAGCGATGGAACGCGGCGAGTTCGATAGCCTGCCCGGCCAGGGCAAACCGATCGACCTGACCCAGTACTTCGAGACGCCCGAAGAAGTCCGTATTGCCAATTCGGTCCTGAAGAATGCGGGCATGACCTCACGCGAAGTGGACCTGCTCAAGGAAATCGCCGAACTGAAGCAGGCGCTGGAAGCGGCGCGCGATGAAAAGAAAAAGCAGACAATCGCGAAGCAGATCCGGGAGAAGCAGATTGAGTTTAACCTGCTGATGGAACGACAGAAGTGAAAAAGGAAAAAGTGAGAAGACCATACTCACCACAAGACATCGGCTTTACAAATCGCTCGGGGCCTGCTATACTATCGGGAGTTGAAGTTGACTTTGTCTGCCCAATTGGGCAGTTTGTTGGAAACAATCGCTTCGGTACGTGGCAACCCTCGCGAGCAAGTCAGCGAGGGCTTTTAATTTCGACCTTAACCGCCATTGGCGGATAAATATATTTTTTAAATTAGCGAGGATAAACATAGTAGTATGAGTAAGCACGGAAAATTGAAGATCATTCCCCTGGGCGGACTTGGGGAAGTGGGCAAGAACATGACTGCCTATGAGTTCAACAACCAGATCATGGTTGTGGACGCAGGTATTATGTTCCCCCGTAACGATATGCTCGGGATCGATTACATCATTCCCGATTATGACTATTTGCGGCAGAAGGCTGACAAGGTTGTGGGGATCGTCATTACACATGGACATGAAGACCACATTGGCGCCATCCGCCATGTGTTGAGCGACATCTCCGCACCGGTCTACGCCACCCTCCTGACGCGCGGCTTGATCGAAGTGAAATTGGCGCGCAACAACGTCACTGCCGGCAAGGCTGCTCTCCACACCGTGGAGGCTGGCAGTTCAGTGGAAATCGGACCTTTCAAAGTGGAGTTTTTCCACATTTGTCATTCTATCCCTGATTCGGTCGGCCTGGGGATTACAACACCGGCCGGGCTTGTCGTTCACATGAGCGATTTCAAGTTCGATCACACACCGGTGGATGGCTGGCCCACCGACTACGCCAAGCTGGCAGAGTTCTCGAAGCGCGGCGTGGACCTGCTGCTGTCCGATTCGACCAACGCCGAACGCCCCGGCTGGACTCCCTCCGAGATGGTGATCGGGCCCGCGCTCGACAAAGTCTTTGGCGAGGCGCCGGGCCGCGTCATCGTGGCAACCTTCGCCTCGTTGATCTCGCGCATCCAGCAGGTCGGAGAGACCGCGATGAAGCACAAGCGCAAAATGGCGCTGGCAGGCACCAGCATGGTCGACAACGTCAAGATCGCCCGCAAGCTTGGCTATCTGAACATCCCCGACGATGTCATCGTGCCGCTCGAGCAGGCGCTGCAGATGCAGGATCACAAGGTCGTGCTGATGTGTACCGGCTCGCAGGGCGAACCCTCCTCCATCGTGGGACGCCTGTCCGCCGGGACCAACCGCCAGTTCGACCTGAAGCCGAATGACACGGTAGTTTTGTCTTCCCATCCGATTCCGGGCAACGAGGAGAGCATCAGCAAGACGATCAATCGTCTGCTGCGGCGCGGCGCAACCGTGATCTACGACGCGCTGGCGCCCGTACATGTGTCCGGTCACGCCAGCCAGGAAGAGCAAAAGCTGTTGATCAACATCGTCAAGCCAAAGCACTTCCTGCCGATCCATGGTGAACTGCGCCAGTTGAAGCGACATGCCGGGCTCGCAACCGAGGTCGGCATTCCCGAAGAGAATGTGATCGTCGTCGAGAATGGGCAGATTGTCGAACTTTCGGGCGGCAAGGTCAGGCTCGGTGAGCGCATCCCCGGCGGCTACGTCTTTGTGGACGGGCAGTCGATTGGTGACGTGGATTACGACATCATGCGTGAGCGCGGCAAGCTGGCCCGCAACGGCATCTTCCTGATCGACGTCAGCGTGGATAAGTTAAATGGACGCTTGCTGCACGATCCCGAAATCATCACGCGCGGCTTCGTCTCGCCGGAAGACGCCGAGGAGATGATCCCCGAAGTCCGCCAGCGCATCATGCAAGTGGTCAATGGCGGCGGCTGGGATAATGAAAAGGATATCGTCAACGCGGTCAAATCCTATCTTTATGAAGAGACCAAGCGCAGACCGATGGTCCTGGTAACCTTGAGCAAGGCATAGATTCAAGTGGCGCGGGATGGCATCCCGTGCCACGTTTTCTAACACAACCGCCCGACCATAAATGGTCGGGCTTATTTCGTGATCATCTTTGCGATCTGACGGTCGATCTTCCCCATCGGATAGGCATCCAGGTCCTTCAACGGGACCCACTTCAGGTTGGTCTCTTTGGGCAGGGAGAGCAGCTCGCAGCGAAACACATGGGTGGTGACGCTGAAGTGAGAATATCCGTGCTGGACAACACCTATCGCGCTGAGCGGAGCCGCAGGCGCAGACGAAGCGCGCTGTGTACGGATCACCCTCAGCCTGAGGTTGTATCCCCTTTTCAAAGCCTTCACCAACTCCCGCGCCGGGTTGCCGCTGACGCGTCCGTTCGGGAATTCCCACATCCCGCCGAGCAATCCCTGCGACGGGCGCTGTGCCAGCAGAACTTCTTTGTGGGGCGGCTTGCCAATCCGCCTTACGATCACGCCTGCCGCATGGACGTAATGCGGCACATCCTTCTTCGGGCTCTTCACCGGGCGCTGATCCTGCACCCCTTTCCGGCGCGCCTGACAAAGTTCCATCACCGGGCAGACCAGGCAGCGCGGATTCTTCGGCACGCAGACCGTCGCGCCCAGGTCCATGAGCGCCTGGTTGTAATCGCCCGCGCGGCCTTTGGGCAGGTGTTCGTCAGCCAGCCGCCATAGGATCCTTTCGCCCTCGGGTGAATCGACCGGCTCGCTCACATCGAAGAGGCGCGCGTAGACCCGTTTGATATTTCCATCCAGCGTGGAGACATCCATGCCAAAGGCGATCGAGGCAATCGCGCCGAGGGTATAGCGCCCGATGCCCGGCAGTCTGCGCAGCTGATCCAGGTCACGCGGAAGTTCTCCGTCGTATTGTTCTGCGACGATCCTGGCGGCTTTGTGTAAATTGCGGGCGCGGCTGTAGTAGCCAAGTCCCTCCCAGGCATTCAGCACCTGCTGCTCCGAGGCGTTTGCCAGCGCCTCGATACCGGGGAACAAGCGCATCCATTTTTCGAAATAGGGGATGACCGTCTCCACGCGCGTCTGCTGCAGCATGATCTCGGACACCCAGACGGCATAGGCAGATCGCGAAGCATGTCCGCGCCAGGGGGGAGTCCGCTTGTGGGTACGGTACCAGGCTAACAGCCGGGAAGAGAGACGTTCCATGTTATCCGGTCATGGAGAAAAGGAGTCCAAACAAAAAAACACGGAGCCTTCGCTCCGTGCCTGGTCTAGAATTGAAATCCACCTCGTGCAGGAACGACCTTGTACGAAAAATTCTTGACGTAATCGAACAGCTTATCCTGCAAAGCCGTCCAGTCGCTGGAATCGAGGACCTGGCGGACTTGCGAGAGATCATTGGCAACCAGCCCCACCTGGATCTGCGGGTACGAGCCGTAGATCGTCGCCCACGCCTCCGCGGGCTGCAAGCCCAGCTTCTGCACGCCGGGGATGAATTCGCCGATGATGAACTCGAAATATTCCTGATCGCGTTCACTGGCGATGTCCCATGTCATTAAAACTTTTACAGCCATCTAATTAACCTTGATCCGTTTTACCACAGAGATCACGGAGAACACAGAGAAAGACCTTTAAAAAATCTCTCCCGAAAGAGCATCGGGACGATGTGTGCACTTTGTGCGCTCTGTGGTAAATAATTCTCCATTCAACTCTTTTGATAATCCAGCACAACGACTTTGGTTTCGTCGGGGAGACCGCTGCGGGTCACTTTCAGGGACGGTTGGGAGGCGGGCTTCGAGAGGCCCATCTCCTTGAGGAACTTGTTCAGCGAGTCGAGCGAGACTTTGGCGGCCGGTGTGGCATAGTGCATCGGGATAACCAGGTTCGGCTCGATCACGCTGATGATCTCCGCGGCTTTGGCGGCGTTCAGCGCGCCCCCGCCCCCGACTGGGACCAGCGCCACGTTGAGCGTGCCCAGCGCCTCGATCTCGGACTGGGTGGGAACTTCCTTGAGATCGCCCAGGTGTGCGACGGTGATCCCGTCGTAATCGAACACGTAGATCGTGTTGCGCGCAGCTTTGTCCTTCCCCTTTTTCTTGCCCGACCCGCCGCCGTCCGTCTGGACGCCGGTGATGAATACCCCGCCGATTTCGAATTCGCCAGCCCCGTCGATGACATGGGAGGTGCCTTTGACCGCGTCCGTGTTGTTGTGCCCGGGCGCCTCGTGGCTGACCGTGACGATATCCGAACGGAGCTTGAGGGCGTCGTACCCAACAGATTTGTTATCGAATGGATCCGTCACCACGGTCGCATAACTGCGCTCGGTGAGACGAAAACAGGAATGTCCGTACCACGTAATTTCCATGAAAGCGTAACCTCCGGGGAGAATTATACTCGGAAGTCCCAAGCGACGGCCGGTTCCGACGGAATGCATCAACCATCGGGCAGTATGAAGAGTCCCGGTGTGCGGTGGAGTCAGGAAGCCGCTGCACTGTGCCGCACATAAGCCGGTATCACAAAAGCAATCTGGTTATTTGTCCAGTTCGCTCCCGCTGTAGGAATGAACACAACGAAAACCAAGAGTTTCACTTGAGTATTCGGGACGAGCCCAGTTCCGGTGAGTGGTGGTCAAACGCTCAACATGGAGTGTATCCCACGATCCGCCGCGTATTACACGACGTTCACCACTGTCTGGTCCCTGTGGATTTACTGCTGGCGAACCGGCATAGTAATCCTCTGAATACCAGTCGTTCACCCATTCCGAGACATTGCCGCTCATGTCAAGTCCGCCAACCCACGACATCCCCTCCGGAAATATGCCCACCGCACAGGTCTGACCACATTTATTCTGACGGCTCACCGCCATGTACTCTCTGAGTACATCTCCCCAGGGATACCGAAGACCATCAGGCCCCCGTGCGGCATATTCCCATTCAGCCTCGGTGGGCAAGCGCCCGCCCTTCCATTGACAGTAAGCGACAGCACCATACCACGTTACTTCCATGACCGGATGTTGTTCATCACGATCATCGACCATCCAGGAATTGCCTTTCAGACGGAGGCGCGTTTCACTTCTCGAAAAAACATTCAGCCATTTTGCTCCACCTTCCGACTGATTCCCCTGATCGTTCAGGAATTCGATAAACCCGATATTGGTAACTTCATACACATCAATCCAGAAGGGAGCATCAAAACAGATCTCGTGGACCGGCTTCTCGCCAATCTCACCGTCCTCACTGCCCATCTGGAAGCAACCTGCCGGAACCAATGCCATCTCGACGCCATTGATGGTATGAGTAAACGGCGACCAGGCGCCATTACCGGATACACCGCTCAATGCCAGATCTATGGCAGCTTCTGGAGATACTGTCTCAACCTCTTCTGTCTCTGGCGCCGGTGTGTGGGATGGCGTCGGCTCCGGCCCTAACGTTGATATGGGTTCGGATGGCAAGGTGGGCTGAATAACTCCACATGCCATCAGAAGCAACACAATGATCATGTACAGAATTTTATGTCTCTTCATCAGTCGCCCTCCCCGGACGTCTTGACGTTACCCAGTCCACCTGGCGGATGCGGAGTATGCTGTGGCAGATGGCAGCTGGGATACAGGGATGTATTTCACCAATCCAATAGAACAGTCCAATTCCTTGGGATAGATCATGAATTGAAGACTTATTGCCCAAGGGATGAAAGCTTCCCATTGTAAGGATGACCGCCGATGTCTGCTTTCCGGACGGTCACACCGCACAGATTCTGAGCAAACCTCCCGCTGCCGCCCATAACCTCTGCCATGAGAGCGATGGCATTATGCAATCGATCCAGCTCGGCTTTTGTCCAGGTGCCGGGCTTCCATCCATTGGGATCCGGGCTGTCGGGGCCCCAATCCGCGAGGACATCCACCTGATAATCCGCTTTGAGCTGCGCCAGTTTCACCTGTGCGTACTGATAATCCGCCTGTTCCATTGGGAACTCTCCTCTCTTGGTACCGATAAGATCCAACAAAAGTTTACGACAAATGCTGAAACAAGTCAAAACCATAGGTACTACTCATGCCATCATTCACCCTCCACTGGCTTGGCAGAGCGGCGATTGATGGAGGCTGGAGCCTGATTTGAAAGCCTTATAATTGCCCAATCTTTTCTTCGAGGAATCATCGTGGCCAATTCGAAACTGTTCACCTACATCGAGGCACTGTTCGCTGTGACCGTTTGGGGAGCGTCGTTTGTTGCATCCAAAGTCGCATTGCAGGATCTTTCGCCCACCACCCTTGTCTGGCTGAGATTCCTCATGGGCGTGGCGGTTCTCGGGGTCGCCGTCATCGTACGTAAACAATTTGCGCTCCCGGACAAAAAGGAATGGATCTATTTTGCCCTGCTTGGCTTTCTTGGAATCACATTCCATCAATGGCTGCAGTCGAATGCATTGGTGACCTCCGAGGCAGGCACCTCCGCGTGGATCGTAGCCACGTCGCCGATCTTTATTGCATTGCTCGGTTGGGTTCTTTTGAAAGAACCGCTCGATTGGATAAGAACCCTGGGGATCCTGCTCGCCTTCTGCGGCGTGCTGGTCGTGGTGTCGAAAGGAGATTTTGGCTCGATTTCGATCGAAAAATTCGGCGCACCCGGAGATAAGCTGATCCTGGTCAGTTCCGTGAACTGGGCGGTCTTCTCGGCGCTCTCGCGGCGCGGATTGAAAGCGCATCCAGCCAGCCTGATGATGTTCTATGTGATGATGCTTGGCTGGCTGTTCACATCCTTAATATTCCTCCCGACCAGAGGCTTTTTAGAGATCCCCAACCTGACGTTCGATGGCTGGCTGGGGATTGCCTTCCTGGGGATCTTTTGCTCCGGCCTGGCATATATCGCCTGGTACGATGCGCTCCAAGCACTGCCTGCTGCGCAGACGGGAGCCTTCCTTTACATTGAACCGCCCGTCTCTGTGGTGGTTGCATTCTTTATTTTGGGCGAGGCGATCACGCTCGCTTCCCTGATTGGCGGAGCCATCGTCCTGTTTGGCGTGTGGCTCGTGAACCGCACCCGCGCATCGATCGAGGCGACCGCAGAGACGGATTAGACTCCCCCAACGGAGGAAATGCGCTGAAAACGGTCGCCATTGCCGGCTGCGCGTGAGGCGGATGTTCGTCCCATGAAAAGAGTGTCAGTTTTCCTATGGCTTGCGGCAGAGTAGGAGTATAATTTGACCACTATATTCCCACGAAACGGAGGAAAGTATCATGGCAAGAGTATCATTTGAAAATGTCGTCAAAAAGTTTGGCGACGTCATCGCAGTCAACGACTTGAACATCGATGTTGCTGACAAAGAATTCCTGGTGCTCGTTGGTCCTTCCGGCTGCGGTAAGACGACCGCCCTGCGGTGTCTGGCTGGCTTGGAAGAAATCACGGAAGGGACCATCAAGATTGGCGAGCGTGTCGTAAACGATATCGCCCCGAAAGATCGTGACATTGCCATGGTCTTTCAATCGTACGCCCTCTACCCCCATCTCTCTGTGTATGACAATATGGCGTTCGGCTTGAAGCTCCGCAAAGTGCCGAAGGACGAGATCAAACGCCGCGTGGGAGAAGCGGCTGACATTCTTGGTATTCAGGATCTGCTCGAACGCAAGCCGCGCCAGCTTTCCGGCGGTCAGCGTCAGCGTGTGGCGGTCGGGCGCGCGATCGTACGCGAACCGAAGGTCTTCCTGTTCGATGAGCCGCTCTCCAACCTGGATGCCAAATTGCGCATCGCCATGCGCGCCGAAATCAGCAAACTGCACCAGCGCCTGCAAACCACGTTCATCTACGTGACCCACGACCAGATGGAAGCCATGACGATGGCAACCCGCATCGCGGTCATCAACAAGGGCCTTCTGCAGCAGCTGGATACGCCGCAAAATCTGTACGATCACCCCAACAATCTCTTTGTGGCTGGTTTCATCGGCACGCCCGCCATGAACTTCTTCCCCGGCAAGCTGCGCAGGGATAACGGCAAACTGCTGGTGGACACCGGCGATTTTGTCGTCGCGATCCCGCCCAAGAAAGTCAAGCCGTATGAGAACCTGGCGGGCAAAGACATTATCTTTGGCCTGCGCCCCGAAAATATCCATGACGTGGACTTCGTCCCCACAAACATTGATACGGACAAGGTTGCTGTCAAAGTGGATTTGACCGAGTTGATGGGTAATGAAATCTTCCTCTACATGGTCAGCGGGAAGAACACGTTTGTCGCACGCGTCGATCCGCGCTCGCAGCTGCGCGTCGGACAACAGGCTGAAGTTGCGTTCGACATGGATAACTTCCACATCTTTGACGCTGCCACAGAAGAAGCCATTCGATAGATTTCAAGCCATAAGCTATGACAGGCATGACTGCGCAGTCATGCCTGTATTTTTTAAAGCGGAGGGGGCGCGCAGCGGATCGTCCTCCCGTCATTTGGAGGGATCGTGCTCAGCGGTACAGGCTCGTAGAAATTCCATTGCGTTTTTACCCGCTCGCGTGAAATGAAGTAGAATTCTGCCCGGCGCAGGACAAGAGGGCAGCCTGGCTTGCGTTAATCTTCTGTGAGGTTTTTTCGATGTCTATTCCCGACTGGGTCCAGGACGCAATTTTTTATCAAATTTTTCCGGATCGTTTCGCAAAGAGCACGCGCAATCCCGCCGGCAGCCTGCCGTTCGAGCCGTGGGACTCCCCTCCGACCGTGCACGGCTTCAAAGGCGGCGATCTGTACGGCATTGCCGAAAAACTGGATTATCTGAAAGACCTGGGGATCACGGCTCTTTATCTCAACCCGATCTTTGCTTCTGCTGCCAATCATCGCTACCACGCGTATGACTACTACGAAGTCGATCCCTTGTTGGGCGGCAATGCGGCGTTCCGGGAACTGCTCGACAAGGCACATCAGTATGATATTCGTGTGGTGCTCGACGGCGTATTCAACCATGCCTCGCGCGGCTTCTGGCAGTTCCATCATGTCCTGGAGAACGGGATCGGGTCGCCCTACAAAGACTGGTTTTACTTCGATACTGCGCGCCTGCATGGACGCAAGCGCTGGGGAGCCTACCCCACCACCGAAGAATTACAGGCGCTGCAAAACGGAGAAGACAGCCTGAACGCAATTGGTTATCGCAGTTGGTGGAATTTGCCCGCCCTGCCCAAATTCAACACGCATACCCCAGCCGTGCGAAAGTTCCTGTTCGATGTAGCCAAGCATTGGATTGCATTTGGTATCGATGGCTGGCGACTCGACGTTCCTATCGAAATTGACGATGATTCCTTCTGGCAGGAATTCCGCTATCGCGTCAGGCAGATCAACCCGCAAGCCTATATCGTCGGCGAGATTTGGCACGAGGCGCAGCGCTGGCTGCAGGGCGACCAGTTCGATGCCGTCATGAATTACGAAGTGACCAAACCGGTTTTGGCTTTCTGTCCCGGCCGGCATCTCAACCTCAAGGTTTTGCACCAGCAATCCAATTACCATGGGATCCAGCGCGCCATCGACGCGCATGAATTCGCGAACTGGATCGATCATAATCTCCAGCTCTACCAGCACGACATCACCTACGCTCAACTGAATTTGCTCGACAGCCACGACACGCCGCGTTTCCTCACCTGCGCAAATGGGGACAAGAACGCGCTGAAACTGGCATGGCTGTTCATGTTCTGCTACCCGGGCGCGCCGTGCGTGTACTACGGCGACGAGATCGGCATCGACGGGAACCATGACCCCGATTGCCGCAAGTCCTTCCCCTGGGAGGCAGGCAAATGGGATCAGGATTTGCTATCTTACGTCAGGGAAATCGTTCGGCTGCGCAAGCAGAATCCCGCCCTGCGGCGCGGCGGCTTCACGAGGTTGTGGTCGGCGGATGGGACGTACGCGTTCGCGCGTTCGCTGAACGGCGAGAGACTCGTCGTGGCGTTGAACGCCTCCGAATCGCCTCAGCAGGTGGAGGTCACGCAGGCAGCGCAGGAGAAGCCGAACCTGGCGTTCGGGGAGGCCTCCGACATTTCGCTCGCTGACAGGCGCCTGCGGTTCAAGATCCCTGCCAGGTGCGGCGTAGTACTAAAGTAGTCCCACCAACGGGGGGAGGAAATCCTCGCCCCGTTCTTTCTCCTGCCACAACGAAAATTAAGGACATGGGTTTACCTTATTAAAGGGCAAAGGAGTATTCCTATGGCAGGCGATGAGGCACAACAAACCCTGGATCGAATTCTGGCGGAGTTGAAAAGCGGCGACTCAGTTCGTTGTTTGAGCGCCATTCAGGAACTCACCACACTCAACTTCAGCAGCCCCATGATCTTGAGGGAACTGGAAAGACTTGCCGTCCGGCATATAGATGAGGAAGTGCGCAGGAGCGCGGCGCGCTCGCTGAGCACCCCGGTCCAGCGTTTCGTGCGCGCCCGGATGAACAAACTGAATTCCGGGGAGCGTACCTTCCTGCTGAAACAGATTCAGGAGTGGCAGGAGGACGGACTGCTGGAAGCAGGCACTGCGGATGTAATCCGGCAGCGTTACAGCTTTGACGTCCCCACGCCGCCGGCCGCGCCCAAGCCTGCTCCCGTGATCGCAGCGGAAACTGCACCGCCGCCTGTTCCCCAGCAACCCGCTGTCCCGGCGGGCCCGCGCCCGTCGCTGACGCAAACACTGCTCAGTGAAGCGAGCATCAAAATCTATTTATATCTTGGCGCGTTCTTTGTGATCGCCTCTGCATTGATTTTAGCGGCATTGGTGGAAGCGGCGCGCCTGCCTATTTTGGCGGCGGCAACTCTGGCATTCGGCGGAGGGGCGCTTGCCCTGCGCAGGCGCTTGCCTCAGCCAAGCTTTGCTCTCTTTATCGTCTTCTCCTTTCTGCTGCCCATCGATGCCAACGTGCTCGAAGAAACGATTGGCTTCGGTGAACCTGCCCTGAGTGTTTACTGGACCTGCCTCTTTTTGATGATGGCAGTCATCTGGGGCTCCAGCGTCTGGTTTTACGAATCAAGATTCTTCAGCGCGGTCGCGTTTGTCTCGCTGAGCCTGGCATTCTTTCGCGCAGGAGAGATTTTCGACACAGAAACAGAGCTGCAAATTTTTCTCGGCATGCTTGCGTCGCTCGCCGGACTGGCTGGCACATGGGTCTTGAGAAAGTGGCGGGACGATAGATTTTCCCGGCTTGTGTTCTGGCTGGCGCAGCTGCAGGTGCTCGGATTGCTCCTCATGTCCCTCGCACTTGCGGTGGTACACGGCTTTGACTCGAGCTTCCCAAATGGCTGGTGGATTCTGATCACGCTGACGTGGCTGGCGGGCGCTTCCTTCTACGCCCTGAGCGATATTCTCACTCCAGCCTTCTTCTTCCCATGGATGGCTGTCGCGGTGCTCCTTCCGCTCCCCTGGTTTTTGCTCGAGACATTTGCAGCCACGCAGCCTGTCTATGCGCTTGGGTTTTGGGCATGGGGCACGGTCCTGGCATCGACAAGCGAAGCCGCATTTCGGCTTCCATTTGCCAAAATCAAAAAGTACCACTGGGCGCTGCTGGCGGGCTCCCTGCCCTTGTTCCTGACCTCCTTCGTGATCGCGCTCGCTTGGGATCAACCTGGTCTTACGCTCGCGCTCTTTGCACTGACCGCGCTCGCGTATACCACGTTACACTTTCTGCGCCCGCGCTGGTATGTGTGGAGTGCGGCATTGCTCAGCGCGTTGTTCGCCTATTTCACGTTCTTCGCTTTGCCGGTCATCGAGAGACTTGAAGTCCCCTTCGTTTACCAGTTGGTGATCGCAAGCACAATCCTGCTCCTGCCGGAGTTGTTCTTCCGGTCGCCAATCTCACGCAAGTCCGAATCGCGCTGGTCCGCCATTGCACTGGGAATCTTTGTTGCCATCCCTGGCATTCTGGTCGCGCTCACTGACCTTGACCACCCCGGACGCGGCGCGCTTGCCCTCATCGTTTATGCAGTGTTGCTCACACTGCATGCCTTACACAGTAAACAGGCATGGCTCGGCTACTGCGCGGCGGCAGCCGAATCGCTCGCGATTGTCTACGCGCTCGATCACTTCGACCTTGACTGGTGGCTGCCTGCGTTGACCCTGGTGTCGCTGCTCTATTATGCAACCGGATTTGTCTTCCGCCGAGGCGCGGATGAGATGAAGCCCTGGGGGAATGTGCTCCTCCACAGCGGATTGTTCCTTGGCGCTTTGCTTGCGTTTGTATCCCTGGTATTGCTCAAGGAAACAAGCGGATGGTACATTATCGTCATTGCGCTGCTATTCGTCCTGGAAATGTTCGCGCGTCCGCTTGCCTGGCTTGAAGTTGTCGTGGAAATATTGCTTTCTGTTTCACTCTATTTAATTCTGGATGATTTCAATGTATTCCAAGCGGGGCATTTTCTATTCGGCGCGAGTCTCATCTGGTTAGGTGGTGATATGTTGTTCGGAAAGTCCGTTCAAGCGAAACGAATTCATAGACCGATCACACTGGCTGCAGGATATCTACTGGTCTTGCTAAGCGCATCCACTCTCTGGGGCGAATTCCGGGAGCAAGTCGTACCGACAGTATATTTTTCCCTATACACCGTATTCTTTGCATTCTACGCTTATCTGCAGCGCGAGCCGCGCGCAGGTTATTTCGCGACGGCATTCCTGCCTCTGGCGGTGATCAAGTTTTGTGACACCCTGAACTTTGAAAAATGGATCTTCCCGTTGATTGCCCTCGCAGTGCTGTACTATGCCTTAGGCTATTGGCTCAGGCACAGACAAAAAGCAAGTGGCTGGGACCAGATGCTTCTTTACAGCGGCCTCGGACTGGGCGTGCTGACCTCATTTGCCGCGCCTTTCCAGGGCGGACTCGAGGCGTCCATTCCGGTGGCGATTGCCGCGACCCTCTTCGCAGCGGAAGCCTTCGCGCGGCGCAACGTCTGGTGGGCTGTTCCGGCGGATGCGCTCTATCTGATGTCTTATTTTATGATCCTGGCTGAATTGAACGTGGACGAACCACAGTATTATTCCATCGGCGCGGCGCTGCTTGGCATGTTGATGCACCTCCTGCTCACATCCGCTGGCAGCAAAACGGGCGCCTTCCTTGCCGGTATGTTGTCGCAGCTGGTATTGCTCGGCACAACCTACATCCAAATGCTCTCGACTGAAAAATTGTTGTTTTTCTTTGTGCTTTTTATTCAATCCATGGTCGTGCTGACGTACGGGCTCATCCAGCGCTCGCGCAGCCTGGTGATCACGCCAATTGTGTTTGCCGTGCTGGGAGTGATCACTGTGGTTTATAGTGCGCTCAAGGGACTCGGTCCCGTCATTCTGATCGGTTCGACAGGCGTGCTCCTGTTGGCAGCCGGGATTGTCGCGGTCCTGATGCGCGAACGGATCACGAAACTCGGCGAACAGTTGAGCGAGTGGAAACCCTAGCGCTTCGTCTCCGGCTCTTCGGCACGGATTTGCCAGTTAGAGCCTCCGCTCAGCGCGAGTCTTCTAGCCCCAGGCGGCTTCCACTAAACGAGGCAATATCTCCCCCGATTTGCCATGAAATACGTAATCCGCTTTCGGCGTGAGCGGAGTCGGCTCGGCGTTGATTTCGATGACGGCCGCGCCGCGATTGTGTGCGGCAAACGCCAGGGAGGCGGCCGGCTGAACAACTCCCGACGTGCCGATCGAGAAGAACACCTCACACGAACGCGCCGCCTCGACCGCTGCTTCCAGTTGGACGCGCGGCAGCGCCTCCCCAAACCAGACGACATCCGGCCGCAGCAGACCCCC
This sequence comes from Anaerolineales bacterium, assembly GCA_016932715.1. Lineage (GTDB taxonomy): Bacteria > Chloroflexota > Anaerolineae > Anaerolineales > Villigracilaceae > Defluviilinea. The sequence continues at coordinate 44,241 of JAFGCG010000080.1, forward strand.
GCATTCCCTGCATTTCGGCACGGATTCGGTATCGTCCTCCCATGTTTCCGCAAACGTATAACAATCTGCGCAGCGCACGCGCTGAATGTTGCCGTGCAGTTCGAGCACATTTTGATTTCCCGCCATGCGGTGCAGACCGTCCACGTTCTGGGTGATCAGTGTAAATCCGGGGATATGCGTTTCCATCTCTGCCAGCGCATAATGACCCGGGTTCGGCCTGACGCCTTTGACTGCTTCCCGCCGCCAGGCATACCAGTCCCAGACGAGCTTGGGATCGCGCCGAAAGGCTTCAGGCGAGGCTAAATCTTCGGGCCGGTATTGCGCCCACAGACCGGCTTGCGCATCGCGGAAGGTGCGGAGGCCGCTCTCCTGGGAAACGCCTGCCCCGGTCAGGGCAACCAGATTCGAAGCCCCGCGCAGAAGCGAGACGAGTTCAACCGGGAAAGCTAGCGGGGGATGCCACATCGCGCCAGGGTAATATTCCGGTCATAGACCTGCGTCCGGCCAATCTCCTCCATATTTTTGGTGAAGGCAACGAGCTGGTATTCGATCCAGGCGTCCGGATAATAATAGTAATGTTTGATATTCCATGTATGAACGGTATAGTTGAATGAGCCATTATCGGCCTTGAGCATGATGGCACCAGCTCCCCAATCGGTCATATCCAGGGTATTCTTTTTACTGCGCAGCCGCAGGAACAACAGGACTTTATCCGTATGGATCAGGTCCTCGACAAATGCCGAAATCTTGACCTCGCGCGGCATACAGGGACCTTCGTCCCAATAGAGTACATGGTACGAGTATAGAACGCTGATAAAACCGACACTCTGCGGGGTAAAGTAACTGGCGCCCGCGGCTCCGACGGGCACCCCGGGTGTTATGGTGGCAAGCGCTGTGGGAGTGAATGTTAGGGTGGGCGTCCACAAGTCCGCGCCGATGGAGGTGACCGTCGGCGTGAAGGTGATCGGCGTGGCAGTTGAGGTGGCGAACAGGTTTTGTGTGGGGATGGGCGTTTCACTGACAAACGGGGTCCGTGTATCCGTCGGCGGAGGGGCAGTGGGCGTAGCACCGAACTGCGGGAAGTTGATCGTTGGCAGGCTGGAACAACCAGCCAGAAAAATAACCAGTACGAGAGTTTGAGCAAGTTTTTTCATAGGGATACCCTTCACGTTGTTCAGAGAAACAGTCGGTGCTCAAGGATTGAGGACTTTACAATGAGTCAACGATACTTCGTTGCGAGAAACCACCGAGCGGCCCAGCACCGTCTCCGTGGCAGTGGAAGCAACGAGTTGATATTGGAGCCAGGCATCTTCGAAATACCGGTAGCGCTGGATCTGACTCAGTTGGAGAGTGTAAAAATACAGGCCTTGATCGTTATCATTGAAAATTGCCCCTCCGCCCCAATCCGTATGGCGGCTGCTGTACTTGTCCTGCAGGCGGTACCACAATGTCACATAGCGCAATCGGCGCACAAGCTGGACGCTGGCGGTAAACCGGATGAAGCGCGCCCCTTCACAAGTGCTTCCCCAAACCAACTGGTCGGTCGACCGCTGAACCATTAAAAACAAATTGGGAGATGGCGTAAAAAAAACTGGATCGACCGCTTCGAGCGTGATCGTGGGTCGTATGGTGGCTGTAAACTCCGGGGTAGGCGTATTCGTAATGAGGGGAGTCCCTGTGGACGGAGTGTTTGTGGGCGCCAGAGTGTTTAGCACGAACAGGTCCGGCGTGTTGGTCGGGTCCAATGAAAATGGCGTTACCGTGGGTGGAGGAGTTCCCGGCTGGCCCGGAACTGCGGTCTGCAGAAACGGAATCGACGGCAGCCCGCTGCAGCCAGAGAGGATAGAAACAACCAGGAGAATTAAAGCAAGCTTTTTCATAGCACCTCTTCGATGATGACCACCAGCCCCTCCATGCTTCCACTACGGTTCCCAGTGCGGCTGCCAGTCTGGTTCAGGGTTGTCAGTGACCTGCCGCACATCCGACCCATCGCTACGCATGATAAATATATCAGCCTGATCGTTATTCCGCAACGAATTAAAGGCGATCCACTGGCCATCCGGCGAAAAGGAACAAGCCGCGTTATTGCCTCCGTTGGTGAGTTGGGCGGCAGTCTCGGCAGCGACATCCACCAGGAAAATGTTCTTATCCCCCGGCGGGCCCGCATAGATGAGCAGGTGTTTGCCGTCCGGCGACCAGTCAAGACTACCACCGATCCCCGCCAAACCGCGTGTTAACTGCCGTACATTTGTACCATCGGCGTCCATAACAAATACTTCGTAGGCATCGGGCTGGTCAACTGCCATGGCAAAGGCGATCCGATCCCCCACCGGCGACCAGTCGGCTGCCACGATCGTGTTGGGACCCGCATACAGCAGGTCCGCGTTCTCGCCGGTCCTATCGATCGTCCACAGGGAGGTCGGTCCTTCGGCGGCGCGATTGGCAAACAGGATGCGCGACCCGTCCGGCGAAAAGCTCGGCGAGATGACATTCCCAATATTGTTCGTCAAACGAATCAGGCGCGCCCCCTCGAAGATATAAAGAAAAAGATCGAATACGCCGCCATTTTGATTCGAAGCATAGACTACCGAACCGCCCAATGGCGAGTAGACAGGATAATAATTGTGCGCTTCGAGATCGGTCAACTGCTTGTAATCCGTCCCATCGGCATTAATCATGCAGAGCTGGTTGTAATCCCCGCGAGTGCAGGTAAAGATAATCCGCCCGATATGCGCCTTGGTCGGCCTGGGAAGCGGGGTGAAAGTCGCCAGCGGCGTGGGCAGGGATTTATCGGCGATCGCCAGATTCGAAATATTGATCGGAGTCGAGGGAACCAAAACACACAAAGCAATCGCGGCCGCCACCAAAAGCAATCCAATCGGCAGACGAACGCTCGGCGTGCGCGCCTGGTTTCGACGGGAGAAAATTCGTCGCTTGGGCATAGGGTTGTACCCGTTTCAAACGGTACTCTGCAATAATTTTACATCGGATCGATGAATGCCTTCCCCCCACTATCCCCGCATTCATGAAATGTGAGGGAGGTGTTCCTATTTTTCCGTCAATGCCTGTACCAGCTCGCGGCAGAAATCCGGAATGTCGGCGACGACGCGCCCCCAGACCAGATTACCCTCGCGAAAGGCAGCCTCGTCCACCCAGGTCCCGCCGGCGTTGAGGATGTCGTCCCGGATGCCCAGGGAGCCGGTCGCGCGGCGGCCTTTCATAATGCCAGCCGAAATGGCGACCAGCCCGCCGTGACAAATGATGCCGATCGTCTTTCCCTGTGCATCCATGTCCCGGACCAAATCTTTTACGGCAGAATACCGGCGCAGTTTATCTGGCGCCCAGCCGCCGGGCACGAGAAGGGCGAAAAGATCATCGGCGCGCAATGACTCGATCTTTGTATCCGGCCTGATCTCCAGTCCGTTCTTGCCGTGGACCGGTTTAAGTTCGAGGGCGGCAGTCAGCACTTGCGCGCCTTCCTCCTGCAGGCGCATCACCGGCACATAGTATTCCAGATCTTCCACACCTTCCGCCACCAGGGCGGCAACTTTCTGTCCTTGTAAACGCATATACCTCTCCTTTCGTTGAAAAACTGGCAGGCTTTTTATTAGGGAGTGTATGCAAAATCCTTCCCTTTGCCGCGAAGAACGCGAATTGTCGCGAATTGGCTAAAAAATCCGCGTGAATTCGCGCA
>JAFGCG010000081.1 GCA_016932715.1 Anaerolineales bacterium
GACCGGCAACATCACCCTGCCGGAGGGCGTGGAGATGGTGATGCCTGGGGATGATGTCAACATGACCGTGGAATTGATCGTGCCGGTGGCTCTGGAGCAGGGCTCGAAGTTCGCCATCCGTGAAGGCGGTCTGACCGTCGGCGCGGGTGTCGTGACCAAGATTATCGAATAGGTGAATTCATGACCAAGCAAAAGATCCGCATCCGGCTCAAAGCGTACGATCATCGTGTCCTGGATCAGTCTGCCAAACGAATTGTGGAAACAGCTGAACGCAGTGGCGCTCATGTCGTTGGGCCCGTACCCTTGCCAACAAAGCTCGAACGGTTTACAATTCGGCGCTCGACATTCATCGATAAAGACTCGCACGAGCACTACGAGATTCGCACTCACAATCGTTTGATCGATGTTCTTGATCCAGATTCGAAGACAATCGATATGCTGATGCGGCTCAATTTGCCAGCTGGCGTGGATATCGAAATCAAAATCTAATTGTCGTTACTGGAGAGTAGAGACTTGCTCGTTATCTCTACTCTCTACTTTCGACAGCGCAAGAACAGCACTGCCCGGGAGTACAAAATCCTGAGCGTCCCGACAGACTGTTTACTGTGCTGCCCGGAGATGATGCAGTCGAAGCCCCGACTGACAGTCTCGCTAAATTCTTTGAAGGAGAAAACAGAGTATGTTAAAAGGGCTTATTGGAAAGAAGATCGGCATGACCCAGATCTTCGATGAGCAAGGCGTCGCGTATCCTGTGACGATCATCGAAGCTGGGCCATGTTACGTTACCCAGGTACGCAATCAAGAGCGTGACGGGTATGTTGCGGTCCAGCTCGGCTTTAGTGAGATTCACCCCAAGAAATTGGCAGCCGGTGAATTGGGACATTTGAAAGCCAATGGATTACCCCCAATGAAGTTTTTGCGCGAGTTTCGTTCAAAGGAAGCCGTCAATGTGGGTGATAAATTGACCGTGGATGTCTTTGCAGTCGGTGAGCATGTGGATGTGGTTGGCACAAGCAAAGGCAAGGGTTTTGCCGGCGCAGTCAAGCGCTACCATTTCAAAGGTGGCAAGGCGACGCACGGTCAGTCTGATCGTCATCGCGCGCCCGGTTCACGCGGCTCTGGCACCACTCCGGGCCGCGTCTTCAAGGGCGCGCGCGGCGCCGGGCATATGGGCAATGACCGTGTCACCGCTCAGGCGTTGAAGGTGGTGCTGGTGGACGCGGAGCGCAACCTGCTCGCCGTCCATGGTGCCGTGCCCGGTGGAAAAGGCGGCCTGGTCGTCATCAAAGAGGCTCGCAAGCAGTAACGCCGTACCGGCGTGGAGAAATCAACTATGAAAGTAGATGTTCTAGATCTGGAAGGCAAGAAGCTGCGTGAGGTTGAACTCCCCTCGGCGATCTTCGAAGCCCCCATTAATGTAGATTTGATGCACCAGGCTTATGTCCGTCAGATGGCAAACGCGCGTCTCGGTACGCATGAGACCAAGGTCCGCAGCGAAGTTTCCGGCGGCGGCGCAAAGCCGTGGAAGCAAAAAGGGACCGGGCGGGCTCGCCAGGGATCCCGGCGCGCCGCGCAGTGGGTGGGTGGTGGACGTATTCATACCCCGCATCCCCGCAGCTACGAGCAGCGCATGCCGAAGAAAATGCGACAGGCTGCCCTCCGTTCGGCTTTATCAGCCAAGGCGGCGGAAGCCGGTGTCGTGATCGTGGATGAGTTTGCTCTCTCTGAAGCCAAGACCCGTGTGATGGTTCAAACCCTCGCAAACCTCGTCGGAGAGTCGACCGCACTGGTCCTCCTGCCTGAAAAGGATCAGGCGTATGAACTGGTCACGCGGACTGCCAATAACCTGACCGATACAAAGGTCCTGCTGGCAGGTTATTTGAATATTCGTGACCTGTTCGGTTATGAAAAGCTGATCTTGCCGGTAAAGGCTTTGGATGCCCTGGTGGCGACCCTGGGATAGGAGAAGAAAATGGCTACTATTTACGATGTCCTTCGCCGCCCCTTGCTGACTGAGAAGTCCAGTTATCAATCCGGCAAATTAAATCAATATTCATTTATCGTTGCAGATAACGCCACACGCAAACAGGTCAAGGATGCAATCGAAACCCTCTACGATGTCAGCGTCCTGCGTGTGAATATTATGAATGCTCCCGCCAAACGGGGTCGCCGCCTTCGCAGCCGGCGCCTGCTTGTTCGCAAGGCTGCTTTTAAGAAGGCTGTCGTCACCCTGGCTGCGGGGCAGACACTTCAAATCTTTGAAGGGGTGCAGTAATGGCAGTCAAAAAATATAAACCGGTAACGCCCGGCACCCGTGGGATGACCGGACATACCTTTGAAGAAATTACCAAGTCGAAGCCGGAGCGCTCTCTGCTTGTGCCTCTGCGCAAGAGCGGCGGCCGCAATTCTTATGGGCGTGTTACGGTTCGGCATCGCGGCGGCGGGCATCGTCGCTTCATCCGTATCGTGGATTTCAAGCGCGACAAGCGCGATATCCCCGCGAAAGTGGCTGCGATCGAATACGACCCGAACCGCACAGCCCGCCTGGCGCTCCTGAACTATGCCGATGGCGAAAAGCGTTACATCATTGCACCGACCGATCTCAAAGTTGGCGACATGGTCATGGCTGGCGCCGGAGCCGAAATCCGTTCTGGAAATTCACTTCCCATCGCGAACATCCCGGTTGGGACGCTGATCCACAACATCGAAATCAAAGAGGGCCGCGGCGGCCAAATGGTCCGTTCGGCAGGCGGCTCAGCCCAATTGCTCGCAAAGGAAGGCGATTTTGCACAGGTGCGCATGCCCTCCGGTGAAGTCCGGCTCATCCACCAGGTTTGCTATGCCACCATCGGTCAGGTTGGAAATCTGGATCACGGCAATGTCAAGCTTGGCAAAGCTGGTCGCAGCCGCCATAAGGGCGTTCGCCCAACCGTGCGCGGTTCTGCCATGAGCCCGCGTGACCATCCACATGGTGGTGGGGAAGGTCGTCAGCCGATTGGTCTGCCTGGTCCGAAAAGTCCATGGGGTAAACCCACCCTCGGCTACAAGACCCGCCGCAATAAGAAAACTGACCAGTATATTGTGCGTCGTCGCAGTAAGAAGAACCGCTAATGGATAGAGGTACGATATGTCAAGATCATTGAAAAAGGGCCCGTACATCGAGCCCAAGCTTTTGAAGAGAATTGAAGCGATGAACCAGAAAGGCGAGAAGAAAGTGCTGCGCACGTGGAGTCGCGCCAGCGTGATCTTCCCCCAGATGGTTGGACATACGATCGCCGTACACGATGGCCGCCGGCATGTCCCGATCTACATCACCGAAAACATGGTCGGCCACCGACTGGGCGAGTTCGCCCCGACGCGCACCTTCCGCGGCCACATGGCTGGCGAGAAAGCTGCGTCGTAGGTGCAGGAGAGTAAACAATGACTGATATTCAGGCACATTTACGTTTTCTCCCCATGTCTGCCCAGAAGGTTCGCCTAGTTGTTGACCTGGTACGAGGCAGGGATGCGAACGAGGCTCTGGAAATGCTGCGCTTTGTTCCAAAAGCGGCTGCAATGCCCGTCCGCAAACTGCTGGCTTCGGCCGTCGCAAATGCTGAGGAGAATTTTGGCGTCAGCCGCGATGATCTCTTTGTCGCAAAGATCTTTGCTGACGAGGCTCCCACTCGCAAGTGGCGCCGGTTTGGAGCGCGCGGTCGTTTCAAGCCGATCCTGCGCCGCAATTCCCATGTGACTGTCGTCTTGCGCGAGCGCGGGGCGTAGAAGGTAAGGAGATATTATGGGTCGAAAAGTTCATCCGATTGGTATGCGCCTTGGGATCAACCAGGGCTGGCAGGGACGCTGGTTTGCGGAAGGTACACAGTATCGTGACCAGTTGCATCAGGATTTTGCCATCCGTGCTCTTTTGCAGGGAGTTGACTCCAAAGGCGGCGCAGCAAAGAATGCTGTCGTGCTCAAGCTTCGCAGGGAACTGCCTGATACGATCAAGAACGGCAAGGCTGGCATTTCCCGCATAGAGGTGGAGCGCTTCCCGGGGAAAGTCCGGATTGCAATTCATACTGCCAAGCCCGGTATTCTGATCGGCCGCAAAGGCGAAGGTGTGAAGAAGATCCGCCATGCTCTGGAAACGCTGGTTGGCAAGAAAGTAGACCTGGATGTTAAAGAAGTCAGCTCGCCCGATACCGATGCCATGCTGGTGTCGCGCAATGTTGCCGATCAACTCGAACGTCGCATTGCTTACCGGCGTGCGATGAAGCGTGCCATTCAACAGGCAATGCGCCAGGGTGCCCAGGGAATTAAGATCATGGTAGGCGGCCGCCTGGGCGGCGCAGAAATGTCACGCGATGTGACGCTGCGGGATGGACGTGTGCCTCTGCAAACCCTGCGCGCGAACCTGGATTTCGCCAAGACGGAAGCCCATACCACCTACGGTCAGCTGGGTGTCAAAGTCTGGATTTACAAAGGCGAAGCTGTACCTGAAACTGAAGAAAAGGCGGAGACAACCGAAGGCGTCTACGTGAGCGAATAGCCGCGTATGCCTTCAGCGAGTGGTCTCTTGATGAGGTAGTAACTATGTTGATGCCAAAACGTGTAAAGTGGCGCAAGCAAATGCGCGGTCGCATGCGGGGCAAAGCCCTGCGCGGCGCGGAAGTCAGCTTCGGCGAGTATGGTTTGCAAGCTTTGGAACCAGGCTGGGTAACTGCCCGGCAGATCGAAGCCGCCCGCCGGACCATCGTGCGCGAGATGAAGCGCCGTGGGAAAGTGTGGATCCGGATCTTTCCGGCCAAACCGTATACGCATAAACCCCCCGAAACCCGCATGGGTTCCGGCAAGGGTAATGTTGAATATTACGTGGCAGTTGTCAAACCGGGCCGGATCATGTTCGAGGTGGGCGGCCTGGATGCGGACACAGCCGTCCAGGCGCTCAAGAATGCCCAGTATAAGTTCGCGATCAAAACCAAGATCGTCGCTCGTCACGATGCAGGAGAGCAGGCATGAAGGCAATCAAAGTCAGCGATCTGCGCAACCTGCAATCAGGTGAAATCGAGACAAAACTGGCGGATGCCCGCGAAGAACTGATGAAACTTCGCTTCCAGCAAGTGACCGGCCAGTTAACGGATACCAGCCGTTTGCGCATTTTGCGCCGCGAGATTGCTCGCATGCAGACGATTTTGCACGAGCAGGCAAAGGCTGAGACAGAAGGTGAAGCATGAACAATCGTCGTCGCATCACTGGTGTTGTCACCAGCAACAAAATGACCAAGACGGTCGTGGTGGAGATTTCCCGTAAATTTCGCCATCCACTGTTTCGCAAGGTCGTTCACACCAGCAAACGTGTGAAGGCTCACGATGAGATTGGTTGCCAGATTGGCGACCAGGTCCAGATCGTCGAGTCACGCCCGCTCTCGCATGACAAGCGCTGGGTCGTGGAAAGCGTTGTGAAAAAGGAGATCCGCACGGCGGATACGGGCGTCGCTGATCTGAATGTGGACGTAGACGAAGATACCGATGTAAGCGAAAACACCGGTGTGAGCGGAGATGCCGAGGTGAGCGATGATTCAGCATGAGTCGCGGCTCAAGGTTGCCGATAATTCCGGCGCGCGCGAGTTGCTTGTGATCCATGTGCTCGGTGGTTCCACTCGTAAATATGGAAGCATCGGTGACGTGGTCGTTGCTACCGTAAAGTCTGCAACACCGCAGGGCGGCGTGAAGAAAAGCGAAAAAGTACGCGCGGTGATTGTGCGCTGTTCGAAGGAATGGCGTCGCGAAGATGGTTCCTACATCCGCTTTGATGACAACGCCGCGGTGATCCTGGATGCCGATGGCGTCAACCCGAAAGGCACTCGCATTTTTGGACCCGTTGCCAGAGAGCTTCGTGAAAAAGGTTTTATGAAAATCGTTTCACTGGCTCCCGAAGTGCTATAGGTTGAGGAGTTTTTAGGTATGAGAGTCAAGATTCGTAAAGGCGATACCGTAGAAGTCATCAGTGGCCGTCTGGAAGACAAGGGCAAGCGCGGTGAAGTGATCAATGTGTTACTGGACGACCGCCGCGTAGTTGTCCAGGGTGTCAATATTCGCACCAAGCACCAGAAGCAGGTCCAGACCTCAGCCGGCCGCAACATCAACCCGGGCCGGATCCAGTTCGAGGGGCCGATCGACATCTCGAACGTGATGCTGGTCTGCCCGAAGTGCGGTGAGCCGACCCGTGTTGCGGTCCAACGCGACGAGGAGGGGGTTCGCCGTGTCTGCAAAAATTGTGAAGCGCTGATCGATTAGCCGCGGAGTGATCGTAATGAATAGAATGCAAGAAAAATATACCAACGAGGTTGTCCCTGCTCTGCGCAAGGCATTCGATCTCAAGAATATCATGCAGGTGCCGCGCATTACCAAGGTTGTGGTCAACATTGGGATGGGGGAAGCCATGGACAACCCCAAGGCGATGGAAGCCGCGGTGGCTGACTTGACGACCGTCACGGGTCAGAAACCGGTGATGACCAAGGCGCGCAAGAGTATTGCGAATTTCAAGTTGCGCGAGGGCCGCTTAATCGGGACCAAGGTCACGCTGCGCGGCGATCGCATGTGGGCGTTCCTGGATCGTCTGCTAAGCACCGCGCTCCCGCGCGTCCGCGATTTCCGCGGTGTCTCTGCCAACGCATTCGACGGGCGCGGCAATTACACGCTCGGCCTGCGTGACCAGTTGATCTTTCCTGAGATCGAGTATGACAAGATTGATAAATTGCGGGGCATGGAAGTCACCATTGTGACGACCGCCAAAGACGATGACCAGGCGCGTGTCATGTTGCAGCTGCTTGGTATGCCGTTTAGCAAGAAGGAAGCGTAAATTATGGCAAAGAAAGCTATGCAATATCGTGAAACTCGCCGGAAGCATGCCACCCAGGTGCGCAATCGCTGCGTCCGCTGTGGACGCCCGCGAGGCTATATTCGCCGTTTCGGTTTATGCCGAATCTGTTTTCGTGAACTGGCATTACAGGGCAAGATCCCTGGTGTCGTCAAGTCTTCCTGGTAAGCGGGTGGAGGTGATAGCATGACTATTATGGATCCGATTGCTGATATGCTGACTCGCATCCGCAACGCTGTGATGGCGGGTCACACTTTGGTGGCAATGCCAAGCTCGAAACTCAAGATCGAGATTGCCAAAATCATGAAAGATGAAGGCTATCTCGAGGGCTTTGATATCGCCGACAACGACGACTCGAGCCAGAAGGTTTTACGCTTGAAAATCAAGTACATTGGGGAGCGGCGCGAACGCCGCCCGGTCATTTCCGGGATCGAACGCGTCAGCAAACCCGGACGACGTATCTATACCAAAAAGCAGGATATCCCCTGGGTGCTTTCCGGGATTGGCGTTGCCATCCTCTCGACGCCCAAGGGTGTGATGACCGGTGCGCGCGCTCGACAGCTGGGCGTGGGCGGCGAGATCCTTTGCAAAGTATGGTAGGCAGGAGGTATTAAGTGTCTCGCATTGGACGTTTACCTGTGGCAGTTCCGAGCGGCGTGCAAGTCGACGTAAAGGGTTCGGATGTCCACGTCAAAGGGCCGAAAGGCGAATTAAAGCGCACCTTTTCATCATTGATTGAGATCGCGCTGGAAAATGGTCAGGTGGTGGTCACGCGCAGATCGGATAAGGCCGCCGAGCGCGCGCTGCATGGCACAACCCGGGCTGTGATCGCGAATATGGTGCACGGCGTCAGTTCCGGCTTCGAAATTGTGCTCGAAGTGGACGGCGTGGGTTACCGCGCCGAATTACAGGGCAAGGATCTGGCGCTGTTCGTCGGTTACTCCCATCCCGTGAAGTTCCCGCCTCCGGCTGGAATTTCGTTTGAAGTTGATCTAAAGACTCGCCAGATCAAGGTCCTGGGCTATGACCGGGAAGTTGTCGGTCAGACCGCGGCAGAAATCCGGCGGGTGCGACCGCCCGAGCCGTATCATGGCAAGGGGATTCGCTACGCTGGCGAGAGGATTCGCCGCAAAGCCGGTAAGGCCGGGAAAGGAGCCAAGTAAGCTATGGCGAAGAATTCTCGTTCCATCGCACGCCTGCGTCGTCACGCGCGCGTGCGCAAGAAATTAGCGGGAACTGCTGAACGTCCGCGCTTGAACGTCTTCAAGAGTCTCTCTGCCATTTATGCGCAGGTGATCGACGATCAGGCGGGTCGCACGCTGCTCTCTGCTTCGACAGTGGATCGTGAACTGCGCGAAAAAATGAAGGGTCTGAAAAAATCCGAACAGGCGAAACTGGTTGGCCAGGCGCTGGCTGAACGTGCCAGGAGCAAGGGCATCGAGACCGTTGTTTTCGACCGCGGTGGTTATCGTTATATCGGACGCGTCAAGGCATTTGCAGATGGCGCGCGTGAAGGCGGCCTGCAATTCTAAAATGCGTAGTAGCGACGTTAGTCGCTCTTAACGGCTGAAGCCGTTACTACTTCTGGAGAAAGAGATGACAGATTTCGAATCGAATGCTGAACAACAGAACTTTGAAGCGCAGGAGCAGTTCGAAGAGCGCGTGATCGAGATTGCCCGCGTGGCTAAAGTCGTGAAGGGTGGGCGCCGCTTTCAGTTCCGCGTTACCGTCGTGATTGGCGATAAGAAGGGTACCATCTCCATGGGCGTCGGCAAGGCGAACGCTGTGCCGGATGCGATGCGCAAGGCATCGGAGCGGGCGCGCAAGAACATGCATGTTGTCAATCTGGCGGGCACGACCATCCCGCATGAGGTCCTGGGCAAGGTTGCCGGTGCACGCGTCATGCTCAAGCCTGCCTCTCCCGGTACGGGCGTGATCGCAGCAGGCGGTGTGCGCGCCGTGCTGGAAGTGGCGGGTGTGCGCGATATTTTGACCAAATCCCAGGGCAGCGCCAATGTCTTGAACGTGGTGCAGGCAACTTTCGATGCCCTTGAGCAGTTGAAATCGCCGCAGCAAGAAGCAGCCCGCCGCGGCAAAAATGTCAGTGACCTGCTGCCGTTCTGGGAACGGAGGAAGCAACATGCCTAAAAAGGAAATCGGCGGGAAGACCGTCCGCGTCACATTGGTTCGCAGTCCGATTGGTTTTACCAGGGACCAGAAGCAAACCGTGCTGGCGCTGGGTCTGCGCCGCATGCATCAGACCGTTGAACACAAGGATAACCCGGCTGTGCGCGGAATGATCCGCAAAATCATTCACCTCGTTCAGGTCGAAGAGTAGGATTTGTTAACGGACTCTGTTACGGACTCACGGACAAAAACGGACGTGGGCAACGGACTTGTCCTGAGCGGAGACGAAGGGAAGAAAGATGAAACTACACGATCTCGTGCCCAATCCGGGCTCCAAAAAGAATCGCAAGCGCGTTGGGCGCGGTATTTCCGCGGGCCAGGGTAAGACTGCGGGTCGCGGTACCAAGGGTGAGGGCGCGCGCTCCGGCCAGGGCGGAAACATGTACCGCCAGGGCGGCAACCTGCCATTCTATCGTCGCCTGCCATTTATGCGCGGTCAGGGATTTACGCCGCGTAATCAGGTGGAATACAACGAAGTGAATTTGGATCAGTTGACCGAATCCTTCGAAGCGAATGCGGAAGTCAATCCTGACTCGCTGAAGGAAGCTCGTTTGCTGCGTGATCCGCGTAACCCGGTGGTCATTCTGGGACGCGGCGAAATGAAAGTTGCTCTCAAAGTCCGTGCTCATCGCGTCAGCGCGGGAGCCAGGGCAAAGATCGAAGCTGCCGGCGGCAGCGTCGAGTTAATCGGTTAACACTGAGTCAAGAAGGAATGTCCAGATATGCCTGAAAAGAAACAATCCGCGTGGCGTTTTTTATGGCGCTCGGAAGATATTCGGAAGAAACTGCTGATCTCGCTGGCGTTGTTGATGCTCTTCCGCATTGCAGCAAATGTCCCGGTGCCTGGCATTGACCGGGAGGCTTTGGCGGTTTTCGCCAGTCAACAGGGAGGTACTGGTTTCCTGGGCTTCCTGAACATGCTTTCCGGCGGTACCATCCAAAACTTCTCGCTGCTGTCGATGGGCGTATACCCATATATTACAGCCCAGATCATTATCCAGTTGCTGGTTCCGATTATTCCTGCTCTGCAACGCAAGATGCAGGAGGATCAGCGTGAGGGCCGCCGCTGGATGGAGAAGTGGACCTACTATCTTGCCGTCCCGATGGCGATGCTTTCGGCAATCGGTCAGATCAACATCTTTAATAGCCTGGCGGGGACTCCGATTGTCGACTTTGGGTTTACAGGTGAAATCTGGCTTCCTTCTCTCATGGTTCTGCTGGTGATGACCGCGGGAACCATGTTCGCCATCTGGATCGGTGAACTGATCTCGGAATACGGTATCCGCGGCCAGGGCCTGTCTCTGGTCATCTTTGCGGGCATCGTATCGCAAATCCCTCTAAATATTCAGACCCTGCTGTTGGATCAACAGAACCGCTGGGTCCTGCTGACGGCCATGGTCATTGTCATTGTGGTAACGGTGCTGGCGATCGTGTATGTCCAGCAGGGACGCCGCAATGTGCCGATCATGTATCCTCAAAAGAGTCAGATCTTTTATGCGATCCAGCGCGGCAAATCTGTTCGCATGCCCCAGCCGACTCTGCCGCTGATGGTCAATCTTTCCGGCATGATCCCGCTCATCTTTGCAAGCGCCATCCTGCAATTCCCGGCGATCATTTCCAGCTATTTTGCCGGCAACAACACCGAATGGGTCAGGAATATTGCAATCAGTATTCAAAGTTTCTTTAATCCAACGGGTGTTAATTCCTGGGGATACTGGGTTTTGTATTTCATCATGGTTGTGAGCTTTACTTATTTCTATACGACTGTTATTTTCGAGCAGCAGAACTATGGTGACAATTTGAAGCGTTCCGGCGCTCAAATCCCCGGCGTGCATGGCGGCGCCGCGACCCAAAAGTATTTGAGCCGCATACAAAGCCGGATCACCCTGCCGGGCGCATTACTGCTGGGCGCAGTTGCCATCATGCCCTTCCTGCTGCAGTTGATCCTGCCGGCCGCTTCGAGCAGCGCAGGAATATTCCTGCTGTCTTCTTCCGGCCTGTTGATCGTTGTCGGTGTGGTGCGCGATACCTTTATGAATATCGAGGCTGAACTTAAGCTGCACGGTTATCAGGAAAAACTTCTGGTCAGCTAGGAGTATTTATGACAACTTTCATTGTCATGCTTGGTCCCCCGGGCGTTGGTAAAGGTACGCAGGCGAAAATCTTGTCCGAAAAAACGGGTCTGGCGCATATCTCTTCAGGCGACCTGTTCCGTGAGAACCTTAAGAATGAAACGGAGCTTGGAAAACTTGCTCAAACCTATATGACCAAAGGGGAACTGGTCCCGGATGATGTGACGGTTGCCATGATCAAGGACCGCCTCACTCGCCCGGACTGTCAGGCGGGCGCCGTTTTGGATGGTTTTCCCCGCACCCCGGCTCAGGCGCAGGCACTGGACGTCATGCTCAAGGATTTCAATGGGCAGGTGGATGTTGTGCCTTTTATCACGGCGGGTGAGGATGTCCTGATCGAGCGCTTAGGTGGTCGCTGGACCTGCCGCGTAAATGGTGCTCACGTTTTCAATGAGAAGACGAATCCGCCAAAGGTCCCCGGAAAATGTGACTTCGATGGTGCGGAACTTTATCAACGCGATGATGATAAACCCGAAACCGTGAAGAACAGGATCAAGGTTTACTTTGAGCAAACTTCGCCCTTGATCTCCTATTATCGAGAGCGCGGCAAATTAGTTGAAGTTGACGGGACGCAGCCCATAGATCGGGTCACGAACGATTTGATGGGTGCGTTGAAGAAGTAGTTATTATGAATTGGTCACGCCAGATCCATATTAAAAGTCCGGCTGAGCTGCAGATCATGCGTGAAGCAGGCCGGATCAACGCAACCGTCCTGGCGACGACCAAAGAACTTTTAAAACCGGGTGTTTCCACGGCCGACCTCAACGCGGCTGCTGAGGAAGTGCTAAGGAAACATGGATGTGTATCGCCGTTCAAGGGCTATGGCCATCCGCCATACCCTGCCTCCATTACGGTCAGCATCAATCGTGAACTGGTCCACGGCATTCCGAGCAGGAACCGGAAGCTGAAGGCCGGGGATATCGTCTCGATCGACTGCGGAACGGTGTTGGATGGATGGGTCGCCGATTCAGCGTTTACCGGAGGTGTTGGTCAAATATCTCCCGAGGCGCAGGCACTGCTTGATGTCACTCTGGGAGCGCTGCATGCCGGCATCGAAAAGATGTGTGTAGGCAACCGGACGGGTGATGTCTCGGCGGCGATACAAAATTACGTGGAGAGCCGTGGCTTTCAGGTAACACGCGAATATACGGGCCACGGCGTCGGAAGACAAATGCACGAAGGACCGCAGGTGCCAAACTACGGCAAACCCGGTACAGGTCTGCCTCTCAAGGCCGGCATGACCATTGCCCTCGAGCCCATGGTACTTGTGGGTACAGAAGAAACACGCGTCCTTCCTGACCAGTGGACGGTCGTCTCTGCAGACGGATCATTGACTGCCCATTTTGAGCATTCCGTGGCTGTCACCGAAGGAAAACCTCTCATCCTGACTGTCCCATGATCCCTGCGGAGTGCGAAGCCTGCCGAATTGCGTGTAATCTAGACGAATGAAGGACAAACGTGTATAATCAACAACTTGGCTATCTAGTGAAGGAAAGTTTGCAAGGAGTATTGTCATGAAAGTTTCTCCGTCGATACGGAAACGCTGTGCCAAATGCAGAATTGTTCGCCGCAAAGGCATAGTGTATGTCATTTGTGAAAATCCAAAACATAAACAGCGACAGGGATAGTGAACTATGGCGAGAATTGAAGGTGTCGATCTGCCCCGCAATAAGCGGGTCGAAATTGGCTTGACCTACCTCTATGGGATAGGTCCGACGCGCGCGCAGAAGATCCTGGCTCATACCAAGGTCAACCCTGATATCCGGGTCAAGGACCTTTCTGAAGCGGATGTGGCTGCGATCCGCGAGTACGTTGGCAAGAACTACAAGGTGGAAGGTGACTTGCGCCGCGAAGTTCAAATGAGCATCAAGCGCCTGATCGAGATCGGGTCGTATCGTGGGATGCGCCATCGCCGTAATTTGCCCGTCCGCGGTCAGCGGACGCGGACGAATGCGCGCACCCGCAAAGGCACCAAGAAAACGGTGGCCGGGCGCGGACGCCGCCGCGGTACGAAGAAATAAGAGGTTGAGAACTTATGGCTCAAAGTGTACGTTCCACACGTCGAGGGTCCGGCGCCAAGAAAGCCAAGCGCGCCATTTCCTCTGGTCAGGTGCATATCTTTGCATCCTTTAATAATACGATTGTCACCGTAACGGATACGGAAGGCAATACCGTTGCCTGGGGCAGTGCGGGTTCAGCCGGATTCAAAGGTTCCCGCAAAAGCACGCCGTTTGCTGCGCGTCTTGCCGCCGAACAGGCGATCAAGGCTGCCCAGCAATTGGGCATCCAGGAAGTGGATTTGTTTGTCAAGGGACCGGGCCCGGGTCGTGAAAATGCAATTCGCGCGGTCCAGGCCATGGGGTTGCGAGTCCGTTCAATTTCTGATATTACGCCGGTGCCGCATAACGGCTGTCGACCGCCGAAGAAGCGCCGCGTGTGATTTGCTGTAGAGGAAAGTAATCTATGTCGAAGAATCTTGGTCCAGTTTGCAGGCTGTGCCGGCGCGAGGGCGAAAAGCTTTACCTGAAGGGCGAACGCTGTTTCACTCCGAAATGTGCGATCGACCGACGCCCCTTCCCGCCCGGTCAGCATGGAAAAACGGGCAGCCGGGGCGGCAACCGCTCCGGTCGTGAGTCCGATTATTTGCGCCAGTTGCGCGCCAAGCAGCGCGCCCGGCGTGTCTATGGAGTCCTGGAGCGCCAGTTCCGGCGCTATTATGAAGTTGCAAACCAGCGCCGCGGCCTGACGGGTCTCAATCTTCTGCAAATCCTCGAGTCGCGTCTGGACAATGTCGTCTATCGCCTCGGGTTTGCAGCCAACCGTGCGCAGGCCCGCCTCCTGGTGACTCATGGTCACTTTATGGTGAACGGTCGTCGTACGGACGTGCCTTCCATGCTACTAAAGGAAGGCGATACCGTTGCAGTGCGCGAGGGGTCACGCAGCCTGGAATATTTTAAGGTTATGCCTGATCTGGCAGAAAGCCGTACCTCACCCAGCTGGGTGGATCGTGACATCAGACAGATGTCTGGTTCCGTCCAGCGTCTGCCCGAGCGTGCTGAGATCGACGGTTTCCTGAACGAACAGCTTATCGTCGAATACTACTCACGGTAGTAATTGGCCGGTTTTATTTGCGCTGGCGGGCACATTCAGCCAGTGAAATTTCTTCTGTTTTTCAACAGGGAGAGGTGAACCGTGATGGGTATCACGAATATGGTTATGCCGAAAATCGAGCGCGAGGCTGAGGCTCGAAATTACGGTAAATTTGTTATCAGCCCCCTTGAGCGCGGGTATGGCGTCACGCTCGGAAACGCGCTGCGCCGTGTGCTGCTGTCTTCCCTCGAAGGCGCGGCAGTGACGTCCATCCGGATTGCGGATGTGCTGCATGAGTTCAGCGAGATCCCGGGCGTCCGCGAGGACGTGATCCAGGTGACGCTGCAGGTCAAGCAGCTGCGCCTCAAACTCGATGGCGTGGATACCACCCGTATGAATCTGGAAGTCCGCGGCGAAGGGACCGTGACAGCGGCGGATATCATCACGCCTGCTGAAATTGAAGTTGTCAATCCGGAACTGTATCTTTTTACGGTCGACAACCCCAAGACCAAGCTCGATCTCGAGTTTACGGTAGAGCGAGGCCGGGGCTATTCGCCCGCCAACGAGCGCAGCGGACACATGCCCATCGGCGAACTGCCGATCGACGCGATCTACAGCCCTGTCAAACGCGTGAACTGGGAAGTCACCTCGGCGCGCGTGGGCCAGAGCACAAACTATGACAAGCTTGTCCTGGAAATCTGGACCGATGGGACGATTTCTCCGGAAAGAGCATTGAGCACTGCTGCCAAACTGGTGATCGATCATCTGCGCTATATTGCCGGCGTCAGTGAAGAAACCCTGGCGATTTCCGTCGAAAAGGAAGTGGGCGGCAGCCGCCTGACCAGCGAACTGGCGGACACACCTGTGGAAGCCCTGGACCTTTCGGTACGCGTCTTCAATTCGCTCAAGCGCACAGGGATTACCACGGTTGGCGATGTGCTCGATCTGCTCGAAAAAGGTGAGACGGCCGTCATGTCCATCCGTAATTTTGGTGAGAAAAGCCTCGATGAGTTGCGTCAGAAAATGCATGAAAAGGGCTACATGAAAGACGAAACGAGTACTGCGGAGTAATTAGCCATGCGACATCAAGTATCAGGTTACAGATTAGGAAGGACGAGCGGTGCCCGGATTGCACTCCGTCGCAACCTTATTAAACAGTTTTTTATTCACGAGCGCATCCAGACCACGCGCGCCAAAGCGAACGCGATCCGTGGCGATGCCGAACGCCTCATCACGATCGCACGCAATAGCGCCTCGGGCGATGATGCGCAGAAGGTCCATGCCCGCCGGCTGGCGATCTCCAGGCTTGGAGACAATCAGGTGATCAAACGTCTCTTCGATGAGATCGCCCCGCGCTTTGCAAATCGTCCTGGCGGCTATACCCGCATCCTCAAACTGGGACCTCGCATGGGTGATTCCGCTGAGATGGTGATTTTGGAATTGGTGGAAGAATAATCAGTTATCAGTAAACAGTGCCCAGTAGTCAGTGACTGAAAACTGAATACTGACAACTGACCACTGAACATGGCACGTTACCAATTGACTCTTGCCTACGACGGCACGGACTTCTTCGGAAGCCAGCGGCAGGCTTCGACAGGGCTCAGCCCAGGTGCGAAACGCAGAACGGTACAGGGCGAACTCGAAAAGGCCTTGTGCAGGTTAGGATGGACTGGACGCTCGATCCTGATGGCCGGGCGAACAGATACAGGCGTTCACGCGACGGGACAGGTCGCCGCGCTGGACCTCGACTGGTCCCACTCTGACGAGGAACTCGTCCGGGCGTTGAATGCCTCCCTGCCCGCCGACATGGCTGTCCACCAGGCACGGATGGTTCACGCAAAATTCCATCCGCGTTTTGATGCCAGCTCCCGCCGCTATCGTTACAAGTCATTCTGCCAGCCGCTGCGCCACCCGCTGCGGGAGCGCTTTGCCTGGCGAATATGGCCCGCGATCAGCGGCGAAGCTCTTGCCAAGACCGCAGCGCTTTTCCTCGGAACGCACGATTTCTCCGCCTTCGGTTCCCCGACCACTCCCAGGGGCGGGACCGTGCGAACCGTGATGAAAGCCGAGTGGTCCCACACCGAAGAAGACGGGACGTGGCACTTCGAAGTGCAAGCCGATGCCTTTTTATATCGAATGGTGCGGAGGCTGGTATTCGTCCAGGTGGCTGTTGCGCAGGGAAAAGCCTCAGTGGAAGCGATCGCTCGTTCTTTAGCCGGGCAATACCCGGCTGGGACGCGCAGCGACATCCTGCCCGCAGGCCTGGCTCCCGCGCATGGCTTAACGCTCGTCGAAGTGGCATACGCATAGCGAGAGTCAATGGGTCAATAAGAAAAGAAACGGAGAATCAGAAAGTGTACAAGTCGTACTATCCGAAAGCAAGCGAAATCGAACGCAAATGGGTGCTGGTGGATGCCAATGGTGAAAACCTTGGACGGATCGCCACACGCATTGCGAGTGTCCTGCTGGGCAAACATAAGCCTACTTTCACGCCCGGCGTGGAGATGGGTGATTACGTTGTGGTGGTCAACGCTGAGCGTGTGACGGTGACCGGCACGCGGAGCAGCACAAAGATGGATACCAAGATGTATCACCATCACTCGAATTATCCCGGTGGTCTTAAATCCATCTCGCTGCGTGATCAACTGCGACAGCATCCCGATCGTGTCTTGCGTGCGGCGGTATGGGGCATGCTCCCACACAACCGCATGGGCCGTGCGCTGCTCAAACGGTTGAAGATCTATGCTGGTCCGAACCATCCGCATACTACGAACAATCCCGAACCGCTAGCCACGGTCGTGAAGTAAAGAAAGAGGAAAGAAAATATGGCACAGTATTATGAAGCAGTTGGCCGTCGCAAGGAAAGTACAGCCCGCGTCCGCCTGATGGACGGTTCCGGTACCTTTACCGTGAACGACAAGGAAGGCGCCGTGTATTTCCCGCGCGTGGGTGACCTGCAGGATATTTTGCGCGCGTTCGATGCCGTTGGTCAGGAGGCGGGCAAATACGACATCTCCGTCAAGGTGAATGGCGGCGGCGTCACGGGTCAGACCGAAGCCGTGCGTCTGGGGCTTGCCCGTGCACTCGTCCTGCTCAATGGTGAATGGACGTCTGCGCTGCGCAAGAACGGTTTGCTCACCCGCAACCCGCGTGTCAAGGAACGCAAGAAACCCGGTCTCAAGAAAGCCCGCAAGGCTCCGACCTATACCAAACGTTAGATCAGTTTCAGGTGTCATGTGTCAGGCCTGCCCTGAGCGAAGTCGAAGGGTGTCACGTGGCTAATGGAAAAACCATAGACGTAATGCGCGGCGCGAGTTTCGCATTACGTTTTATGTTTAAAGGAAAGAATATGGATTTCGCACAGATCGCCCAAACATTCGAAGTGCTTCGCATCCCTCCGCCCTCGAGGCTGGTCCTGCTCGAAGCGCGGACTCTAGCCTCCGCGCATGTCCCGCCTTATCCCCCCGATATGCCTGTCCTGCTGACGAACGTTGAGGCGCCTGAGCTTGGCCTGCATTTGAAGGATGTTCTCCTGACAACCTATCCGAAGGAGCATGCAGTTTTCGTGGTGAAGGAAGGAAAGAAGAAAGAGGAAAGAGTTGAGACGATCAGCGGCGATGATTTTTCCGAAGATACCTGCTTGTATGTTCCCGCACTGGGGGAAGGGACATCGTTCGAGTCTTTTGTCGAGATTACTGCCCATCTGCGCGCGCCGGACGGCTGTCCCTGGGATCGCGAGCAGACGCATGAGACGCTGCGCAAGCACCTGCTGGAAGAGTCCTACGAAGCCATTTCTGCCATTGATTCGGGCAACTTCCTGGATATGCGCGAGGAGTTCGGCGATCTGTTGTTGCAGGTCGTTCTGCATTCCCAGATCGCGAACGAAGAAGGCCAATTCAACATTAATCAGGTTGTGCAGGGAATCTATTCCAAGATCGTCCGGCGTCATCCGCATGTGTTTGGTGATGTGGAGCTGGCAGATGTCGATGGCGTCCTGGCGAATTGGGAGAAGTTGAAGGAAAAGGAGAGAGGCAAGAAGAAAGATGGCAAGGGCTTCCTGGATGGCATACCAGCAGCTCTGCCTGCTTTGAGCCAGGCGCAGGAATATCAGGACCGCGCCGCGCGCGTCGGCTTTGACTGGCCCGAGATCGAGGGCGTACTGGAGAAGATCGCGGAAGAAGTCGAGGAAGTGAAGCGCGCCACGGACGAAAAAGAACTGGCTGGCGAGATTGGAGATTTGTTGTTCGCGCTCGTCAATCTTGCTCGCTGGAAAAAGGTGGATGCTGAATCCGTGCTGCGCGAGACGAATGTAAAATTCAAAAAGCGCTTTGGTTATGTGGAGCAAGGCGCGCGGAAACAGGGCCGCGAACTGTCGGGCCTGTCACTGGACGAAATGGAAGCTCTCTGGCAGGAGGCGAAGAGGCAGATGGGTTAGCGACCACGCGAAATTCTGTCAAGCGCGGTCGCATGCCACGGCGGTTGGGGGATATCCTCGCCATGTTACCTGTCAGCATCTCAAAAGGATGGCGGTTTAGAATCCTCAGTCCGGCCTGAATGTGCCTCGAAGTAGAACCTCACCTGAGAAGCGGATTTCCGCCACGCTCCCGTTGTGCACTTCAGGGATCCTGTCTCCCCGGCTTGTGCTCAGGAGCAGGCGGGCGCGACCATGGTTTACCCTAAATTCGTGGACGGTGGCACCATCGATTACTGCAGAGACGGTAGATCCATCCGGGACATTGACACTGTGAACTTCGATCTCGATTTGCTTTTCACCGTCCTCGTATTTTTTCATCTCGATCTCGCCACTTTTCGTTCCCATGAATAAACTTAGCAGCTTGTTCAGCAACGTCGGCTCTTGAACTCTGTAGAGGTCTGCCTCATATTCCGCGATTTTCCGCTTCCATCCTGCCATCTTGCCCATACCTCCTTTCACAGTTTCCACTTGAGCTGGAGCTCGACTTCCTCTGTGCCTTCTGAGCGTTCATGTTCCACGCTGATATTGGCGTTTGCGGGCACATAGATTCGTTTTCCGGCAACCTGAATGGAGAAAGCACTTCCTGATTCCAGGGCATCCGCCAGGCGTCGCAGCTTGGCAATGAACTGCTTTGTGGAATAGACCTTCTCCACATCTCGCTGTCTCTTCTTTGGCATATCAACCTCCAATTCGTTTAGTCTATAGTTTTGCCACCCGGGATGGCTGTGCTATTGATGGTTTTATTTGTCATCCAGATTTACTACCATTAAGTATTCATCATAATACTTGCCTTCATAAAAGATTGCCCGTGGTTCTATGCCGTAGGTTGTGAAGCTGCAGCGCTCATAACAGCGGATCGCCGGCTGATTGACCGCGGCAACTCCCAGCTTTACTAGGACAATTTCCCTCGCCTTGGCCCACGCAAAACACGAAGTGATCAGCTCTTCTGCAATGTGCAAACCTCTCCATTCCGGCTCGACATAGACTCCCCAAATGTAGGCACCATGCCTTGTTTTCGGCGAACTTCCGCGTGCAATACCGGTCATACCGATTAGGTTGCCCTCCCGGGTGGCCAGGAAGATCGTCGACTCATCGGGCTGCATGGTGAGCATATCTTCCCAATATTTCAATGGATGATTTAGGTTTTTCTGATAGTCTGCGCTGAATGCAATCGAGCTGTCCTGCAAAGCGCCGAGACGCAACTCGCGGAACTGGACGGCATCGGCAGGCTTTGCTTCGCGAATGAGAACCTTGCCGCGCGCTGTAGCGAGTGACTGGATCATCGGTTGCAATTAAAGCGTGCCAGTGCACTTTCAAACAAAACTGCGGCAGAGGCCTCGTCGGGTGTGTAAACCTTCCAGGCAAAGACGCGCTCGCCACAGGTCCAGGCTGCCGCGCCCCCAAAGGGCAGGACGGGAGTCGCAGCGGTGGTGATCGCAGTGTAGACAACGTTCATGTCGCGGATCAGCTTTACTTCCGGGGTGCCGAGGCGTGTATCCACACCTGGAGGCACGATCAGGTCGAGCATGAATTGGGGATCTGCCGTGCCCGGAGCAAATTGCCACATCAATTGGATTACCAGACTGGCGCTGTAGGCCGCCATCAGCCCGGTTTGATAGGTGCTGGGACTTCCCTGATTGCTGGTGACAGCGCTAACATCGTAGAACGCCATATCGATCGGATGGCCGATACAGAACTGATATTCGCAAAACAATCCTCTCAAATCAACCGGGGTGGGGGAGGGATGAGGCGTCGCGATCGGCATGGATGTCGGCGTTGGGAGCGCGGCGAGGGTCGCCGCAACTGCCTGGTTGATCTGGATGTTCGGATCCGGCGTTTGACGCCCACAGGCTGTTACAATCAACAGGAAAGCAAGGAGTACGGAACGGTAACGCATGCACTTATTATACATTTATTTATTCGGAACATTATCCAGTGTGTCTGCGTCCATCAGAGGAAAAGGAGTGCCCATGAGAAGACTTCTGTTTGTAATTGCGCTGCTTGCTTTGATCGTTACGGCTTGCACCTCCGCCGCGCCGACCGAAGGACCCTCGCTCATCATCAAGCGACCGACCTCCACGCCAATCCCCAAAGAACCAATCCCCACCCCAAAACGGTCCCCGGCTGGACTGGCGGAAGAGGCGGTGGTCGAACGACTTGCTGCGAATCTCGGTTTGCAGGAGAGCGATATTTCTGTCCTGAGCAGCGAACTAGTTGAGTTTAGAGATTCATGCCTGGGGATGGTCCTGGAAGATGTACCCTGTGCTCAGGTAATCACTCCTGGTTACACTGTTGTGTTGGAAGCCAACGGCCTGCAATATGAATATCGCACGAGCAGAGATGGCAAACGCATTCAGCCTGCTACGCTCGCCCTGGTCTGGAAACGCGAAGGCGGGATTGTCGGTTTCTGCGACACTCTGACCGTTTTTCTCTCCGGTGAAGTCTATGCCAGTCAGTGCAGACCGCAGGCGGAGGGCCGGACAGGCACATTCGCAGATTTGTTGTCTTCCCAGGAGCAGAAGCAATTCAATAACTGGATTGCCAAATTTGCTGAGACCCATTTGGATGCTTCCGACCCCAAGGGTGTTTCAGACCGGATGGTGGTCACTTTGGAACTTTATGGGACGGGCAACAAGCCGCCCACCCAATCAGAACAGCAAGCCTTATTCAAATTTGCCCAGGAACTATATCAGGAGCTAGCCAGATAAACGAACAGCCCCGCACAATTGTGCGGGGCTGTTTGAATCTGTCTGGTTTCCTAATGTCCGCTGCCGTCTGTTGGCGTGCCGTGGAAAATTTCAGGGTTTTCAGGGCCTTCGGCAATCAGGAACCCAGCCAGTCCGCGCTGCAGCCGTGAGAGTGCATGGTCCACGAGAATGTAGTTTCCGGGCACTTCCAGCCCGAACTCGACCATCGTCGCACCGCCCGGGGGCACCAGCGTCGTCTGGACGTTCGTCAGCGCCGGGGAGGTCAGTGAGGCTTGATCGTAGACCCGGTCGAAGATCTCACCAATGACATGGAACGAGGATGTGAAGTTGGGTCCGCCGACACCGAAGAAGATGCGCACGGTCTCACCGACCTTTGCCTTGAGCGGCTTCTGTGTGGTCAGCCCGCCAACTGCGCCGTTGAACACCAGATATTCGGGGTCTTCATTCAGCAGTGCCTGCAGGTTTTCGGTGAGCTGTCCGGTGGAGCCAAAAGCCTCATTGGTGTAGAGTTCACCCTGCATCACATAAAACTCACGGTCCACGGGGGGCAAGCCTTCTTCGGGCTCGACCAGGATCAAACCATACATGCCATTGGCGATGTGCTGGGCAACCATGGGGGTGGCGCAGTGATAGACGTACAATCCGGGGTTCAGCGCCTTGGCGGTAAAGGTGGTCTCTTCACCCGGAGGAGTCTGGGTCATCGTTGCGCCGCCGCCGGGACCGGTCACGGCATGAAAGTCCACGGAATGTGCCATGGTGCTGTTCGTCAGGTTCTTCAAATGAACTTCGAGCGTATCGCCCACGCGCACCCGGTAGAAGGGACCGGGCACTTTGCCGTTGAAGGTCCAATACTTGAAGGTCGTCCCATCGGCGAGCTGGCCCTCGATCTCGACAGTCTCCAGGTCGATGCGCACCGTCTGAGGTTCGCGCGGCCCGATCGGAGCCGGGATCTCGGTGGGGTCACGGACGATGTCCGCGCCGGTGGCGGCAGGGTTGTTCACAACGACAGGCCCGCTGGGAACAGTCTGACCGCTCACGGGTACAGCTCGAGCTGTATCGCTGGCTGTGCTGCCCGTTACTTCGAACTTCCCTTCCATGCCGGCCTGCCGGTGACCCGGGATCGTGCAGTAATACAGGAAAGAGCCGCCCATGTCGACGGCGAACTCGAATGTGGTGCGTGATCCCTTGCCGACCACATGCTCGGACATGGCGTTGAAATCCGGGAAGGCAATGTCATGCTCCACGCCTTCGCCGCTCGACAAGGTGATCTTCAGCGTATCGCCCACATTCGCGCTCAGCGTTGGGTTGGGCACGCCGTCGATGCCTCCGCCGACACCAATAAATACCATTTTGCCGTCTGCCATGCCGGTTGTAAGTTCGTATTCGACGACTTTGCCCGTGCTCGCGATGCCGCTCGCTTCAGGGGCTGCATTTATGTTTGCATTTGCGCAGGCGGAAAGTAGAACTGAGATTGCCATCAGCAGGCTCAAAAGCTTGAACGTGTTTTTCATGGGATACTCCTTTGGTTATCTTCCTCGGACACATGCTCGATTTCCTCGATCAGTGTCGCCAGGGGGATCTGATAGGTTTCTGCCACATCCTTCAGGGTGCAAAACTGCTGCATGAGACAGCCGACGCACCTGGTTTTGTTTCTGATGAATACTGAAAACGCGCGCGGCGATTCCTGCAGTACTTGCTCGACAGTCAGATGGGTGTGGAGAGTTTTTGTGTTCATTTTCACAAATAATATCCGATTTGTGGGATTTTGTCTTTGCGCTGGCGCAAATAACAAAAAAGGCACGCCTCGCGCGTACCTTTTGACGTTTCGCTCTTTGCCGAAGCCGGTTACTGGTCCAGCCCCTCGGAGATTTGCACCAGCCCGTGCGGATTCCGGATCACGACCCGCTCACGGCCTGCCGCCACCAGGCCGCGCCGCTCCCAGTCTGCCAGCACCCGGCTGACGGTGAACATGGTCGTCCCGGAGGCTTCAGCCACATCCTGGCGTGTGAGCGGCAGCTCGACCGTCATCCCATCACCTTCTGTCCGCTTCCCGATTTGTGCAGCCAGCCTGAGAATGGTCAGGGCGATCCGACGTTCCACGCGTTCGGTTGCCAGCTCGCGGTAACGCTCCTGCATTTCCATGATATAGCTCGTCATCAACTGCATCAGGTTGATGTTCAGGTAGGGACGGTTCTGCATCATCTCTTTGAGGAAGCTGCTTTCGATGGCGAGCGCTGTGCTTGGCTCGAGAGCCTGTGCCGTGGCAGGGTAGGTGGCGTTCTCACGGACCGCGCCCAGCGCGCCGAACATCTGCCACTCGGTGATCGTCCGCAAATTGACCTGCTGCCCGGTAGCGCTGGTTTGCAGCAGCTTAGCTCGCCCTTCGATTAAGACGTAAAAGTAGGCGGCAGGGTCGCCCTGAAAAAAGAAAAACTCACCTTCCTCGATCGAACGCACAATCCCTTTTTCGACGAATAACTTGAGATCTTCCTCCGGGGCATCCTTGAATACGTTGACGCGGCGCAAATCAGCTGGATCCATTTTCATGGGACTATTCTACTTCATAGACAATTTGCCCGCCCAAAATATGACATTCTTCATCGGAAAACTCTTGACTCCGGAGACGGCTTCATGTTATTATGTTGCAGCCCCACCCCCCTGGGGGGGGGTAAGAAGAAAGAGCCTGACTTGCTCACTATGTAAGAGGTAATCATGGAAAATGACCAGCGAAGCAGTCCTGTGGACAGCACGATCCGCAGACTCAAAACCGTGGAAGGGCACTTGCGCGGCGTCATCCGCATGGTGGAGGAGGATGCCTACTGCATCGACGTGATCCGCCAGATCCAGGCTGTCGAAGCGGCCTTGAACAAGGTCAGCTCCAAAATCCTGGAAGACCACCTGAATTCCTGCGTCATCACTGCCATCCAGGGCAGCGACAAAAAGGAACGCGAACGCGTCCTGAAGGAAATTACGGAAGTTTTTGAGATGTCGACGAAAGTTTGATAGTTGCGCAGTTAAGTAGTTTGGTGATTGAGTGGTCGCAGCGCTACGTGTAGCCAAAATAATATAATTCAAGGAGATTTAGATTATGACCACAGTAACATATTCTGTCCCCGCCATTCATTGCGGGCATTGCACCCACACGATTGAAACGGAAGTAGGCGAGTTGCAGGGCGTTCAATCCGTCAAAGCCGATCAGGAGTCCAGGAAAGTCCAGATCACGTTTGATGCGCCTGCCAGCGAGGAGAAGATCAAGGCTTTACTGGCTGAGATCAACTATCCTGCTGAAGGATCGAGTAGTCTGTAATATTGAGCCCCGACTGGTCTTAGCGGTAGTGTTTCACTCAAGGAACCATGTCTGGAAAAGAATAAGGACAGATAGCCTTCTTACAAAGACCTTTCAGGTCTGGGATGTGATATGAGCGATACAAAACAATTAACGTTACCCATTACCGGCATGACCTGTGCCAACTGTGTTGCCACGGTGGAGCGCAACCTCAAGAAACTGGATGGCGTGAATAACGCGGTGGTCAATCTTTCCTCGGAACGCGCCACCGTGGAATTCGATGCTGCCAGGCTTGGGCTTGGCGATATGATCGCGCGTGTCAACCGCGCGGGATACGGCGTTGCCACCGGCGAAGCCGATCTCATCATCAAGCGTCTTGCGGATGATAACGACGCGCGGCGGCTGGAAAAAGCGCTCTTGAATCTGGAAGGTGTGCTCGAAGCCCAGGTCAGCTTTACCACGGAAAAGGCGCGCCTCAAATATGTGCCGACGATCGTGACACAAGCCGAACTTCGCCGCGCGGTTGCCTCATCGGGATTCGAAGCCGTCGAACTCGGTGGAGAAGCCGAAGATGCCGAAGCCAAAGCCCGTGAGCATGAGATCAACGAACAGCGCCGCCTGCTGATCGTCGGTCTGATCTTCACCGTGCCGCTGTTTCTTTTTGCGATGGCGCGCGACTTCAACCTGCTGCCTGCCATGTTCTATGAAATGACAGCGATGGAAGGGATGCGCGCTGCGCCTGCACCGTGGACGAACTGGCTGATGCTGGCGCTCGCCGCGCCGGTCCAGTTCTACGTGGGCTGGCAATATTACGTCGGGGCGTTCAAAGCCTTGCGCAACAGATCCGCGAACATGGATGTGCTCATCGCGATGGGCTCCTCGGCGGCGTTCTTTTATTCCCTGCCGATCACCTTTGGGCTTCTGGCGGGCCACGTCTACTATGAGACCGCGGCAGTCATTATCACGCTGATCAAACTCGGAAAGTTCCTGGAAGCGCGCGCCAAGGGCCGCACCTCGGAAGCGATCAAGAAATTAATGGGATTGCGCGCCAAGACCGCGCGTGTCGTGCGCGCGGGGGTGGAGGCGGAAGTGCCCGCCGACGATGTGCGCGTGGGTGACGTCGTCCTCGTCAAACCCGGCGAGACGATCCCCGTGGACGGCGTGATCATCGAGGGGCGCAGCTCGATCGATGAATCCATGCTGACGGGCGAATCATTGCCGGTCGAAAAGAAGCAGGGCGACCCGGTCATCGGCGCGACATTGAACAAGCTTGGCTTGTTGAAATTCGAAGCAACCAAAGTAGGCAAAGAAACCGCGCTCGCCCAAATCATCAAGCTGGTGGAGGAGGCGCAGGGCAGCAAGGCGCCGATCCAGAAACTGGCGGATCAGGTCTCGGCGGTCTTCGTGCCGATCGTGATCGCGATCGCGCTGTTGACCTTTGCCGCCTGGTATTTCGTTGCCCCGCAGATCGACGATCAATTCACACGCGCCCTGATCAACATGGTCGCGGTGCTGGTGATCGCCTGTCCCTGCGCGATGGGCCTTGCTACGCCGACCGCGGTCATGGTGGGCACGGGCAAAGGTGCGGAGATGGGCGTATTGTTCCGCAGCAGCGAAGCGCTGGAACGCGCCGGGAAGGTCTCGGTGGTCGTGCTGGACAAGACTGGCACGATCACGAAGGGGCAGCCGGCGGTGACGGATGTAGTGGTCAGTCGTCAGTCGTCAGTTGTCAGTGAGCAGTTGTTGCGGCTGGCTGCGTCGGTGGAGAAGGGGAGCGAGCACCCGCTGGGAGAGGCGATCTGGGCGGAGGCGACCACGCGCGGCTTAAGTTTGGCGGAAGCGGCCGGGTTCCAGGCCGAGCCGGGTCACGGCGTGCAGGCGGAGGTGGAGGGAAGAAGCGTCGCGATCGGGAACGCACGCATGATGCAGTCGCGCGGCTGGTCGTTGAACGGACTCGAGTCCGAGGTGACGCGTTTCCAAAATGAAGCCAAGACGGCGATGCTCGTCGCCATGGACGGAAAGGTCGAAGGCGTGATCGCGGTCGCGGATACCCTGAAGGAAGGCTCGCAGGAAGCGATTGAAGAACTGCATCGCATGGGTTTGAAGGTGGCGATGATCACGGGCGACAACCAGAAGACCGCCGAAGCGATCGCGAAACTGGTTGGCATCGATCAGGTATTGGCGGAAGTATTGCCTGAAGGCAAATCGGCTGAAGTCAAGAAGCTGCAATCGCCAATCGCCAATCGCCAATCGCCAATCGCAAATGTTGTCGCGATGGTTGGCGACGGCGTGAATGATGCTCCCGCGCTTGCCCAGGCGGACGTTGGCATCGCGATCGGCACAGGGACCGATGTCGCCATGGCGGCCGCGCCGGTGACGTTGATGAGCGGCGACCTGCGCGGCGTGGCGCGTGCGATCTCGCTTTCACGCAAGACACTTCGCACGATCAAGCAAAACCTGTTCTGGGCTTTTTTCTACAATGTGATCCTCATCCCGGCGGCGGCCCTGGGTTTTCTCAACCCAATCCTGGCAGCGGGCGCAATGGCATTCAGCAGCGTATTCGTTGTGACCAACAGCCTGCGGTTGCGCCGGGTAAAGATATAGCAGGTTTGTGCGGCAATCGGATTGCTCCGTTCCAGATGAGTCCCACTCTGGACGGAGCAATTTTATTCATGCCAGGCCGGGTTGATGTGTGCCAGCCAGTTTTGCCAGCGCGGCGCCCGGTCAACCACGAAGATGAGATTACCTTCTATGGCGGGAGAATTATCCTGATGAAGAGGAAAACGCCATCGTTCGGCTCCGTCGACCGCGGAGAATGCTGTCAACGTGTAGTCCTCAAGCTCGATGGTTATAAAGAACGCCTCAGAATTGGCCACCGGATCACGCACTGTGATCAGGCTGGATTCTCCCCGTATACTCTGGTCCAATTGCTTTCGCCACAGTTCACGCCCGTCAGAAGCGTTCAGAGCATGCAGCCAGGCTCCTTTATCTTCGTTCTGGTCCCCGAAGATGCTGGCGATATAGATAACCTGATCAGCTGTCCGGAGCCCGAAGAGATATGGATCCTGTTCGGAAACGGCAAAGGTCCAGAGTG
Source organism: Anaerolineales bacterium (assembly GCA_016932715.1). GTDB lineage: Bacteria > Chloroflexota > Anaerolineae > Anaerolineales > Villigracilaceae > Defluviilinea. The sequence continues at coordinate 27,830 of JAFGCG010000081.1, forward strand.
GAGCGCCGGTTGTCGTCTCCATGGCTAACAGTTTGTTCCCGGTATTGATATATAAAATATTGGCCACCACCTGGAGCTGCTCGGAATTTGCCTTCACCTCGAATTGAAGCTCTCCTGAGGAAAGATCGAATGCCTGCACCCAATCATTGCTGCTCATAAATGCCAGTTGATCGCTCTTTGTGAGGGCAGGCTTGTCGATGATGAGGGCAACGGGATTCAGATCTGCCAGGCTGGCTTTCCATACGGGCGTACCGGTTTGAGCGTCCAGCGCCTGGGCGCTATATCCCGAGCCATCGCCATTTTCCGAAAATAAGATGAGACGGTCACCGGCAAATGTAAAGACCTGACCATTAGTAGATGTGAGCGCCTGATCGAAGCGCCATAACAACGCGCCGCTGCTGGCATCCAGAACGGCCAGGGTATGGTCATTGAGACTGGCGGCAACCCATTTTTCGCTCGCAACCGGCGGATTGGCCAATGAACTGCCCGCTAATTCGAATTCTTGGGGATCGAACACATATTGCCATAACTGTTGGCCCGTCGCGCTATCGAAAGCGCACAGCTTGGCAGTGCGGACCACCTCTTTTCCGTAGGCGCTTTTTTGCAGATGCTTTCTGGACTCTCGTGAGAGAGGCTCCATGGAGTAGACAAATACACGCCCGTTGGCGGCAGAGGGGGCAAAATCAAGTTTGAGTGGCGTTGACCACTTCACATGACCTGTCCTGGCGTCCAGCGCGAACAGACGCATCTCATATGTCTGTGCATATCGCCAACCTAAATAACTCACGACCAGTAACGTACCTAGGCCGAGCAGCGTGATCCACTGAGTTCTCGTAAGCTTCATTGGAAGCCCTCCTTTATTGCGCTACTATCTTCTCGTTCCTGTTTGAACCCCATCATTCTCTGTATATGATGTGAATTCTCAATACTTGTGATTCTCGCCAAAAGCTCGAAAGCGACTCCCATGGCCGTCGCCGGCGAGGTGGAAGTGATCACGTTCCCGTCCTGAACGATCGGTGCATCGACTACATTCACGCCGAACTCCGCCAGCTGTTTGCGCCGGACTCCCTCGCGCAGATGATAGGTCGTCCCCCGGCGCTCCTTAAGGATCCCGCTGTTGGCAAGCGGCAGCGCGCCCACGCAGATCGAAGCAATGGGTTTTCCCAGTTCTTCGAAGCGGTGGATCAGGTTGGCAACTGGCTCGGAATAGGCCTCTTCATAATACCCGTAGATCTCGAACCCGCCCGGTACGGCGAGGGCCTCGAATTCCTCTGCCTGTACAGCCACGATCACCTTATCCGGGATGATCCGGATGCCAAACGTTCCCTGCACTTCCGTCTGCAGTCCCACTGTGACAACCTTGACGGGTTCAATACCGTATGTTCCGGACCACCCGAGCACATCGTAAAATGCGGCAGCTTCGTAGATTTCCACGCCCCTGCATAACAGTAATAAGACTTGTTTCATTGGCACCTCTGTGTAAACCGGTTGTTGTTTGTATGTGCCTGTCCAACGGCATACATTGGCATTAAGTATATAGCAGAATGTGTGTCTGCGGTTTTCTGGTGACTCCCTTTTGCATCCTTGTCTCAATGGAACTTCAGTGTATACTCTTTCCATGCCCCGTTACTTCACCCTCCAGGAAGCCAACGAAACCCTGGACACCATTCGCCCTCTCATGGAGGATGTTCAACAGATCCGCCGGAAGATTCTGGAGGACCAGCCCGAAGCTTGGCCTGCCATTGAAAAGTCCGCGGGGAATGGCGGCAACCGCGCGTTGAGCAACATGGTCCAGGACTTCGAGAGGTTCGACGCGCTGATCCACCGCATTCAGCAGGCAGGCGTATTGATCAAAGATGTCAACCTGGGATTGCTGGACTTTCCGGCATTGAAGGATGGGCGCGAAGTCTATTTATGCTGGCAGTATGGGGAAGGGGAGATCGCTTTTTGGCACGAGGTCGAGGCGGGGTTTGCGGGACGACAGCCGATCGAGTCGTTTTGATGGTCTGAGCCATGGATTTCCACGGATTTTTTGAACAGTCCGTGGAAATCCGTGGCAATGGTTGTAGATTTTCCCGTCTTACCTGGCTAGCCTTCGCAATCCAACATGCTGGAATATCGCCAGGATCAATACCGCGTCTGCGGCGAGGGCAACTGTCCACTTGCCGGCAGTGGTGAGAGGCACGAGGTTTGCGAAGATCAACACTGCGATTCCAAGTGCCCCGGCGAGATTGCCATAGGCTGCGAACCTGGCGATGCCCATATGGACCGGTTCCGCCCGCGCAGCCAGATATACTTCGATGCCATAGAGGATGGCGATCACGCCGACCACAGGAACGATCCAGGAAGCGGATAAGCCGAGGAAGGCCGCAATTGCTTTTGAGAAAAGCAGTAAAGCAATGCCGCTGATGAAAGAAACCACGCTATCGATAAACAACGCAGTTTTGAGAAGGGAGGAATTACTTGTTACCATACGAGTCTCCTTTTGAGTTGATTTGACCCCATCCTATACATTGGAGACTGCCATTACCATGAAAAAGACTGCCAACTACTGCCAGTTAGTTTGGAGTCCAACAGCTTGCTGTTGGAAGGAGCGGGAGCAAGTGTCGCCACGGCGACGCTCCCTGACTCCAAAATTCAGAGAAAATTACTTTCCCACAGATCATTTGCAATCAGCTTTGCCCCGGCATTTTGCCAGTTATGCAACGTTCGCTCAGGCACAAACGCCTGAAACCAATTTGCGGCTTCCTTTTCAAAGCTTGCCAGATTCTTTTCCTGGTTACGGCTGTATGGACGCAAGCCTTTTACATACGGAAAGAACAAGGCATTATAGAAGCGCCATTCGTCGGTTGTGTCGAACTCTTTTCCACTCTGCGGCTTGAGTTTCAGGATCGATTCGGTCAATAACGATTTGAGTTCTGCGGCGCGTTCGAGTGTACTATTGGGCGCCTCCCGTGCCTTCAGCCTCCGGTCGATGGCGGGAAGCTGCGTCAGCGGGCTGGATGCCAGGCGGGTGAGATTCCCAAAGTGACTTAATGCCCGCCGTGTGAGGCGCGCGCGTTCCTCTTCATTCAGTGCCGAAAGATCGATCTGCGGGTCTTTTCTGGACAAGATGGCTGATTCCGTTATGAGACGGAGGCGCGCCTCCCGGACAGGTCGCAGGTGTAAAAACGCGAACCCATCCAGCCTGGCTTCCAGAGCACTCCCAAACACGGCGATGAGAATGGAGGCAAAGATGGTGGTCGTCAACAGAATCCGCATTCCTGCCGTGGGACCCGTTTGGATGGCGATCACGAATCCAACTTGGCCCGCGAAGATCAGCACGAGCAGAGTGGTCAGCGCCAGCGAGCGGATCATACCGGGGAGAAATGTCTCGCCCTCATCGAAGGCGTCGAACCACGCAATGCAGAATCCCAGAAAGAGCAGGTCGATGCCAATGCCGGGGAGGGCATATTCTGCTGGAAGCCATTTTGTGGGAAAGAGCAGGACTGCTTCGCCCAGTGCAAAGAATAACGTTGCCGTGAACAGAATGCCGGTTACCTGCCGGGGGCGCAGCGACGCTTTGTAGTCCCGGACGAGTGCCAGGGTCCAGAAGAGAGGCGTCAGCCCGACGAAGAGAGAAAGCCACAAAAAAGGGAACGTCGAAGAGGCGGCTGGCTTGAAGAGCAAGAATCCACCCAGCAAAATCGTCACGGGAACGAGGAACCACTTCCAGAGGGCGAAGAGGAGCGGATGCCCGTCGATGATCCGTTGATCAAGGTATAAGATCGCGCCGACCCAGAGCACAGGCGGCAGCAATCGCAGCGCAAGCGAGATGCCGGGAACGTTGATGGCGAGCGCAGCCGCATAGCACAGCAATCCTAAACCTGTCAGCCGCAAGCGCGGGTGCGCCCCGCGCCCGAGCAGAAACAGACCCAGCCAGGCTGAGAGGGTAAATGGGATCAAGTTCAAAAGAACCATATTGGAATTATACTCAGAGCAATTCCAGGTGACAGTCACTCTTGCCGGGTGGGGAGTGGCTAATTGTGTGGGCTTGCCCAATACCTTCACCACAGAGCGCACCGATACTTGCACCTGCATGCAAGTGCAGGTGGAACACAGAGAAAACCTTTTAAAAATCTCTGTGCGCTTGCGCAGTCAGTGTTCTCCGTGGTGAGAAAACATTTAGCTCATCCTTTTAGCCATTCTCTGCCGGGTGAAGCGACTGTCACCTTATCGAGGAGATTTATGAACAAAGGTATTTTGAACGGCATCGCCACATACGTGCTCTGGGGAATGTTTCCCATCTACTGGAAATGGCTGCATCAGGTCCCTGCTTTGCAGATCATCGGACATCGCATTAGCTGGTCGTTTATTCTGTTGATCGTTGTAATCCTGCTCAGCAGGCAGTGGCAGAGTTTCCGCTCCGCCGCGCTGACACCTAAAACGATTGGGATTTACTCGATTGCCGCAGTTCTCCTTTCGGTAAACTGGCTGGTCTATGTCTGGGGCGTCAATGCAGGTTTTATTGTGGAAACCAGCCTCGGCTATTTCATTAATCCGCTGTTCAGTGTGTTGTTGGGTGTCGTGTTCCTTCGTGAGCGGCTGCGACCCGCGCAATGGATTCCCATTGTATTGGCTGCGCTGGGCGTGATCTATCTCACCATTACGTATGGTCGCCCGCCCTGGATCGCTCTTTCCCTGGCGTTTACCTTTGGACTGTACGGCCTTGTGAAAAAATTGGCGCCTCTTGGTTCGCTCTACGGGTTGGCGCTTGAAACAGGGATTGTCTTTCCGATTGCTTTGATCTACCTTGCTTTTGCAGGGTTCACGGGCACAGGGTCGTTTCTCCGGGAGGGGATACGGACTGATCTCCTTTTGATTGCCACAGGGGCGGTAACGAGTATCCCGCTTCTGCTGTTTGCATCCGCTGCGCGGCAGATTCCGTTGACGATGATCGGTATTCTGCAATACATCGCGCCGACTCTCCAGTTTCTGATCGGCGTTTTTCTTTACCATGAAACTTTCGATCAAACACGTTTGATCGGTTTTGGTCTGGTATGGCTTGCACTGATTATTTTCTGGCTGGAGAACTACTTTGCCAATCGGCGGGTGCCCGTCGAACCAATTCCTGAAATGGGAGAAGGCTAATGAAAATCCTTTTTATTGGCGGGACCGGCATCATCAGCTCTGCCTGTTCTGAGCTTGCGCTTGCGCGCGGGCATGAACTCTTTCTGTTGAATCGTTCCATTTCGACGAAGCACCCTGTCCCGGCGGGTGCAAGCGTTTTGCAGGCGGACGTCCACGCGGACGAAGCGCGTCTCGCGAAGCTGCTGGCGGCGCATCGTTTCGACGCGGTGGTGGACTACATCGCGTTCACCGCCGACGACATCGAACGCGACCTGCGTCTTTTCCGCGGCAAGACGGATCAATTCGTCTTCATCAGTTCGGCGTCTGCGTATCAGAAGCCGGTCAGGAACTACCTCATCACCGAACGGACGCCGCTGGAGAATCCCTACTGGGAATACTCGCGCAACAAAATTGCCTGTGAAGACAGGCTGATGTTTGCTTATCTCGAGGAAGGCTTCCCCGTTACGATCATTCGTCCCTCGCACACCTACGGACCCATGCAGATCCCCCTTGGGGTTTCGAGCTGGCTCCATCCCTGGACGGTGATCGACCGTATGAAACGCGGACAAAAAGTCATCGTGCCAGGAGACGGCACCTCGCTCTGGGTGCTGACCTGGAACGCGGATTTTGCCAAGGGGCTGGTCGGTTTATTGGGGAACGAGAAAGCCATCGGCGAGGCGTTTCAGATCACATCGGATGAGGTTCTCAGCTGGGACCAGATCTATCTCGAAGTGTATCAAGCCCTCGGCCTGGAACCGAACGTGATCCACATCGCCTCGGACCTGATTGCCGCCTATCATCCGCCTTCCCTGGGAAGCCTGGTGGGCGATAAATCCAACAGTGTAGTGTTCGATAACAGCAAGATCAAACGTTTTGTGCACGATTATGCGTGTGAGGTCAGCTGGGCGGAAGGCGTGCGACGAGCCCTCACCTGGTTCGAGACGCACTCTGAATTCCAAACCATAGACGATGAACTGAACCCGCTGTGGGACCGGCTCATTGCCTCCTATGCGCGGACGTTTCCATAAACTGCCGTCTCATGTAGAGTGGGACTATGGTCAGGGGCTCGCGTCACAGTTGGCGTGATATACTCCTGAGCAGGAGGAGCACATGAAATTCGAACCCATTCGCCAGATCTTTCGGCCTCTGTTTGGGTTGGAACGCCATGAAACAACTGCCAGATTCCTCTACACAATTCTGATCAGCGCGCTGATCATCGATCTTGGGGTGGTTGTCTTTCGCTTGCTCGAGGGGGCGACATTATTTAATGTGGGATTGGAAGTGCCGATTGGCTTACTGATCCTGGTGGTTATGTTGCTGCTGATGGTGAAGCGCGGCTATGTAAACCTGGCAGCCGTGATCCTTGTCCTGGTGGGATGGATGGGTATTACGTATCAGGCGTGGCGGGCAGACGGGGTCTATGACACGACGATCTATGTGTACATTCTCATTGTTTTTATTGCGGCGCTGCTCACCAACTGGCAGATTTCCATTATCTTTTCTATTTTAAGCATTGCAGCGATTTGGTTTTTTGCCATCACCGAAATGAGAGGCTTGCGGGAGCTTAACCTTAATTCGCCGCTGAACGTAGCTCGGGATCTGACGGCGATATTCACCGCTCTGTTTTTACTCATTTATCTTGTGATCGGCGCCATCAGTCGTTCGCTGGAGGCTGTTCGTGAAGGGGAACGAAAATATCGTAACTTCGTCGAGCAGAGCATGGAGGGCATTTGGTTTTTAACCTTTGATCCACCCATCCCAACCAGCCTGCCGGCTGAAGAGCAGGTGGAATTGATCTACAAACGTGGTTACATCTCTGAATGCAATGACACCCTGGCGCACATGTATGGCTACAATTCCAGCGCGGAGCTTCTCGGGACGTACGTACTGGCTTTGACAGTGGATGGGGAATTGAGCGAACTCAACCGCCAGTCGGCACTGACACTGGTAAAGGAAGGATATCGCTCTGCCAGCTGTGAGACGGAGGAACGAACTCGGGATGGAAGAATAGTCTATTTTTTGAACAGCGCAGTAGGTGTCGTTCAGGACGGTTCTCTCGTTGGTTTGTGGGGAACCCAGCTGGATATCACCGCGCTTAAGAACACGGAAGATGCCTTGCGTCGCAGCGAAGCGCGCACGCGTGCCCTGCTGGATGCCGTCCCGGATTTGATCTTCGAACTCGACCGGGATAGCACGATCCTTCAATACATATCTTCCACCGCAACTGATGTACCCGAGCCTCTCCTGCCACCCGAACAGTTTCTGGGGAAATCCCTCAGAGAGGTCGTCCCCTCCATTGCAGATCAGACTCTCGTTGCGATCGAGCGGGTGCTCGAATCGGGCCAGGTCTATGCATTCGAATATCCGCTCCTGCAGGGAAACGAAAACAAGATCTTCGAAGCGCGCATCACTTATCTTAGCCCCAGTACAGTGTTAGCCATCGTCCGTGATGTATCTCTCCAAAAATGGATTCAGCGCGAGCATGAAAATCTGATCCGGGAGCTCGAGCGGAAGAACGCCGAGCTGGAGCGTTTTACTTACACAGTTTCCCACGATTTGAAATCGCCGCTGATCACGATCAAGGGTTTCCTCGGTTTCCTGCGTGAAGATGCAAAGGCGGGTAATCTCAAACGCCTGGACAACGATATCCAGCGAATTGGCGACGCAGCCGATAAGATGCAGCGGCTCTTGAACGACCTGCTCGAGCTTTCGCGCATCGGCCGCCTGGTGAATGAACCGCAGTCCATCGATTTCAATGCCATGGTTTCCGAAGTGCTGGAACTTCTGCATGGACGGCTTCATGACGGGGACATCCGCGTCAGCGTCGCCGGGGATCTTCCCTATGTCTATGGTGATCGTCCGCGCTTGTTCGAAGTCCTGCAAAATCTGATTGACAACGCGGCCAAGTTCATGGGCGATCAGCCTCATCCCTCCATCGAGATTGGTCAGGAGGGTACGACCGGTGATGGAATGCCAATTTTCTTTGTCCGGGATAATGGGATTGGGATCGACCCGAAGTTCAAAGACCGTATCTTCGGCTTGTTCGATAAGCTCGATCCCCGCACGGATGGTACCGGGATCGGGCTTGCGCTGGCAAAGCGGATTATCGAGATCCATGGCGGCAGGATTTGGGTGGAATCGGAACCCGGAAGAGGAGCAACCTTTTATTTCACACTTCCACAGGCTGACCCTTCAGACTTGAATGCAGGATAAATCCCCGGCACGCCACTGACAAATATCGAACGCCGATCGCGCCTATTTTGGATATAATTTATCTAAACTGTAAGAAGGAGTTATAGCTACCATGAATTTTGCAATGTGGCGCAAGGCGCTCAATGTCATTCCCGAAGTCTCCAAATCTGAATGGGATCAGCTGGACGTGATCTCGAAATGGCTGATCTCGACCCGCGCGGCGGTCCTGATCATGACGTTCATCTCGGCGGCTCTCGCGGGACTTTTTGCCTGGCGCGACAACTCGTTCAGTTTCCTGCCCTGGCTGGCGCTCACGCTCGGCCTGATCCTGGCTCACGCCTCGAACAACATCTTCAACGATTACACCGACTTCGTGCGCGGCGTGGACAAGGATAACTACTTCCGCACGATCTACGGCGCCCAGCCGATCGCCAGCGGGTTGATGACCTCGCGCCAGCATCTGACGTATTTCGCAGTGACCGGTTTGCTGGCGCTCGCCGCGGGACTTTACCTGGTTTTTATCAACGCCAGCGACCCGGTGATCTGGATGCTGCTTGGCGCCGGCGCCTTTTTTGTCCTGTTTTATACCTGGCCGCTCAAGTACATCGCCCTGGGCGAGATCGCCGTTCTCCTGGTGTGGGGACCGCTGATGATCGGCGGCGGTTACTATGTGCTGGCTCATCAGTGGAACTGGAATGTGGTCATGGCAAGTCTTCCGTATGTCCTGGGTGTCACGACTGTCATCTTCGGCAAGCACATCGACAAATTCAAAATCGACAGGCAGAAAAGGATTTTTACCCTGCCGGTGGTCATCGGTGAGAAAGCCGCTCGGTACAGCGTTTTAACCATGATGGTGCTGCCCTATCTTTTAACCTTCTATTTGATCGGGACGAAATTCTTCACACCCGTGATGTTGATCGTGCTGTTCGCGCTTCCAACGCTCAAACAGGTTTATCCGGCTTTCCTCCAGCCCAAGCCTGAAACACGCCCCGAAGACTTTCCGGATGGCCAGGGAGGCTGGCCCCTGTACTTCGCACCCATGGCGTTCTGGAATAACCGCTCGTTTGGCTCGTTGTTCATGTTTGGACTTCTTATCGATGTCGTCCTGCGGCTTTTGCCGTTTACACAAAACTTCTGGCGGTAATCGACGCGGGGCGAGGGGCAGGGGTGAGGGCAGGGCAGGATTCTTCCTGCTCTGTTTGTTTGCTAGTGCTTATCTGGACCGATTGTATCCGATTTCACAAATTGGTAGTATAATTTTGAGGGAGAGTCTATCACGGCGATACAGCCGCTAAATTATCATCAACTTAAAGGAGAGAGAAATGCACATCAATTTTGCAATGTGGCGTAAAGCCTCATGGCAGCTCATTAAAATGGATGACAAGAAAGAGTGGGACTCGCTCGATGTCGTTTCCAAATGGTTGATTGCCACCCGCTCGGCTGTCACACTGGTCACAGTGTATTCCTGTGTCATCGCCGGGCTGCTCGCCTGGCGCGACGGTAATTTTTCCTGGATCCCCTTCCTTATTCTCACCCTCGGTCTCTTCATTGCCCACGGTACGAACAACATCCTGAATGACTATACCGATTTCTCACGCGGCCTGGATACGGACAACTACTTCCGCGCGCAGTACGGGGTCCATCCGCTCGTACAGGGCTTCTTCACGAAACCACAGCAGATCAGGTGGTTCCTCGTCAGCGGGACGCTGGCGACGCTGGCAGGCATCTACGCTTTGTTCGCCACGAACTTTCATCCGGTGGTGATCGGCTTGTTTGCGTTTGGCGCGGTCACGCTGCTCGCCTATACCTATCCGTTCAAATACTGGGGACTCGGCGAACTGGCGATCTTCCTGATCTGGGGACCCATTCTGGTGGGCGGCGTCTATCTTGTCATGGCGTTGATCAAAGGCGGTGATCTCAGTAACATCTGGAATGTGGTGCTGGCGGGCGTTCCGTATGGCTTGGGCGTCGCCAGTATCAACATCGGCAAACACATCGACAAACTCGATGACGACAAGAAGAGGGGCGTTGGTACCTTCCCGGTACGCGTGGGCGAAGCCTTTGCCCGCCGCGTGGATCAGGTTGCTTTGATCCTCATTTACGCGGTGATTGCTTACCTGGTTTTTGTGCCGCGCTATTTCACGCCCGTGATGCTGATCGTTTTCCTGGCGTTCAAGGATGCGTTGACTGCGATCAAATGGCTCAATAAGCCGCGCCCCGCGGGACCACCGGAAGGGTATCCCGCCTGGCCCACATGGTTCTCTGCGATCTGCTTCGTTCACAATCGCCAGTTCGGCGGCTGGTTGATCCTAGGCTTGATCGTGGATACGCTTCTGCATGTCATCCCATTCACGGCGGATTTGATCGCGCGTTACTGGCCACCCATGTAAGGGTGACCGTAAAGGTCACCCCTACAATACGTCAATATCCTTGATTTCCAACCAGGCGGGTTCGGGGTTCTCCAGGACTCCGAACCCGATTTTTCCTTCGGGGGTGAATGCCGCATATTGATTGTCGATCCAGATGATGAGTCCCAGCGGTGGATTCGGGCTCACGGGCGACTCCAGCACCTGAACGTTATCCACCTTGAACGAGACGCGGGTCGCGCGCCACTCGAGGCTGTATCTGTGCCATTGGGTAACGTCCACGCTGAGGCCGGTCCCGTCCTCGCTGATGACTCTTCCCATCAGTCGCCGCGTTGCCCGGCGAGAAAAGGGCAGCGCCACCCCCGCGAGGATCAGCAGCGGATGAAACCTTGGAGCGCGAAATACCTGCGCAAGGAATCCGTTTGCTACCTCGCGCTGAGCGGAGGGCGTAGCCCGTAGTCGAAGCGCGCTTTGCGACGAGCGCTTCGTCTCCACTTCGTTCCGCTCAGCGGGAGGATCTTTGAACGACAAATAATTCTCCTGCGAGGCGCCGAAGAACCAGGCGGCATTCGGCAGCGCAGGCAGCCGGAATGGATTCCCTCCAAACCCAAGCGACAATCCAAACGGATCGTTCCACAGCCCGAATCCCCACGTCCCGGGGAGGGAGTCGCTCGAGGTCCGCGCGGACAGGCTCAGGCGTAGAGGCGCCCGTACAGGGAATCGGCTCCTCGGAGTCTGCGCATAGTCATAAACCTGGGCAAGCCGGTATTTGTCCGCTGCTCCTGCGGGAATTGATAAACGATACGCATCGCCGCGTGAAATTTCTTCCACGCGTGCGCCGGGCGTGTGCTGTGGAATTAACTTCGTGTAAGCCATTTTCTTCCTAACGTGAATAAGCCAATGACAATCCAAACGGCATTGAGACCTGTCGTGGCGTAGGCTTCCAGGGCATACGCAACGAGATACAAAATCGAACCTGTCCAGCCGAGGATGTCAATGATAATTTTTGAATACATAATGCCTTATCACTTGTTGAATTTAAGCGCTTGCATTATGGCATGATTTGGGACTTTTGTAAAACAAATCTTACAATTGCGGGTAAAATTCTTTTCATGCGAACCGTATTTTGGGAAGATAACCAACTCAAGATGATCGACCAGCGCATTTTGCCCGGTCGTTTCGAGGTCGTGTCGTTTCAGGATCACGCCTCGGTGGCGCGGGCGATCAAGGACATGGTGGTGCGCGGGGCCCCGGCAATTGGCGCGGCGGCAGCGTTTGGGATGGCGCTGGCGGGATATGCCTCGGCGGCAACCTCGAGCCGCGAGCTGCTCGACGATTTACAAGCTGCCTCAGATACGCTGAAAGCCGCACGCCCGACCGCGGTGAATCTGGCCTGGGCAGTCGATAAGGTGCTGTGGGTGGCGGAAAAACTAAAGGATGAAAGAAAACCTGATGAATTACGCCGCCTGGTCCTGAGCGCTGCCCAGCGCATCGCGGATGAAGACGTGGAGATCAACAAACGGATGGCAGAATACGGCGCCCTCTTGATCAACGATGGTGACACGATCATCCATCACTGCAACACAGGGGCATTGGCAACCGTCGATTGGGGGACGGCCTTGGGCGTGATCCGCACGGCGCACCAGCAGGGCAAACGCATCCATGTGCTGGTGGATGAAACCCGCCCGCGGCTGCAGGGCGCGCGTCTCACTGCCTGGGAGCTCGAGCAGTACGGCATTCCCTACGAGATCATCAGCGACAACATGGCGGGCTATTTCCTCCGGTCCGGAAAGGCGCAGAAAGTCCTCTTTGGGGCGGACCGGGTCGCGGCGAACGGCGATGTCGCCAACAAGATCGGGACGTACATGCTGGCGTTAGCCGCCCATGACAACGGCGTGCCAGCCTATTCTGTTGTGCCCACCTCGACGATCGACCTCTCGCTCGCGCATGGCGGCTTGATCCCGATCGAGGAACGCGACCCGGAAGAGGTGCTCGGTATTCAATTCCAGGGGGAGCGTGTCGCGCCGGTCGAGGCGGAAGCCCGCAATATCGCCTTCGATGTCACGCCGAACCGTTTGATCACCGGGATCGTGACGGAGAACGGCGTCGTCTATCCTCCCTTTGAGGTCAATTTGAAGAAGACGGTGTTAGGCGAGTAAAAATTATGTTTTTCCAACAGCTTCCACCCACACGTTATGATCTTCGATTTTCCATCGCAGGGACGCCGATCCGTGTTCATCCATCGTTCTGGTTGATCGCCATTGTCTTCGGAGTATCCGGCGATATTCTGCTGCTTCCCATCTGGGTGCTGGTCGTTTTTGTTGCCATCCTTATTCATGAGTGGGGGCATGCGCTGGCGTTCCGCCGCCATGGTCAGCGCTCGGAAATTTTGCTCTACATGATGGGCGGCTTGACCATCCCGGAACCTGTTTACTGGGGCAGCGGAGTGGGAAACGCCTCACTCACTGCCAACCAACATATTTTTATCTCGCTCGCCGGACCCGGCGCGGGATTTCTGCTCGCAGCGCTGGTCTGGGGAGGGGTCCTGCTGGCGGGCGGCTCTGTCAGTATCATCATGTTGCTGGGGTTTATCCCTTTGCCCTGGGACGTCCTGATGCCATTCGGCGGCCGCCTCCTGGCTGCTTTTGTAACAATGCTGCTTTCGGTCAGTATCTTTTGGGGGCTGATCAACCTCATGCCGGTCTATCCGCTGGATGGCGGCAGCGTAGCGCGGAACATATTCGTTCAGGCTGATCCAATCGATGGGGTACGCAAGTCGCTCTGGCTTTCCGTCATCGCCGGTGGGGTCGTCGCGCTCGTGGGTCTGATTTTCTTTCGCAGTATTTTTATAGCGTTTCTGTTCGCCCTGCTGGCATACCAGAGCTATCAAGCCTTGCAGCATCGCTTTTGAGGACAGCTTCATTTTCTAGACAATCCCGTTATGACATGATAAACTTTTGCCGCTGAAATTGGCGTGGCGATTCACCGCCACGCCTTTTCCTGCGGATACCACTCGAACGCCGGGGACGGCGTTCAGAGCATGAGGAATAATGGACATCCTTATCACCGGCTCTGTTGCTTACGACTATCTCATGACCTTTCCCGGTCACTTCAAGGAAGTCATCCTTCCTGAACGACTGGCATCCATCAGCCTGTCATTTCTGGTCGATTCGATGTCGAAACAGCGGGGAGGCATCGCGCCAAATATTGCTTACACCATGGCATTGCTCGGCGAACGACCGCGTGTAATGGCAACCGTAGGAGAGGATTTCGAGGAATACCGCAGCTGGCTCGAAGCAAAGGGTGTCGATACAGCGCTGATGTGTGTGATTCCCGGTGTCTTCACGGCTTCGTTCTTCGCCACCACCGATAAGGATTCTGCGCAAATCGCTTCTTTCTACCCGGGTGCGATGGGATTTGCGGCGACTCAATCGCTCAAAGACCTGATGAGCAAGCCTGACCTCGTCATTGTCGCCCCCAATGCGCCGGATGCCATGTTGAAGTTCCCCGTTGAATGCCGTGAGTTGGGAATAGACTATCTTTACGATCCGAGCCAGCAGGTCCTGCGGCTGGAAGGGGATGAGCTGGCACGCGACATGGAGGGCGCACATTTCCTGTTCTGCAACGATTATGAATTTGGTTTGATCTCCAAGAAGACGGGCCGCAGCCTGGATCAAACCCTGGAACATGTCAACACACTGGTGATCACGCGCGGCAAAGACGGCGCGGACCTCTATTCAGGGACGAATGCCGTCCACATCCCGACTGTTCCGGAGGATGAGATCGTCGATCCCACCGGCGTGGGCGATGCCTTCCGCGGCGGATTCCTCACCGGTTACTCGCGCGGCTTCGACTGGAAACTGTGCGGCGAGATCGGCTCCCTGGCTGCAGTCTATTGCCTCGAGCAGCGCGGTCCGCAGAGCCACAATTACACGCGCGAACAGTTTATTGAGCGTTTCCGCCAGCATTTCGATGATGGCGGCAAATTGGACGAGTTGTTGAAGCCATGAAGACAGCCTTCGTCACAGGGGGAACTGGTTTTATCGGTTCCCGGCTCATCGCTTTGCTGGTGGCGCGCGGCGTCGAGGTCCGCGCCCTGGCGCGCTCGCAGGCCGGGCTGGAGAAGGTGAAAACTCTCGGGGCCGCACCTGTCCAGGGTGACGTGATCGGCCCGAAGTCCATGAAAGAGGCGCTGCGCGGCTGCGACGTCGTTTTCCATGTCGCATCCATGTATGAAGTCGGCTTGCGTTACAAAGCGCAAATGGAAAAAGTCAATGTGGACGGCGTGCGGAACGTGATCGAGACCGCTCTCGAAGCTGGCGTTCCCAAGATCGTTTTTACAGGTACCGTGGGCGTGTTCGGAGATACCAGAGGGCGGACGGTGGACGAGACCTATGAATATAAGGGTAACTTTTCCACAGTCTACGAACGTACAAAATGGATTGCGCATTATCAGGTTGTTCAGCCTTTCATCAGGCAGGGCGCGCCGATCATCATCGTGATGCCCAGCGCCGTGTTTGGTCCCAATGACCACAGCACGATCAACGATCTGATGAAGCTGCATTTGCGCGGCCGCCTGCCGGCTGTGCCGGGGAAGGAAACGACCTTTAGTTATGTTTACGTGGATGATATTGCCGAAGGGCATATCCTGGCTGCGGAGAAGGGCCGGATTGGTGAAGCGTATATCCTGAGCGGCACAGCGCTCCCGATGGGGGAATTTGTAAAGTTATGGTCAAAAGTAACAGGGCGCCCCGCGCCTGCTTTGGAAATCCCATCCGCGTTTCTGCGGGTGTGGTGGCCCGTGCTGGGTTTGCTGGAACGTGTGCTTCCTATTCCAGCCGTGCTTTCCGGGGAAGCCGCGCGCGTGCTGGGTACCACGTGGATTGCCACGTCTGAAAAGGCGCAGCGCGAGCTCGGCTATCGCCCCCGGCCTCTCGAAGAGGGTTTGAAGTTGACGTTTGATTGGCTGAACAACCAGTATAATCAAAAATGATGCATATACACGGTGGTTGAGTAGCGCCGAAGGAGCGTATCGAAACCACCCGTTAGCAAAGGAATTCCTCTTATAAGAGTATTTCTGAAATTGTTGGTTTCGACGGAACGTCTCAACCAACGGGTAAATCATAATCAGGAGAAACAATGAGCAACTACGATATCAAAGACATCAACCAGGCGGAAGGCGGCCGTCGCCGCATCGATTGGGCGGAGCGCGAGATGCCTGTCCTGCGCCAGATCCGCGAGCGCTTCGAGAAGGAGAAACCGCTGAAAGGGATTCGCATGTCGGCTTGTCTGCATGTGACCACGGAAACCGCCAACCTGGCGCGCACTCTGCACGCCGGCGGCGCGGACCTCGTCCTGACGGCTTCGAACCCGCTCTCCACGCAGGATGACGTGGCGGCAGCATTGGTCAATGTGTACGAAATCCCAACCTTCGCCATCAAGGGCGAGGACAACGTCACGTATTACAAGCACATCAGCGCGGCGCTCGACCACAAACCGCACATCACCATGGACGATGGCGCCGACCTCGTTTCCACCATCCACAAGGACCGCCGCGAATTGCTGAGCGACATTGTGGGCGGCACCGAAGAGACCACGACGGGCGTCATCCGCCTGCGCGCCATGGCTGCGGATAAAATGCTGAACTTCCCGGTGATCGCAGTCAACGACGCGATGACCAAGCACTTCTTTGACAACCGTTATGGCACCGGTCAATCCACCATCGACGGTATCATCCGCGCCACCAATGTCCTGCTGGCTGGCAAACGTTTCATTGTGGCAGGTTACGGCTGGTGCGGACGCGGCCTCGCCTCGCGGGCGCGCGGCATGGGGGCTTTGGTCATCGTCACGGAAGTGGATCCACTGAAGGCGCTGGAAGCCGTGATGGATGGTTTCGAAGTCATGCCGATGGAAGCGGCTGCGAAGATCGGCGACATTTTCTGCACGGTCACCGGCGATATCAATGTGATCGACGAGAAGCATTTCAAGCTCATGAAAGACGGCGCCATAGTCGCGAACTCGGGCCATTTCAACGTGGAGATCAATATCCCGGCTTTGGCAAAGATGTCGAAGGGTGAGCCGAAACTGGTCCGTCAGTTCGTCGAGCAATACGAAACGAAGGATGGGCGCAAGATCAACATCCTCGGCGAGGGACGTTTGATCAACCTCGCCTCTGCCGAAGGGCATCCGGCCTCCGTCATGGACATGTCTTTCGCCAACCAGGCGCTGGCGGCCGAGTACATGGTCAAGAATGCCGCGACCCTTGAGAAGCGCGTCTATTCCGTGCCCGCGGAGATCGACGCGGAGATCGCCCGCCTCAAGCTCCAGGCGATGAAGGTCGACATTGACGTACTTACCGACGAACAGTTGAAGTACCTGAGTTCCTGGGAGGAAGGAACCTAGGTCGATTTACGATTTTGGATTGACGATTGACGATTTAGCCTCGCGGAGAAATTCGCGGGGCTTTTTTCTGGCATATAATGGATTTGCCATGAGTCCAACTCGCTACCTGCGCACCTCCGAGCTGGCGAAAGCAGCCAACGTCCATCCCAACACTGTGCGGCTGTATGAGCAGTGGGGCTTGCTGCCGCCGGTCGAGCGCAATCCATTCAACAACTATCGCCGGTTTACGCAAAAGCATCTTGACCAGCTCCTGCTGGTGCGGCAGGCTTTGCGCTTCACCTGGCTGAGCGGGGACATCCATGCGACGGTCTATGAGATCATTGCGCAGGGGGTACAGGAAAACCTGGGCGGCGCCCTGGAGCTAGCCTATAAACTTCTCTCGCAGGTCCAGGCGGAACGCGCCCAGGCGGAAGCGGCCGTTCGCTACCTCGAGCGTTGGGTGGAGGGCGTCCCACCGGATACGACGCGTCCACTGCGGATTGGCGAAGTGGCTCGTTTGCTGGATGTCACCATCGATCAGTTGCGCAACTGGGAGCGGAACAACCTGCTGGAGACGCCGCGCGACCCGTCGAATGGGTACCGGCTCTACGGTCCGGATGAGATCGGGCGCCTGCGCGTCATCCGCATGCTGATCCGTTCGCGCTACAGCACCATGTCCATCCTGCGGATGTTGAACAAACTCGACCGGGGCGAAACGGACCAACTGCGGCAGGCGCTCGACACCCCCGAAGCGGAGGAAGATGTGCTGTTCGTGACCGACCACTGGCTGACGACGCTGAACGACCTGGAAAAGGGGGCGCATGAACTGATCGGGCAGATCGAAGCGACGTTGACCCAGCGGCAATCTGAAGAATCGGACTAACCCTCCACTTGTGTACCAGGGTTGCCCCGCCCCCTCCGCCCCTGACGGGGCACCTTCCCCAAATGCACTGATTCAAACATTGAATAAGTATCCAACACCTCCATCAGCGCATTTGGGGGAGGCAGGGAGGGGGTAAACCCTCCATTTGCACACCAGGGTCGTAAAATGAAAATGAAGTCTATTTTACGTCGGAGGAAACCTTGTCAAACACAATCCATCATCTGCAAACCCTGGTCGGATTGGGACCTCGCCCGATCGCTTCGCCCGCCAACCAGGCTGCCGCGGACTACATCCACGAGACGTTCTGTGCCAGCGGACTGGAAGTCGAAGAGCAGCCTTACGCCGCAACTGCCTGGGAGCATCATTCCACGTTCCTGGAACAGGATGGAGAAAGGCTGGACTGCATCGCCAACGCCTTTTCCCTGCCCTGTGACGTGACCGCGTCCATCGTCCCTGCCGCTTCGCTCGCGGAGCTGGAAGCTGCTCCCGCCAA
>JAFGCG010000082.1 GCA_016932715.1 Anaerolineales bacterium
GCGGGTATTGCGCGGCGAAAACGTGTCGCAGATTTCTGAAGTGCAGGAATTCCTCGAGAATCCATCTCTATTAGGCGATGTAACGCCAGAAGCTGCAAGCTATAAAGGTTTGCTTGGAGAGACCGTTGTGGGAAGCTATGTCCCTCTGGGTACTCCTCAATGGGCTGTCTTCACCGAATTGCCAACAAACGAAGCCTATCGGCCAATCATTCAATCATTTCTGTCGTCTTCTGCCGCCATTTTGATATTCGCAATATTAGCAGGCCTGGCGGGTATTTTTATAGCACGACGTCTGTCTGCCCCTCTCATTGAACTATCAAACATTGCAACTGAAATTTCGGGCGGCAATCTGGGCTTACAGGCTAAAGTCAGCGGACCAGCAGAGATTGCCCAGGTAGCCTCCACGTTCAACGTCATGACTTCACGTCTACGTGACTTCATTAGTACATTGGAAAAGCGCGTCGCCGACCGCACCCATGACCTGGAACTGGCGGCTGAAGTCGGCCGGACCGTTACTGCAGAAGTAACACAACTATCGGAGATGCTGTCCGACGCCGTCGAGATGATCCGTGCAAGGTTCGATTTATATTACACACAAGTCTATCTCACCGATCCCGCAGGGGAAAGGATCATCCTGCGTGCTGGAACGGGCCAGGTGGGCAAAGAGTTATTACAACGCGGCCACAATCTGGTCATCAATTCGGCTTCCCTGAACGGACGCGCGGCTGTGCAGAAACAGGCTCAGATCGTTGCCGATACACAGGATGACCCGAGTTTCCTGCCCAATCGGCTGCTGCCGGATACTCGTTCCGAAATGTGCGTTCCGCTCATTGTCGATGAAAAAGTGGTCGGGGTTCTCGATATGCAGAGCAGACAACCCGGGGCGTTCTCTGAAACCAACCTGCCTGCATTCGAGGCTCTCGCAGGCCAACTGGCTGTGGCGATTCGAAATGCGGCTTTGTTCATGGAAGTCCAGGAAGCCCGCGCGGAAGTGGAAGCACAGATAAGCCGCTTCACCGAACAGGGGTGGGAAGACTTCCTGAATGCCATCCACCAGGGACATCGGATCGGTTTTGCCTTCGATGACAGCCGGGTCTTTCGCCTGCGACCCGAGACCCTCGCAACAAGATCGAATGGAGATGGTCTCAACATGCCGATTGCTATCGCGGGCGCCAGGGTCGGCGAGATCCAGCTCCCGGCCAGTTTGAAACCCAATGAATTGGAACTGGTGAAAGCGGTCGGCGAGCAGCTGGCACAGCACGTTGAAAACCTGCGCTTGCTGGCACAGGCTGAAATATTCCGAAAAGAGTCTGAACTCGCCGTACGCCGGTTAACGCGCGAAGGTTGGGAGACCTACCTCAACAGCGCCAAGCAGCCGGAGATAGGCTACGTTTATGACCTCAACCAGGTTCAACCCCTTTCCGACGGCAATCGCAGTCCGGCTCATTCCTTCACGCAGCCGCTTGTTATTCGTGATGAGGCAATTGGTGAGTTTAAGCTGGATTTGCCCGACTCATCCGATGAAACCATCGAGATCATTTCCGCGGTCGCCCAGCAATTAAGCGGCCATCTCGAGAACCTGCGGCTCGTCGAACAGAACGAAAAACGCGCCTATGAACTGGCAACGGTTGCCACGGTCAGTACGACGGCTTCGACCCTGCTCGATCCTGATCAACTGCTGCAATCCGTTGTTGACCTGACCAAGGAACGGTTCGGGCTGTATCACGCACATGTTTACACTTATGAATCAGCGTGGAACACCCTGATGCTCGCGGCGGGTGCAGGGGAGGTCGGGCGGAAGCTGGTTGCGGAGCAGCATGCAATTCCAATGACTCTCATGCAATCGCTGGTCGCCCGCGCCGCCCGTGATCGAAAAGCCGTCATCGTCAATGATGTCAGCAGTGAGCCCGGCTTCCTCCCCAACCCATTGCTGCCCGAAACCCGCGCAGAAATGGCTGTCCCCATGACCGTAGGCGACAAGCTGCTCGGTGTATTCGATGTGCAATCGGACAACGCGGCCGGTTTTTCAGAGGAAGACGCCAATATCTATGTCACCCTGGCGGCCCAGGTAGGCGTTGCCCTGCAAAATGCCCGTCTGTATGTGGAACAGGCTGCCCTCGTAACCCAATTGCGCGAACTCGACCGTCTCAAGTCTTCCTTCCTGGCGAATATGAGCCATGAGCTGCGCACACCGTTGAACTCCATCCTTGGTTTTGCCGATGTCATCATCGAGGAATTGGATGGTCCACTGACGGAGAACATGAGCAACGACCTGCGCCTCATTCAGAAGAACGGACAACATCTCCTGCACCTGATCAACGATGTGCTGGATATGGCAAAGATCGAAGCCGGGCGCATGAACCTCAGCCCGGAGAGCTTTAAAGCCTGTGAGGTGCTGGAAGAAGTAACCAGCATCACCTCCACACTGGCAAGCGAAAAGAATATTGCGCTCTTCACCGAGGAAGGTTCGGACCAGAACGTCAAAATTTTCGCAGACCGGACACGCCTGCGGCAGGTGATGATCAACCTGGTGAACAACGCCATCAAATTCACGGAAAATGGTAAGATAGCCCTCAACATAGCTTCCCTGCCGGGTGCCCGAATATTGATCACCGTCAAAGACACCGGCATTGGAATCCCACCCGATAAATTGGATGCAATCTTCCAGGAATTTACGCAAGTAGATTCTTCCTCCACACGGAAAGCCGGAGGCACAGGTTTGGGCCTGCCGATCAGCCGCAAGCTTGTTGAAATGCACGGCGGCCGCCTGTGGGCGGAAAGCACTGGCGAGCCGGGCGAAGGTTCGACATTCTTTGTCGAATTGCCCGTCGAAGCCAGGATCACCGAAACCGTTGAAAAACAGGTAAAGTAAATGGCATTACCAAAGTATCTCGAATGCAATCTTTGCGGCAGCCAGCAGCCTTACGAACCCTTCGTCCCTGCGATCTGCAAGAATTGCAGCGCGCAGTGGCTGGAAGCCCGCTATGATTATGAGGCATTCAAACGCGAGATCCTGCGCGGACTTCCCAATCGTCCATCGAATATGTGGCGTTATCAGGATGTCCTGCCGCTGAACGCTCCCGCCTCTCTGGACCTGTATCCCGCGGGAGGCACGCCACTGTGGCTGTCGCAGCGCTTCGCTCCCCCCCTCGGGCTGGATTCCGTTTACATCAAGGACGAACGCTACGGGCCCACCAGTTCCTTCAAAGACCGCCAGGCTGCTGGCGCGGTCGCGGCGATGCTGGAGAATGGGATCCGCGAAGCCGTCGTCGCCTCCACCGGGAACGCGGCCGTCGCCTACGCCGCAGCCTGCGCCCGGGCCGGGATCAAGCTCTGGGTCTTTATGACCAGCCTCGTACCGCAGGAAAAGCTGCGGGAGGCGGCGCTGTTTGGCGCGGAGGTGATCCGGGTCAGCGGGAATTACGATCAAACCAAACAGATCGCCTCCCAATTTGCGCAGCGCCGCCATCTCCTGTATGACCGGGGAGCCACTTCCATCCCGGCGCGCGAATCGATGAAGACGATCGCTTATGAGATCGTCGAACAGCTTGGCTGGAAGGCTCCAGACTGGTACGTCCAGGCTGTCAGCGGAGGGATGGGACCCCTGGGAGTCTATCACGGCTTCAAGGAACTGCTGAACATGGGTCTGATCGATAAAATCCCCAAAACGGCGATCATCCAGGCGGAAGGCTGCGCCCCGATGGTCCATGCCTTCAAAGCTGGCAGGGACGTGGCGGAAGCGGTCATCCCGGAGACAAGCATTATCATTTTGTCAACGGGCGACCCCGGTAAGATATATACCTACCTGTGGCAGATCACGCAGCAACACGGCGGCGCAATGGAATCCGTGAGCGACGCGGAGACATTCTCTGCCATGCGCGCCCTCGCCAAAAGCGAGGGCTCAGCCGTCGAACCGGCCGCCGCGGTCGCCTTCGCGGGTTTCGAAAAACTGGTCCGCGCTGGCGCCATCCAACCGAATGAATTGGTGGTCATCAATTCCACCGGGCACACCTTCCCGGTCGAAAAACATGTGATGGGCGACCAGTTTGCAGTCGACGTCCACCTCAGCAAGGATCAAACCCCCGCCCCGCGCGAGGGCTTGCAGGCTGCGCTGGAAAACCTCGACGAGAAGACCACCTCGGTCCTGCTGGTGGACGATAATGCCGATGACGCCCTGCTGATCCAGCGTCTGCTCGAGATGCACAAGTCCTATCGCGTGTACCACGCCAAGGATGGCTGGGAGGGTCTGGCACAGGCGCGCCAAAAACTGCCTGATCTGATTGTTACCGACCTCATGATGCCGGGCATCGATGGCTTCGGCCTGGTCGAGGAACTAAAGCTTGATCCGCGCACCAAAGATATTCCTGTTGTTGTCGTCAGTGCGAAAGACATTACCCCCGAGGAGCGCAAACGACTAAACGGAAATATTGAAGCCGTATATCAAAAAGGATCGCTGCCTCCGCGCAGGTTCGTGGACGAGGTGGTACAGGTTCTTGAAGAAAAAAGTGCGGAGTAAGGAGAATGAATTCGATGAGTCACAATATACTTTATGTGGAAGATAATCACGACAACATGATGCTTGTCAAGCGTGCCCTGGAGGCGCGCGGCTACCGCCTTCTGGAAGCCCTGAACGGAAACACCGGGCTGGAGGTGGCAGAACGGGAAAATGTGGATTTGATCCTGCTGGATATCAACCTGCCGGACATCGACGGCTATGAAGTCGCGCGGCGTCTGCGAAGCAGTTCGAAATCTGCACTGGCTCACATCCCGATCATTGCCATTACAGCCAACGCGCTCAAGGGCGATGCCGAAAAGGCTCTGGAGGCTGGTTGTGATGTGTACATGTCCAAGCCGATCAACATTCGTGAGTTATGGGCACGCGTGGAAGCATTTCTTCCCACGCCCTGAGAATGACAATGCGAAATTCCGAAAACAAAGCTGTCAGGAATTTATTACAGCACGTGCCAATGTTCACACCATCTCGCACATCAATGAAGCGATCCTATCTCTCTCACCTGGAATGTTCCGGCTGTGGCAAACAATATGACCACCATGAGGTTCATACGTTTTGTCCCGTCTGCCAGTCACCGCTTTTATCGATTTATGACTTAACAGAAGCGCGTCTGAATGTTGACCGGGATGAAGTTACACGCCGGAAAAGAGGCATGTGGCGCTGGCACGAATTACTTCCTGTTCTTAATGAGGAAAATCAAGTCTTCCTGGGAGAAGGAGACACGCCCTTACTTTTCCTGCCGCGCCTGGAAAAAGAATTGAGGCTTTCCAATCTTTATGTCAAGGATGAAAGCAGTAACCCAACCGGCACATTCAAGGCCCGCGGCCTGGCGGCAGCCATTTCGAAAGCCAAAGAACTGGGGGTGGAGAAAGTAATCATCCCCACAGCCGGGAACGCAGGCGGAGCCATGGCTGCTTACGCTGCGCGGGCCGGCATAAAAGCTCACATCTTTATGCCAAAAGATACTCCTTATGCCAATATCGAAGAGAGCCGCATGGCGGGCGCCGAAGTGGTTTTGGTGGATGGCTTGATCAGCGATGCCGCTGGTATGGCTGGCGAAAAAGCACGCGCCGAAGGCTGGTTCGATGTGTCCACGTTCAAGGAGCCCTATCGTGTGGAAGGGAAAAAGGTGATGGGATATGAACTGGCAGAGGCATTCGAGTGGAGCCTGCCGGACGTCATCATCTATCCTACCGGCGGCGGTACAGGCTTGGTCGGCATGTGGAAGGCCTTTGCAGAGCTGGAGACACTGGGTTGGCTCGAAAACAAAAAACGCCCACGCATGGTGGCTGTACAGGCGGACGGATGTGCCCCGGTTGTGAAAGCCTTCGAGAAAAGCGCCACGTTCTGTGATTTCTGGACAAATGCTCACACCATGGCCTCAGGGCTGCGCGTTCCAAAGAGCTTTGCTGACAATCTTATCCTGCAGGACATTTATGACAGTGAAGGCACAGCCATTGCCGTGAGTGATGCAGCCATCCTCGAATCTCAAAAACAACTGGCTTGCATGGAAGGCATCTTTGCCGCTCCCGAGGGTGCAGCAACGCTTGCCGCACTCAAGGAACTGGTCAGACAAGGCTGGGTGCATCCTGAAGAACGGATCATATTATTCAACACGGGGTCAGGGCTGAAGTATCTCGATCATCCCGGTTGATCTTGCGCAGAGGGGGAATATGAACCTGTTTATTTATCTTGTGATGGCTTGACCTATCCATATTTGTTTTTCAGTGCGCAGACGGCAAACTGTTGGTCCCGATCATCAACCTGTAACCAAAAGCCTTTTGGACCGGTGGTCAAGCCATGCGCAGGCAAAAGCGGCTTTCGATCCCATCAATGCAGAAAACCCCAGGAAAAGAGAGTTGTTTAGTCATATTATGATCTACTGCATGCCAGATGCAGCTTATTGCTCGAAAATGATGCTTGTCATGTGAATCCGGGAAGATTTTCAGTATTTTTTAAGGGAAGCGTTGCTTGACTACTAAAATGAGTTGTGAAATAATGTAAACGGTTACTGTAACCGTTTACATTAAAACCATGACTCGGCGTTCCTCCTCCGTCACAATCCGCGACGTGGCCCGACAAGCAGGTGTTTCGGTAGCCACCGTAAGCCGATATATCAATCGGAATGCGCCGGTTTCCGCAGAGGTTGCGGATCGCCTGCATCAAGTGATGAGTGACTTGAGGTACGTGCCACATGCAGCGGCTCGACATTTGGCATCCAGGAAAACACGTGTAGTTGGCATATTGCTCCGAAACCTGCATAATGATTTCTTCGTTCCGCTTTTGAATGGCGTTGAGGCGGTCGTCCGCACAAAAGAGTATAACTTGATCGTAGCCACGTATCACGCAAATAGCCGCAATGGATTGCCTCCCCCCATAGGACCGCATAATACGGATGGGTTGCTGATTTTTTCAGACGGTCTTACCGATGAGGACCTCGCGAATCTGAGTGCAAGCGGCTTCCCAATGGTGTTACTGTACCGCACTTGCCCCCCTTCTCTAAACATTCCCAGTATTACCGTTGAAAATGTAGAAATCACCCGAAAACTGGTGGAACACCTGATCCAGGTCCATGGGAAACGCCGCATTTTATATATGCGAGGTCCCATCGGCCAGGAGGATTCCGACCGGCGCGAAGCAGGTTATCGAGCTGCGCTGGAAGCAAACGGAATCCCGTTCGATGAGGAACTAATTCTGAATGGAGAATTCGAACGCGACACAGCTTACCAAGTCTTGAATGATTTTCTCAGCAACGGAAAGCAGGTCGCGTTCGATGCTATTTTTACAGGGGATGACGATGCTGCGGTGGGTGTTCTAAAAGCCTTGCACAAACATGGATACAGAATCCCTGAAGACGTCGCCGTCGTCGGATTTGACGATCTTGCCGTCGCGCCGTTCCTAAACCCGGCGCTGACGACCGTTCGAGCCCCTACCGAATCAGTTGGAAGAATTGCCGCCGAGAGACTGTTTGCCCTCCTGGAAAATCAGGCCTTGAGTGAAGCGGTCGTCCTTCCTACCGAAATTGTTTTTCGCCGTTCATGTGGGTGTCACACATGAAGGCGGTGTGTTTGAAAGGAGGTGAGGACCTCGCCAATAACTTTTCCATCTAACTCTCCGACTGTTTTCAAACCAAATCCTATGTAGAGGAGAAAAACTCACCATGAAGAAACTTTTGTCTGTTCTGTCCCTGATGATCGTCGCAACGATGGTCCTCACGGCATGCGGTGGCGCTGTTACCCCGGCAGCTACCCAACCTCCCGCTGTGGAAACCGAAGCTCCCGTTGCCACCGAAGCTCCCGCCACCGAAGCTTCTGTTGACGCGAACGCTCTACCCCGCAATGAAACCCTGTACTTCAATGGGCAACAGTGGGGTCCGGTTGTTGGCTGGAATCCATACTCCAACAGCAACAACAATGCGTTGGCGATCGCCCAGCAGGACAGCGCCCGCGTCATCATGTTCGAAACCCCGTACCTGTACAACATGCTCGATGGCAAGCAGTATCCTCTGCTGGCTGACGGCGACTATGCATGGGACGAGGGAATGACCGAGGTCACCTTCAAGATCAAGGCTGCCGCCAAGTGGAGTGATGGCACCCCGGTGACCGCTGAGGATGTCGCTTATACCTGGGCAACCGCTGTCAAGTACGATACCCCTCTCGCCGCTGCCAATAAAGATTACGTCGACACCATCGAAGCTAAGGATGCCCAGACGGTTGTGGTCAAAGCCGTACTAGGCGATGATGGTAAAGCCAAAAATCCCCTGCTCGTCAATGCTTACCTGAGCACCAACTACGTCATTCAGAAAGCCTGGACGCAAACACTGGAAGCGCGCTCTGCGGATGCTACTGCGTTGTTGGCTGATCCCGCCGAGGACGTTGTGTACTCCGGTCCTTATGGCAAATTCTTCGCGGACGATTCGAAAGTTGTCTATGTTCGCAACGATGAATACTGGGGTCAGGATGCTTCCATGTGGGGCAAGCTGCCGGCTCCGAAGTACCTGGCGCATACTATCTTTAAGGATAACGCCGCCGGTTCTGTTGCTTTGGCACAGGGTGAAGTGGATGTCAGCCAGCAGTTCAATTCCAATATTCAGGTTTTGTGGCTCAACTACGGTCTGCCCGTCTCCACCTACCTGCCCGAGGCTCCTTATGGCATTGGCGCCAGCCTCCCCACCGCCTTCTACAACCTGAAGTCTTATGGTTTGGACAATGTTGCGGTTCGCAAGGCGATCGCCATGGCTGTTGATTATCCCACCATCATCGCCAACGCGATGACCAACCAATCGGCAACCTTCGACCAGGTGCCGCGCTCCCTCATGAACCCGACTGCCGGCGAACAGGCATTGTATGACCACGATGCCGTCAAGGACCTGCAGTGGGCTGGCAACGACGTTGCAGGCGCCATAGCGCTCCTCGAAGAGGCCGGAGTCACAGATACCGATGGTGATGGCTGGCGCGAGCTCGATGGTCAAAAGCTTACCTATATAGCAACCTGCCCCAATGGCTGGTCCGACTGGCAAGCTGCCATTGAAATCGTCGCTGCCGCCGGAAAGAAAATCGGCATTGACATCACGACCAACTATCCTGAATGGTCCGTCTATCAGACCGTCGTCACCGCATCGGATGCAGATCTCCCCGAAGGCTATGACATCCTCATGATGTGGAGCGACGGCGCCGGCCCGACCCAACCCTGGGGACGTATCCGCAAGCTGATGAGCTCTGAATTCGTTGGTATGGCAAGCAACTGGAATGGCAACTGGGGACAATATAGCAATCCTGCCGCCGATGAATTGATCAATGCGATCCCCACGATGACCGATGAGTCCGAGTTGAAGGCAGCCTACACGGAATTGGTCAAGATCTACCTGACCGATGTTCCTTCCTTCACCCTCATGTATCGCCCACAGGCATTCCATGCTGTGAACGAGAGTGTCTGGACGAACTTCCCCCATGATGGTGATGGCACCAACCCGCCCGTCCCGCCGCTCGACATGACGGACGGTTGGAGTATCGCAGGTCTCTATAACCTGACGCTTGTTAACCCGTAATCCAGTAAAAACAGCCATGTTCCGCGAAGCGGGGCATGGCTGTTTTTGTAATAGGCAGGTGACAGTCACTTTGCGTCCAGGACGGCAAATCTCTGAAGCCGCAGACCTAACTCTGGTCTGACCAAGTGACTGTCACTTTATCGGTATAATGCCTGTTGTATTTACGTGGAGGTGTGTGTTGAAAGGATATCGAAAGTATTTCTTCAACAAGCTGGCCTGGTACCTGGTCACCTTTGTTTTCGCGTTCATATTGAATTTCATCCTGCCGCGCCTGATGCCGGGAGATCCCGTGGCAGCCATCGTAGCGAGGTTTGCTCAAGGTATGAGCAATGCGACCGGGGTCCAGGCAATCTATCAGCAATACACGGAACTGTTCGGCACCAACAAACCCATGCTTGAACAGTTTTTCATATACGTAAAAAATGTGATGCGCGGCGATTTTGGTTTCTCATTTAGCCAATATCCCAGGACGGTGGCAGACGTTCTCAAATCTTCCATCTGGTGGACGGCGGCGCTACAGTTCCCGGCGATCATCGTCGGCTGGATTATCGGCAACACACTCGGTGCGTTGGCAGCCTATCGCAAGGGGGGCTTTGATAAAGTCCTCATGCCCGTCAGCATTTTTGTCAGCAGTCTACCGCCATTCGGCATGGCAGTCATTTTGCTGGTTATTTTTGGGATCGGATTAAAATGGTTCCCAACCTCCGGTGGATATGGATTTGACCTGATTCCCAGCTTTACCTGGTCGTTCATGTGGTCTGTGATCGTGCACTATCAACTGCCCTTCTGGTCGCTCGTGTTGATCGCGGTCGGCGGTCAGGCGATCGGCATGCGCTCCATGGCAATCTACGAACTGAATGCAGACTATGTGAAATACGCCCGTTTTATGGGGATCAAAGACCGCAAGATCATCGGTTACGTGTTTCGAAACGCAATGCTGCCGCAGATTACCGGCCTGGCGTTAGCGATTGGCACCATGGTTGGCGGCGCGCTAGTGGCAGAGATCATCTTTAGTTATCCCGGGCTTGGTTCCACGATTTTTACGGCCGTAATGGGCGGGGATTATCCGTTGATCTCGGCCACCACCTTGATCATCACAGTGATGGTGCTGGCCGCGAATTTTATCATCGAGATTCTATACGGCTTTATCGACCCGCGCATTAAAGCCGCGCAGGCGGATTAGGCAGAGATGCTGCTATGAAACATACACTTCGACAAATCTTTCGCTCCGGCAAGTTTGTTTTTGGTTTCTCCATTTTTGTCGGGATTCTGCTGATTGTAATCATCTATCCGCTGATCATCACCAATCATCCGTTGGAGATCGTCGGGCAGGGCACCTTCTTCCCGCCCGGGGTCTATGTAAATGTTTACGACAGCCTCGGCTCCACATCGTATACGCTTATGCTGGAGGATGCCGCTGCCAAACGAATTGCCAGCAAACTGAGCGAGGGGGACCGTACCGCCATCAAGGAATGGCTCGTGAAAGCGGGGATTCCTGAAGGCGAGATCGATACTGCGGATACGGAAAAGCTTTTGGATCAGTGGGTAAACAATTATGATCCCAACAAGAATATTCCCGGCATGACGAATGCCAAGCGAAACTATTTTATTCGGCTCAACAACTCGCTCAAAGGGCTTTTGTCAACCGAGGGAGTGAGCATCGCAGTAAAAAACACGGAAACAGGTGCATTGGAGGAGTCCGATTTTGTCGGCCAATCCGAGTATGTGAATGTCAGCCAGGTTGCCAGTGTACGTGTATTACCGCTTGGAACCGATAACTTCGGCAGGGACGTACTGACAGAGCTGGTTGCAGCCACGCGCGTATCCCTGCAGATCGGTTTTGTCGCAGGGACCATCGCGACCCTGATCGGTTTGGCCCTGGGATTGCTGGCGGGTTATGTCGGCGGACTGGTGGATGATATCATCATGTTCATCACCAATCTCTTCACCGTCATCCCCACTTTTGTGTTGTTGATCCTGATTTCCTTCAGCATCGGGCAGGATAAACGCGGTCCATTTGCTATCGCGGTGGTGATCGGGTTGACCGCCTGGTTTTGGACTGCCAGGGCAGTGCGGGCGCAAGTAATTTCGCTGCGAAATCGCGACCACGTCAACCTGTCGAAACTATCCGGGCACTCCATTGCTCACATCATCATCGCAGATATTCTGCCTTACATTGCTTCTTATGTCGTGATGGCGCTGATTCTGCAGATCTCTGCGGGGATCCTGGCGGAAGCCGGGTTATCGATCCTTGGGTTGGGACCCAGGACTACCGAAGTGCCAACGTTGGGGTTGATGATGAACTGGGCGATGATCTACCAGGCACAGATCCTGGGAAAATGGTGGGCGTACTTCCCCGTGATCGTAGTCATCGCTCTGATTGCGTTCTCGTTGAATTTAATGAATACAGGTCTCGACCAGGTGTTCAATCCGGCATTACGAGACTAGGAGATCGACATGTCAAACACCATGTTAGAGGTTAGGGAACTCACAACCAAATATATCACCCGGTTTCGGGAAGATGTTTACGCGGTTGACCATGTTTCTCTGAAGGTCGAAGAAGGGAAAACGCTGGGAATTGCGGGAGAATCCGGCTGCGGGAAGTCGACGCTGGCGCTCAGCCTAATGGGTTATTACTTTCCTCCGCTGCATTATACGAGTGGCGAGATCATTATCGATGGGCATAATATTACCGGGATGGACCCTGATGTAGTTCGCAAAATGATATTGGGGGCAGAAATTGCCTATATCCCTCAGGCCGCCATGAACGCACTCAACCCCACCCAGAAGATCATCCACTTTATCGAGGATGTTATCCAGGAACATGACCTTTACGTCACCAAGAAAGATATTTATGAACGTGCCAGAATATTGTTTGAGACCCTGGGGCTTCCAGCGGAGGTACTGCAAAAATATCCCGTTGAACTTTCGGGCGGCATGAAACAGCGTACGGTGATTGCTGTATCTGTGCTGCTTTTACCCAAAGTGCTGATTGCGGATGAGCCTTCCTCCGCGCTCGATGTCACTTCACAGAAGATGGTCATCAAGATGCTGCGGCAACTCATGGAAACAGGTTTAATTAGTTCGATGATCTTCATCACGCATGAGCTTCCGCTCCTGTACAACGTGACCGACGATATCATGGTCATGTACGCCGGGCAGATCGTGGAGAAGGGCACGGCACAGGAAACTGTATTCGACCCACTCCATCCATACTCCAAAGGTCTGATGGGTTCGATCATTGTGCCTGAAAAAGGTCTGCGGGATGTCAAACTGGCAGCCATTCCCGGGGTGCCGCCTAATCTCAAAAATCCACCTGCTGGCTGCCGGTTTGCCCCACGCTGCAAATACGTTCGAGAAGAATGCACCTTACATTCCATCCCTATGCACGAGGCAGCCGGCAGACGCGCGTACCGCTGTATCATCCCTGAAAAAGAACTGAGGGAGATCTATGCCAAGGAGGCTTACAGAAATGCCCGTTGAAAAAGAATTGTACCTGAGCGCCTCAGGGCTTACCAAGGTATTTGGGTTTGGCCGCCAGAAAACTGTCGCTGTCGATCACGTGGATCTCAATCTCTACGAAGGCGAAGTCATCTCGATCGTGGGCGAATCGGGCAGCGGAAAGACTACATTGGCGAAGATGCTTTTGGGACTGATCAGCACTACTGAGGGCGATATTTACTTCCAGGGGAAAAAACGCGACATCAGTACTCACAGGAAGAAAAAGGAATACTGGAAAAATATTCAGGCGATCTTTCAGGACCCGTTCTCTTCATACAACATATTCAACAAGATCGATACCGTGCTTTTGGATTGTATTCATATGCGCGGCGGTCGAAAGTTTCCGTATGCGAAAAAAGTGGAGTTGATGACAGAGGCATGCAGCTTTGTCAACTTGAAGTTCGAGGAGTTGACCAACAAGTATCCTTTTGAACTTTCCGGCGGACAGATGCAGCGCTTGATGATCGCCCGCATCTTCCTGCTGAAACCGAAGATCCTGCTGGCTGATGAACCTACCTCGATGATCGATGCCTGTTCACGCGCGACCATCCTGGATATGCTGATGCAATTACGCAAGGAAATTGGGATGACGATCATTTTCATCACCCATGATATTGGGCTGGCGTACTATGTTTCTGACAGCGTCTATATTATGGAGCATGGAAAATTCGTGGAAAGCGGATCTGCCGACGATGTGATTCTGCGTCCGAAAGAGCCGTACACCAAGCGCCTGCTCAATGACGTTCCGAAGATCTACGAAGAATGGGATCTCTCAACGGTGTAACGCATTTCGCGTGAGTGATGAACTGCACAATCATGAGATCTTCTTCGCCCTGGAAGAAATAAAGTTATGTTGAAAGTAGCCGTCATCGGCGGCGGCTCGACGTACACTCCAGAATTGGTCAACGGTTTTCTCGCGCGGACAGAACAATTCCCACTCGATGAACTTTGGCTGATGGATATTGACGCCGGGCGGCTCGAGATCGTCGGCGGGTTTGCTCAACGCATGGTGGAGGCGAAAGGCGCACCTTTCAAAGTCATTCTCTCCACAAATCAGCGTGAATCCATCCAGGAGGCGGACTATGTGACCACGCAATTGCGCGTTGGTCATATGGAAGCCCGCCGCCGCGATGAATACCTCGGGCTGAGGCACGGCCTGATCGGACAGGAGACGACGGGGGTGGGCGGCATGGGCAAGGCGCTCCGCACCATCCCCGTGATCCTGCAGATCGCCCGCGATATCCGGGAAGCTGCCAGGCCCGGGACCCTGCTGGTGAACTTCACAAACCCGGCCGGTCTCGTCACACAGGCGTTGAGCAAGTACGCACCGGATGTCCCCGCGGTTGGCGTATGCAACGTGTCGATTACGACAAAAATGCACATCCTCGAAAGCCTCGAACAGGCGACCGGCAGGAAGATCGACCCAAGCCAGACGGAGTTGAAGACTCTCGGCTTGAATCACCTGTCGTGGCACCGCGGTTTTACGATCGATGGAGAAGATGTCTGGCCCCAGGTCATGGCGGGCTTCCTCGCGGGCCTCAGGAAAGAAGCAGAGCCGGAATGGGATCCGCGCACCATCGAAGTCCTGCAGATGATCCCAAACTATTATCTCCAATACTTCTATCACACCGATAGGAAGTTAAAAGCACAGGAGCAGTGGCCGCCCTCGCGTGCAGACGAAGTGATGGAAGTAGAGCAAGACTTGCTGCGTGAATATGCCAACCCCAACTTGAAGGAGCCGCCTGCCGACCTGATGAAACGCGGCGGTGCATACTACTCGACCGTTGCGACACAGTTGCTAAACGCTCATTACAATGATCTGGGCGAGACTCATGTGGTAAATATCAGGAATAACGGCGCGGTCAAAGAATGGCCCGCCGAGTGGGTGCTGGAAATCCCATCCCTCGTGAAAAGGAACGGGATCACTCCCATCCCTGCCGAGCCCCTGCCCGCCTCCTGCTTTGGATTGATCGCGGCTGTGAAGGCATATGAACTGCTGACCGTGGAAGCCGCGGTGCATGGCGACCGCGCGGCTGCCTACCAGGCTTTACTGGTACATCCGCTGGGACCAAAAGCGGACAAGGTGCAGGCTGTGCTCGACGACCTGTTGGAAACCCATAAAGAACACCTGCCCCAGTTCTGGAACTAACCCGCATGGGGCGATGGACCGGCCGCCCCGCTACTGGCTTGTCGATATGGATTATTCCTTGACACCGCCGAAACTCACTCATCGCAAATGAATACCGGCAGTGTCCTTCTACTTCTTTTTTCAAAATACTTTGCAGGAAATATTTCAGTGAGGTGAACATGGTTGCCATCGAATTCACGACCATCGCGGATACGGATGCTGAGTATGAGTTCCAGCTCGAATTATTGGCAGGCTTCAGGAAACAGACCGGCATAGAAGTCAAACTCACTCGCATGCAGTGGAGTAACGCCTGGCAGCAGCTGGTCGATATTTCCACCCACGGGCAGGGAGCGGATATCTCGCAGGTCGGTTCCACCTGGGTCAGCAGCCTGGTCAGCCTGAATTCTCTGCGGCCGATCCCGCAGCACCTCATTACAAAAATAGGCGGCGAAGAATCCTTCGTCCATTCCGCCTGGGAAAGCGTCACGGTGGAGGAGGACAGACACTCCTGGGCGATCCCTCTCAGTTCGTACACCTATGCCATTGCCTATCGACGTGACCTGCTTCAAAAAGCCGGTCTCGACGGTGCGACCGCCTTTGCAACACCCTACGCCTTCGAAAACACGATCTGCCGACTCGAGGAACTCAAGTCTGTCGAACATGCCTGGCTGATGCCCTATACCCCCTCCCCTTTTAATGATTTTGTTCATACAGCCGCTTCCTGGATCTGGAGTTCAGGCGGGCAGCTGATCGACAATCGCGGCAACCAGGTGCTGTTCGATTCACCCGCCGCCCTGGCTGGTCTGAAAGCCTATTTCAAACTCCTGCGCCGCCAGCCCAATGCTGATCCAGTAGGCGCAGATGTCTGCATGCAAAGGCTGATGCGCGGCGAAGCGGCTGCGGTGCTGACCGATGCGCGCGCCGTTTTGATTTACTTGCAGGAAGAAATACCGGAAGCAAGGAACATTGGTGCAGCCAGTGTGATGAGTATTCCCTGGTCCGGGGGTGGGAACCTCGTGATCTGGAGGCATACGTACGGCTATCCCGATCGCCTCGAAGCCGCCTTCAAACTGGCGGAATTTCTCACCCGCAAGAGCACCATGCTCGAAATGGGCCGCAGGTCGCATGTCCTGCCGGCGCGTGTCGACGCCCTCGACGAGCTGATTCCTCCCGAGCATCCGCTGCGACCCGTGATGATCCAGCTGGTCTCCTCTTCGCGTGCGTATCGCACGATCCCACTCTGGCGGCGGATCGAAAATCAATTCGGTCAGGAATTGAGCCTGGTTGCAGGAACAATCCTGAAGGACAAAAACGCAGACCCGGATAAGGTTCTGACGGAGACGATGAAGGCACTTACGCTGCGTCTCAATTTGACACTTGGATAATCTGCTCCGTTTCCTTTCAAGCCTCAGCCGAGTGCCGTTTTATTGGCAGCTTGCTCCACCTGCGCGACTCCCGCCACCAACGCGCGCCGACAATGACATACCAGGAACTTTTCGATCAATAGTCTTTATAAAGGATTTTTTCAAACATGACCTACGATGCTCTTCCCAACATCCCCTGGCAGGACCGGCCCGCCGCCTGCTCTGATGTTATCTGGCGCTATGATGCCAACCCCATCATCCCCCGGGATCTGATCCCCTCCTCGAACAGTATCTTCAACAGCGCGGTGGTTCCCTTCAACGGCAAGTTTGCCGGTGTCTTTCGCTGCGACAATAAAAAGCGTGAGATGAACCTCCATCGCGGTTTCAGCGAGAATGGCATCCACTGGAAACTGGATAACGACCCCATCCGATGGGAATGCAGCGACCCCGATATCGGCTGGTTTCAATATCGTTACGACCCGCGCGTGGTCTGGCTCGAAGATCGTTACTATGTGACCTGGTGCAACGGCTATCATGGCCCCACGATCGGGATCGGTTACACCTTTGACTTCGAAAAGTTTATCTTCCTGGAGAACGCACTATTACCGTTCAATCGGAACGGCGTGCTTTTCCCGCGCAGGATCAAGGACAAGTACGTGATGTTCAGCCGCCCCAGCGATAACGGCCACACACCCTTCGGTGACATTTACCTGAGTCAAAGCCTGGATCTGATCCACTGGGGTGAGCATCGTTTCGTGATGGGGACCAAAGGGGGCTGGCAAAGCACAAAGGTCGGAGCCGGGCCCGTGCCCATCGAAACCCCGGAAGGCTGGCTGCTGTTCTATCACGGCGTTCTCACTTCCTGCAACGGATTTGTCTACAGCTTTGGCGCCGCCCTGCTCGACCTGGATAAACCCTGGAAAGTGATCGCGCGTGGAGGTCCCTACCTCCTTTCCCCCCAAACCTATTATGAATGTGTGGGGGATGTGCCCAACGTGGCGTTCCCCTGCGCCACTCTGTACGATCAGCCAACCGGCCGGATCGCCATCTACTACGGCGGCGCCGACACGGTCACAGCCCTGGCATTTGCCAAACTGGATGAAGTCCTCGATTTTGTAAAATCAACCTCGGAGCTCTAGAATGTCTGAACCTTTTATGTTAGGTGTGAATTATTGGCCGCGCCGGAAAGCCATGTACTGGTGGAACGATTTCGACGCGGGTGAGGTACGCGAGGAATTTAGTGTTATTCGTGAACTGGGATTAAAGGTCGTCCGCCTGTTCCTGCTCTGGGAAGACTTCCAGCCCGATCCGGATTCTGTTTCGAAGGAAGCCCTGGATCGTTTGATCACCGTGGCAGATATTGCCGCGGAAAAGGGTCTCGGGCTCGACGTGACCTTCTTCACCGGTCACATGAGCGGACCGAACTGGAGTCCGCGCTGGCTGCTCGGGGGCACGGACCATC
The DNA here is from genome assembly GCA_016932715.1 of Anaerolineales bacterium. Taxonomy (GTDB): domain Bacteria; phylum Chloroflexota; class Anaerolineae; order Anaerolineales; family Villigracilaceae; genus Defluviilinea. Next base: position 18,016 of record JAFGCG010000082.1, read on the forward strand.
CCTATAAAGATCCATGGATGGGATTACTTCGAGATATTGTCAGCGAGGGTAAGGTGACGGAACTGGGCTACCGCAACATGTTCCACGATGAGACGGCACTACGTGCCGCGCGCTTGCTCCTGAAAACCGTCGTAAGCACGCTCAGGGATCATCCCGGCATCTGGATGTGGAATCTCGGCAACGAACCCGACCTGTTTGCCTGGCCCAATACATCAGATGAAGGTGCAGCCTGGGTCAGGGAAATGGTTGGACTGATCAAAGAGATCGATCCGAACCATCCTGTCACGATCGGGCTGCACAGCGCCGAGCTGCATGCCGATACCGGTCTGCGGATCGACAAAGTCTACAAGCACACGGACAGCGCGGTGATGCATTCCTATCCCATGTACATACCCTGGGCGCGCAGACCGCTCGACCCTGACTTTGTCCCCTTCACCTGTGCAATCACCGCCGCCTTAGCCGGCAAGCCCATCCTGATGGAGGAATTCGGCGGCTGCACCGCCCAGCCTGGCGAACCATCCCACGTCATGAAATGGACGGAGTCCAATGGCCGTCCGCGCGAACAGTTCATGGCATCGGAGGAAGACTTTGCCGAGTTCATTCGCCAGACGCTGACAAAACTTCAGGATAGCGGCGCGACCGGGGCAATGCTCTGGTGTTACGCCGACTACATCCCGGAGCTTTGGAACCTGCCGCCCTGCGACAACCACCAGCACGAACGTTTCTTCGGGCTGGTGAGACCCGATGGCTCGCTCAAGCCTCATGCAAAAGTGATCCAAGAATTTGCGGCGACCAAGCCCCAGGTCCAACCGATCCCCGATTATGCAAAGTTCGAGTTTAACCCGGAAGAGTTCTACAAGGGTCCCATCCCTTTCCTGCTCGACTTTTACGCTCAGTATTTGAAGGGAGCCGATGTCTCAGATCCCGGGCCCAGGCTCTCGGAATTCAAAGATACATCTTAACCCTCTTCTTTCCTCTTTCTTCTTTCCTCTTTCTTCTCACCTCTTTCATCCTTTGGGAGAAACCATGTCTCATCTTGACGACCTTCTCAGACAAATGACACTCGAAGAAAAAATTTCGATGCTTGCCGGCGCGGATCTGTGGCACAGTGTCCCAGTGCCGCGGCTGGGCATCTCACAGTTCAAAGTGACCGATGGACCCAACGGGGCGCGCGGCGCCTGGGGCAGCATGGGACCCACCTCCGTCGCCACACCGGTGGGGATCGCGCTGGGCGCCACCTGGAACCCTACCCTCGTGGAAAAAGTTGGCAATGTGCTCGCGGATGAGATCAAAGCCAAAGGCGCGCATATCCTGCTCGCGCCCACGGTCAACATCCACCGCACGCCCATCGCGGGACGGAACTTCGAATGCTATTCCGAGGACCCATTTCTCAGCGGAGTGCTGGCAGCAGCCTACATCAAGGGGATTCAGAGTAAGGGCGTCGGCGCGTGCATCAAACACTTCGTGACGAACGATCAGGAATATGAACGTCACTCGATGAGTTCCGAAGTGGATGAACGCACCCTGCGTGAAATCTACCTGGAACCGTTCCGCATCGCGATCCGCAGCGCAAACCCCTGGTCTGTGATGTCTGCTTACAACCGCGTCAATGGGACGTATGCCTGCCAAAACGACCACACACTGCTCGAGATCCTCAAAGGCGAGTGGAATTATGAGGGCTTCGTCATGTCCGACTGGTTCGGCACCTACGACCCGGGAGCTCCCTCGGGCGGACTCGATCTGGAGATGCCGGGTCCCGCGCGCTGGATGAGCGAGGAACACGTCAGGAACGCGCTTGCCAGTGGAAAGCTGACGGAAGCCGCGCTCGATGATAAAGTCCTCCGCTTGCTGCGCGTGCTGGAAAAAGCCGGATTGTTCGAGAATCCAACGCTCCAGCCTGAACGGGCTGAGAACAAGCCTCAGCATCGCAGGATCATCCGCGCGGCGGCGCGTGAGGCGATCGTGCTGCTCAAGAACGACGGGACCCTGCCCCTCAGGAAGGTCAAGTCCATCGCGGTGATCGGACCCTATGCCGCGACCGCACAGATCCTCGGCGGCGGCAGTTCCAATGTCACACCGCACTATGCGGTCTCGCCTTACGAAGGAATCAGGAATCGTGCGGGCAGCAGGATCAAAGTGGAGACCGCGCCCGGATGCTTCATCTACAAGAATATCCCTGCGCCGGCCCCCGAAACGTTGTCCACGCCCGACAGGCGCCGCCCCGGACTCACCCTCAGCCTGTTCAACGGGACCGAGCTTGCCGGCGAACCTGCTCATACCGAGAATACAACGCGCGTCCAATATGGCTGGTTCGAAAATACGGTGCCAGGCGTGGATCAGGAAGCCTTCTCCCTGCGCCTGGAGGGATTCTTCACCCCGCAGGAAAGCGGCACGCACACACTCGCTCTCTCCGCCGTCGGATGGGCAAAGCTCTATCTCGATGACAACCTTGTCATCGATCATACCTCTGACTCCGATATGGCAAAGCAGCTCACTGCCGAGCTCAAACTTGAAGGCGGCAAAGCCTATCCACTCAAAATCGAATATTACTGGAAAGGCAGTCCGCGCTGGCGTTCCCTCTCGTTTGGGCATCAGCCGCCGCGCGCCAAAGACACAATCGCTGAAGCCGTCAAACTGGCGAAGAGCTCCGACGTCGTTGTGCTGATCGCCAGCTTGAACGGCGAATGGGAAGCCGAAGGCTCCGATCGCCTCGACATGAAGCTGCCCGGCGCGCAAAATGAACTGATCGAACGCGTGGCGAAAGCCAACAGGAACACCATCGTCGTTCTGAACGCTGGTTCTCCCGTGGAAATGCCCTGGATCGACAAAGTCCCGGCTGTGCTGCAGCTCTGGTACGACAGCCAGGAACAGGGCAACGCTCTCGCCGACATTTTGTTTGGCGATGTGAATCCATCGGGCAAGCTGCCGACCACCTTCCCCATCCGCCTGCAGGATAACCCGGCCTATACCAATTACCCGGGCGAGAATGGCAAAGTCCGCTATGGGGAGGGCATCTTCGTTGGCTATCGCTATTACGACAAAAAGGAAATCGCACCGCTCTTCCCGTTCGGTCACGGGCTCTCCTACACAACCTTCAAATACAGCAACCTGCGCCTCAGCGCAAAGTCGATCACTACGAACGAATTGCTGAAAGTCAGAGTGGACGTCACCAACACAGGCAAACTCGCGGGCAAGGAAGTGGTCCAGCTTTACGTGAGCGATCTCAATGCCACGATCGCACGGCCCGAGAAGGAACTCAAAGCCTTTGCGAAGGTGGAACTGGCTCCCAAACAAACCAGGACCGTGTCGTTTACGCTGGACCGCGAAGCCTTCTGGTATTTCGATGTCCACAAGAACGAGTGGGCGACCAAACCGGGCGATTTCGAGATCCTGATCGGTTCGTCGAGCCGCGACATTCGTCTGCGTGAACGTCTCTCGCTCCTGCCTCCGCCGCGCGCTTCTCGTCTGCATACCGGTCTCACCCTCGGGAGATTGCTCGATGACCCCGACGGCCGTGCGATCCTCTCCAGGCACCTCGGCGGTTTCCTGCACATCGACGACATGACTATGGCAACAGAAATGACGCTCGAACAGATCGCAGCCAACCATCCGACCTTCGTCTCGGCTGATTTGCTCAAAGCAATCAACGAAGAGCTGGGGAAAGTTTGATGACCAAAACTACCCTGTATCGAACCATTCTCCTCTGGCTTGCCTGGGAGGTCATCATCCTGGGCTTCCAGTGGATCGTGACAAACCGCCTGAGGATCGAACATCCCGATCTCGCTGTTCCCTGGAGCCAATACGCGACCCTGCCCTCCAGCAATAGTGATCAGATCTATTTGCTCGAGCCATTTATGAATCGACAGGTGTCCTGGGACTCGGAGTACTATGTCGGCATCGCCGTCGGCGGATATGACGATCCCAGGGCCAGCACGATCACCAATCCGAATACCGGGCAGGACGTGATCATCAATTATGCTTTTTTTCCCTTCTATCCTTACGTGATGCGCATATTTGCATGGCCGCTCAGGCTGTTCGGATTGAATCCCCTGGCAGCCGCCAGTCTGGCGGGCGTCATTGTGTCAGCATTGGGGACGCTCGCGGGTCTGCTCGCATTGTGGGATATGACACGTTCGTACTTTGAAGAAAATGATGCGTATCGGGCTGTCTTTTATGCCTTGATCTTCCCCACCTCTTTCTTTTTTACCATGGTTTATACCGAAGGACTGTTCATCGGGCTGGCATTTGGGGCCTTGGCGCTCTTGAAACGCGGATACTGGGCCTGGGCAGCCATTCTCGGCGTGATGGCTGCCTGGACTCGCGCGCCTGGAGCCCTTCTCACCCTGCCCATGCTTATGCTCTGGTGGATGCAGATCAGACAGCAGCAACCCCTGAAACTGACGTGGAACTCGTTGCTGCGCGGCGCTTTGGCATTACTGCCGCTGGCTGGCTGTCTTCTCTGGCGCTTTTCAGACCTCGGTATGGGCTGGTCGGAATTACAGGGGTTCTTCTTTGGTCGCAGACTGCTTGGAGCTGGCGAGACGGCTGCAAATTGGCAAATTGTCTTGCAGTATGCCCGTTTCCTGGAGAGTGGAGACGCCCGGATCTATTTCGCCATTGAAATTGGGGCGATGCTCCTGGCGTTGATCGCCTCCATATGGCTCATCCGCCGCGACCCTGCAGTGGCATTATTTAGCATTGCCGTCATTATAGTTTCGGTTCTTAGCGCCAGTCCCCAGAGCATGGCTCGCTATATGCTCATGGCGCCTGCACTTTACATTTTCCTTGCTCAACTTGGAAGGAACAAAACGTTCGACCGCGCCTGGACAGTCTTCAGCATTTTGCTTCTTGGGATGGAAGCCAGTCTGTTTGCTGTGGATATGTGGGTCGGATAAACTAAGCAAGCAGATCTTAAATCGACAAGAGGTTAATATGCGCTACGGATATTTCGACGACCCTGCAAGAGAATACGTGATCACCCGTCCCGACACCCCATTGCCCTGGATCAATTACCTGGGCTGCGAGGAATACTTCGGGCTGATCTCGAACACAGCCGGCGGCTACTCTTTTTATAAAGACGCCCGCCTGCGCCGCCTCACGCGCTACCGCTATAACAACGCCCCGCTCGACATGGGCGGACGGTACCTCTATCTGCGCGACGACCTCAGCGGCAAGTATTGGTCGCCCTCATGGATGCCTACCCGCCTTACGCTGGATGAATACGAGTGCCGCCATGGACAGGGCTATACGATCATCACGTCCAGGCTCAATGGGATCAAATTCTCGGCGCGCTATTTTGTCCCGCTCGGGGAGAGCCTCGAGATCTGGCAGGTGACCCTGACCAACGAGAACGCCTCGGCCGCGGACCTGAGCCTGTTCTCCGCCATCGAGTTTTGCCTGTGGGACGCGAACGACGACGCCACCAACTTCCAGCGCAATTATTCCATTGGACAGGTGGAACCCCCCACCCGCTCCCCCCAAATTGGGGGGAGCGCAGAGGGGGGGGTGATCTATCACAAGAGCGAATATCGCGAGCGCCGCGATCACTTCGCCTATTTTGCCTGCTCCGAAAAACTGGCAGGCTTCGATACCGACCGCGCAGATTTCCTGGGACCCTATCGCGGCTGGGACACACCCCTCGCCGTGGAAGAGGGCAAGTCGCGCAACTCCGAAGCACTTGGCTGGCAGCCGATGGGATCGCATCATATCAAAATCAAGTTGAAGCCCGGCGAGCAGAAGCAGGTCATTTTCATCCTGGGATACCAGGAGAATCCCAAAGACGAGAAGTTCGATCCGCCCGGTTCGCAGGTCATCAACAAACAGCGCCTCAAGCCGGTGCTCGAAAAATATTTGAAGCCGGAAAACGTGGATAAAGCCTTCGGCGCCCTGCGCGAGTACTGGACCATGCTGCTTGGCAAGATCCAGGTGACAACGCCCGACGAACACACCAATCGCATGGTCAACATTTGGAACGCCTATCAATGCATGGTGACCTTCAACATGAGCCGCTCCGCCTCCTATTTCGAGAGCGGCATCGGACGCGGCATGGGCTTCCGCGATTCGACTCAGGATCTGCTTGGCTTTGTACACATGATCCCCGAACGCGCCCGTGAACGCATCCTGGACGTATCTGGGACGCAATTGAAGAACGGCGGTGCGTTCCATCAATACCAGCCCCTCACCAAACGCGGCAACAACGATGTCGGCTCCGGTTTCAACGATGATCCGCTCTGGCTGGTACTGGCTGTCGCGGCTTACCTCAAGGAGAGCGGCGACTGGTCGATCCTCGATGAGCAGGTGCGGTATCAAAACGAACCTGGGACGGAAAGCCCGCTCTACGAGCATTTGCAGCGCGCCGTTCAATACACGCTCGACCGCCTGGGACCGCACAAGCTCCCGCTCATCGGCCGCGCGGACTGGAACGACTGCCTGAACCTGAACTGCTTCTCGGATACCCCCGGTCAATCCTTCCAGACCACCACCAACAAAGAGGGCAAAGTCGCCGAAAGCGTGTTCATCGCCGGGTTGTTCGTGCTGGCATCGCAGGAAATGGCTGGGATTGCCAGGCATTGCGGCGATCAGGCTGAAGTGGACAAAATGCAAAAATCCGCCGCCGAGATGGAAAAGACCGTCTGGGCAGCGGGCTGGGACGGAGAATGGTTCCGGCGCGCCTACGATGATTACGGTCATGTGCTGGGGTCAAAGGAAAACGTCGAAGGACGGATCTTCATCGAGCCGCAGGGCATCTCCATCATGGCGGGGCTGGGTGTCGACGCCGCGCCACGCCCTGACGGGCAGAGCGGCAGCGGCAACGCGATCAAGGCGCTCGATGCGGTGGAGAAGTATCTTGGCACCCCGCACGGGCTTGTGCTGCATAACCCTGGGTTTAGCCAGTATTATTTGCACCTGGGCGAGATTTCCTCCTACCCGGCCGGCTACAAGGAAAACGCTGGGATTTTCTGCCATAATAATCCATGGGTGATGATCGCCGAGACCGTTGTCGGACGCGGAGACAAGGCGTTCGATTATTACACCCGCACCAATCCATCGGCGCGGGAGGCGATCAGTGAAGTGCATAAGTGTGAACCCTATGTGTACGCCCAGATGATCGCGGGCAAGGAGGCTGTCAAACCGGGCGAAGCCAAGAACTCCTGGCTGACCGGTGCGGCTGCCTGGAATTATGTGGCGATCACACAGCATATCCTGGGTGTCCGTCCCACATTCGCTGGTCTGGAAGTGAAGCCGGTCCTCCCGTCGGGTTGGGAAGGTTTCGAAATGAGGCGCAACTTCCAGGGAGTCTGTTACGAGATTTCCGTGAGGCGGGAAGGAGCGGGAAATAACGTCGCGCTCGAGGTGGACGGCAAATCCATCCAGGGCACACTCATTCCGCTGCCCGACGCAAACAAAAAAACTGTAAAGGTCAAGGCTGTCGTTCGATAAGGAAAAGAAGGACTCGCATTTCGTTTCAACATTCATAACATCGGAGATAAAATTAGCTGTGAGGCGCCCCTCTTTCCGTTTGGATAGGGTCTGGCTTATGGTGAGCCGTCGCCTGAAATCCCGGAATGCATTCCTGAATAGGAGCAACAATGAACTACGGCTACTTCGACGATCCCAACCGTGAATATGTGATCACCGATCCACGCACGCCCACCAAGTGGATCAACTATATTGGCACGCTGCAGTTCGGCGGATTCGTGGACCATACCGGCGGCGCGTTGATCTGCAAGAATGACCCGACCTTCAACCGCATCACAAAATATATCCAGCAGATGCCGTCCTCCGATTTCAAGGGCGAGACACTATATCTTCGCATTAAGCTGGAAAACATTTACAAGGTCTTCTCCCCCTTCTTTGTGCCCACACTGGATTACTACGACAAATATGAGTGCCGCGTGGGACTCAATTACACGCGCATTATCAGTGAATTCCATGAGATCCGCACCGAAGTGACGATCTTCGTTCCAACCCATGCCGCCGTCGAAGTGCGCGATATCAGGATCACCAACCTCAGCGGGGAGCCGCTCGAACTGGACGCGATCCCGGTGCTGGAATACACCCATCCCGACGCGCTAAAACAATTTACCAATGCCGATTGGATCCCCCAGACGATGACCTCGCAAGCGGTGAAAAACGGCGATTACATAGTGCTGATCCAATATCCCTTCATGAACCGCGACCTCCAGGTCAATTACTTCACCTCGAACCTGGTTGCGTCATCGTTCGAGACAGATCGCAAAAAATTCCTCGGCAGGAATGAATATGGCACGTGGGCGAATCCTGAAAGCTTGCAGGAGGCGGAGCTCTCCAATACCGAAGCGTTACGAGGAGACAACATCGCGGCGCTGATGCACCATCTCGGCACGCTGCAGCCCGGCGAGACGAAACGCCTCATCACGCAGCTGGGACAGGAAACAAACCTGGAAGCAGCCGGGCAAAGTATCGAAACACACCGCGATCCAAAGTCCGTGGACGAGGCGCTCGTGGAGATGAAAAATTTCTGGGATGAATACCTCGCCACGCTGCAGGTCGAAACCCCCGACCCGGCGATGAATGCCATTCTCAACATCCACAACCCGCATCAATGTTTCATCACGCGTCAATGGTCCCGCTATCTGTCGTATTATCAGCTCGGGCTTGGGGCACGCGGGATTGGCATCCGCGACTCGTCGCAGGACATCCTCGGCGTGATGGCGAACATTCCCGACGATGCGAAAGATTTCCTGAAGACGCTGCTCTCCTTCCAAAAGGGAAATGGCTCGGCGCTGCATAATTTCAATCCACTGACGATGGAAGGCAGCGTCGGCGACGCGATCGAACGGGAGGATCGCCCCCACTATTACAGCGACGACCATCTGTGGAGCATTCTGGGAGTCACGGCGTACATCAAGGAAACGGGGGATGTCCCATTTCTCGATGAGACGGTCCCGTTCTATGAAAAGGATAAGCAGGGGAACCCACTCGAGACGGCCTCCGTGCTGGATCACGTTAAACGCGCCCTGTCCTTCACCCGGGCAGATCTCGGCGTCCATGGCCTGCCCCTGCTGGGCTTCGCAGACTGGAACGACACCATCAATCTTGCGAAAGGTGCGGAGTCGCTTTTTTCCGCGCATTTGTATGGGCGCGCCTTGAATGAATTCATTAGCCTGCTGGATTTCCTTGGCAGGAAGGAAGAAGCCGATGAATGGCGCAAGGCGCATGCCGAGATGAAGAGGCGCGTCGAGGAGCATGCCTGGGATGGCGAGTGGTATGTGATGTACTTCGACCACGATGGTACACCGGTTGGCTCGCATAAAAATCAATATGGCAGGATCCATCTCAACGGACAGTCCTGGGCGGTGCTCTCAGGCTTTGCTTCCCAGGAACGCGCCCGCCAGGCAATGGATTCCGTCTATAAGCATCTCAACACGAAATATGGCATCAAACTTTCGACACCGGGCTACAATGGCTTTGACCCGCGCTATGGCGGCATCACGACCTATCCTCCCGGGGCGAAGGAAAACTGCGGCATCTTCCTGCACCCGAATCCCTGGGCGATGATCGCAGAGACCCTGCTGGGGGACGGCGACCGCGCCTACGAGTATTACTCGCAGATCAACCCGGCCGGCAAGAACGACATGATCGATCTCTATGAGAGCGAGCCGTATGTCTATCCACAAAATATCCTGGGCGATGAACACCCGCAGTTCGGCCTGGCACGCAACTCCTGGCTTTCCGGCACCGCCTCGTGGATGTACCAGGCCGGTACGCAGTGGATCCTTGGCATCCGCGCCGAGTACGATGGGCTGCGCGTCGATCCGTGCATCCCGTCGAAGTGGAATGGGTTCAGAGTGACGCGCGAATATCGCGGCGCGAGCTATCTTATAACGGTGAACAACCCAAAGCACGTCTGCAGAGGCGTGGAAAAGGTCACAGTTAACGGCGGGCAGGCCGAGGGGAGTCTGATCCGGGCACATAAAGGCGCAAGCCTGGTGCAGGTTAAGGTCACGCTGGGATGAGCATGGCGGCTTACGCATCCCCACTTCCTTTTGCATCCATTGGAAATGACTGTCTGCGAGTCGATTACCTGATGACCACAGGTCCACGGCTGATCGGTTTGTATGCCAGGGGCGTGGAAGGCAACCTGCTCGCAGAGACTCCCGATGTGCATTGGAGCACGCCACATGGCGAATTTTATTTGCGCGGCGGTCACCGCTTATGGATCGCGCCGGAGGACTCTTTTTATGTTTGTCCGGAAGGCAGCGTGAAGGTAGTTGCGGAAAGTGGGAAGATTACTTTGCGAAGCGACCTCGATGCTTCCGGGCTGGAAAAAGAAATAGCCTTTCATTTGGATCAAAACCGTGTGTCCCTGAGCCAGCGAGTCACATGGCACGGCAAGGAACCCATCGAGCTCGCGCCGTGGGGAATTACACAGTTACGATTGGGAGGGATCGCCATCCTGCCGCTGTCGGCTACGGAGGGCGTGCAGCCGAACCGCAACCTGGTCCTCTGGCCCTATTCGCAAGTGGACGATGAGCGCTTCGAGCTGCATGATGATTTGATTCTGCTTCACGGGCACGGGTCTGAGCAGGCGTTCAAGATCGGGAATTACAACTCACATGGATGGCTTGCCTGTCTGTGGGATCATGTCCTGTTCGTCAAACGATTTTCCGTGGATCGCACAGGTAACTATCCCGATATGGGTTCCAACGCGGAAGCCTATGTCAGAGACTCATGCCTCGAACTTGAAACACTCGGACCTCTGACCTCCCTGAAACCGGGCGAGTCCGTGACGCTCGAAGAAATCTGGGAAGTAAGCACAGGGGAATACTCAGCTACACTGGAAGATGCACGAAGAATCTGCAGGCAATTATCAAATTAAAAAGGACACCTTATTCGATGGCAAACAAAATCACTTTTCCTGAAAATTTCCTGTGGGGCGCAGCAACAGCATCCTATCAGATCGAAGGCGCCTGGAACAAGCACGGCAAGGGCGAATCGACCTGGGACCGCTTTACACATACACCCGGAAAGATCAGGAATAGCGATACGGGCGACATTGCTACGGACCATTACCGCCTTTGGAAAAAAGATATCGGCTTGATGAAAAAGATCGGCCTGAAGGCTTATCGTTTTTCCATTGCGTGGCCGCGCCTCCTCCCGGCAGGACGCGGCAAGGTCAATCAGAAGGGACTGGATTTCTACAGCAGGCTGGTGGATGGTCTGCTGGCTGCAAACATCACGCCGTTTGTGACGCTCAACCACTGGGACATTCCCCAAATATTGGAGGAGGAAGGCGGCTGGACCGTACGTTCCATGGCTGACGCATTCGTCGAATATACCGATGTGATCACGCGCAGCCTTGGCGACCGCGTGAAAAACTGGATCACACATAACGAACCGGCCGTCGTGGCATGGATGGGCTACGGGTCGGGGGTCCATGCGCCAGGGTTGAGGGACTATAAACTCGGGATACGCGCCGCGCATCACCTCCTGCTTTCACACGGACAGGCTGTGCCGGTCATTCGACGCAACAGCCCGAATGCAGAAGTGGGCATTACGCTCAATATCGCCTGGAACATAGCCGCCTCCAACAGCCGCGCCGACCGGGAGGCGGTCCGCGCGAACGACGGCGAATGGTTCCGCTGGTTTGCCGATCCCCTCTATGGGCGCGGCTACCCGTCTGACAAGGTCACGGACTACACCCAGATGGGTGCCTTGCCAAACGGCATGGACTTTGTCCAACCCGGCGACATGGATGTGATCGCCACGCCGACAGATTTCATCGGTCTCAATTACTACTCCCGCCACGTCTTCCGCGCCGACGGCGCAGATAATGACCCACAAATTGTTTTTGCACATCCGAAGACCCCTGAACATTGGACCGAGATGGGCTGGGAAAATCACCCCGACGGACTCATCGGGATACTGGGGCGTGTGTATTTCGATTACCAGCCGCTCAAGCTCTATGTCACCGAGAACGGGGCAAGCTATTCCACTCCACCTGATGAAAAAGGCGAAATTCATGATGAACATCGCACGAACTATTTAAGGACTCACTTCGTTGCCCTGCATCGCGCCCTCCAGGCCGGCATACCGCTGGCGGGGTACTTTCTTTGGTCACTTCTGGATAACTTCGAGTGGTCGCATGGTTATTCTCAACGCTTCGGCATCGTTTGGGTAGATTATGAAACACAAAAGCGCATTTTGAAAGACAGCGCCAAGTGGTACAAACGCGTGATCAAAAAGAACGGGTTTTGATCTTCATCCATTCCGCGAGATTTCAGTTGCGCCAACAGTCCATGGAGAAGCTGACCACAGTGCGATCAGGTCTTTTGAGGCCCGGGTTGCAGATCACTTGAACAGGAACAGGCTGTCGATGAACCAGAAGTCAACTCCGATTTTCATCGGTGATACAGTTCAACAGCGATCCGAACGAGATGTCAAAGGGGAATTCGTTGACATGCTTGGCGGGAAGTTTTATAAGATCGAAAATTATGATGGCCTGGCACCATTTTTTATGAGTATTATCAGCTGTTCGAATCACTGGCTCTTTATCTCGTCAACCGGCGGGTTATCCGCGGGGAGAGCCAGTGCCGAACAGTCTCTATTCCCCTATTACACAGACGACAAGCTGACCGAAAGCAGCGAAAATACAGGCCACAAATCCATCCTGCTGGTGACACGTGGCGAACGGACCAGCCTGTGGGAACCGTTTTCAGAACGCTACAAAGGTAACTACCGCATCGAACGAAACCTTTATAAGAATGTGGCCGGTACCGCGCTTGTTTTCGAAGAGCACAATTTCAGTCTCGGGTTATCCTACCGGTATGCCTGGCGGACCAGTGACATCTTCGGCTTTGTTAAAACGTCATGGCTGTTGAATTCTGGGGACTCTCGCTGCCAGGTTGAGTTCCTCGATGGAATTCAAAATATTCTGCCTGCTAACATCACCTCCCTGACTCAAAACACATTCAGTCCTTTGTTGGACGCCTACAAACGCAGCGAAGTGGACCTTGAGACGGGTCTCGCTATCTTTGCGTTAAACTCAACCCTGACCGATCTGGCTGAGCCCAGCGAATCGCTGCTGGCGACCACGGTCATGCAACTGGGACTCGATCAGGCTGACTATTTGCTCTCCTCAGCACAACTTGACGCTTTTCGAGCCGGGCTGGGCATAAAAATGGAAACGGAAGTGCGCGGTCGGCGTTGTGCCTACTTTGTGCACAGCACCCTGGACCTGGCTCCCGGGGCAGAACGGTCCTGGCATCTTACGGCAGATGTGTGTCAGGATAGCATTGCGATCGTCAATCTGTCGAAAAAACTGCGCACGAACAAAGCAGGGTTGGCAGAGGCTCTTGAGCGCGACATCACATTGAACAACTTGAATCTGGAAAAGTATGTTGCAGCTGCGGATGGCTTGCAGATATCCAGGGATCAACTCTGTTCCGGCCACCATTTTGCAAATGTGATGTTCAACCTCATGCGCGGAGGCATTTTTGCCGACGGATACAAGTTCCAGGCGCAGGACTTCATAGAGTTCGTCTCTGTGCGCAATCCAGCTGTTCTCGCGGAAAATGAGGCGTTCTTTTCCGGTCTGCCTGCGGAAGGGACGATGCCCGATCTGCATGCCCGGGCGGAGGCGAGCGGTCGGGAGGACTTGATCCGCTTGAGTTATGCCTATCTGCCCCTGTCGTTCAGCCGGCGGCACGGCGATCCCAGCCGACCCTGGAATCGTTTTGTCATCGATCTCAAAAAACAGGACGGATCTCTGAAAGTAGGATATGAAGGAAATTGGCGCGATATTTTCCAGAACTGGGAAGCACTTGCCTATTCCTACCCGGAATATATCGAAGGCATGATCTGCACCTTCCTGAATGCTACAACCCTGGATGGATACAACCCCTATCGAATTACACATCAGGGAATCGATTGGGAGGTTCCCGAGCCTCATAACCCCTGGGCGAACATTGGCTACTGGAGCGACCATCAAATCATTTATCTCCAAAAACTGATGGAGATCAGTATGAAGGTCCATCCCGGCAAGCTTCAGTCATTCCTTACCCAAACGATTTTCAGTTCCGCCAATGTTCCCTACCGGATCAAACCTTACAGCGATTTGCAGGAGAATCCTTACAACACGATCGACTTCAACTGGGAACTACATCGGGAGATCGAGGCGCGTGTCCAGGGACATGGCACAGACGGCAGGCTGGTCCAGAACCCGAGCGGAGGAGTCCTGCACGTCACACTGGCAGAAAAGTTACTCACCCTGCTGCTTGCCAAGCTGGTAAATTTCGTCCCCGAGGGCGGCATCTGGATGAATACCCAGCGCCCGGAGTGGAACGATGCCAACAATGCGCTCGTTGGCAAGGGACTGTCGGTGGTGACGCTTTGCTATTTGCGGCGGACGATTGTCTTCTGCAAGGAATTGCTGCAGCAGAGCCGACTCGGCTCCGTTCAGGCTTGCGTGGAGCTTCAGAATCTCTACTCGCAGATATTTCAGATCCTGCACGAATTTCAGGATGCACTCAAGAGCACGTTTAGCGATGAACAAAGACGTGCCATGATGGACACTCTCGGCCAGGCCGGCAGCAACTATCGCTGGAACTATTATTCCCAGGGTCTCTCAGGGGAATACACCCAATTACCGATTCCCGATCTGGTTGCATTTCTCGACCTGGCACAGCAGTACGTTGAGCATTCATTATCTGCCAACCGGCGCAGCGATAATCTCTATCATGCTTACAATATCCTGCATCTCGGTCATGGGATGGCATCCATCGGCCATCTATATGAAATGCTGGAAGGCCAGGTTGCCATCCTTTCCTCAGGCATGCTATCTGGGGAAGAGTCGCGCCTGCTTCTGGAAAGCCTGCGACACAGCCAGTTGTACCGTTCTGACCAACACAGTTACATTCTCTATCCGGACCGGGATCTGCGGGGTTTCCTTGAAAAGAATCGCATGACACCCGATCAAGTGAGTGGATTGAAACTGGTTTCAGAACTTGTCAGGGCGAATGATAAGTCCCTGATCGTCAGGAGCGAGGAAGGCAACTATCACTTCAGCGGACATATTCACAACGCAAAAGATGTGCGCCGCGTGCTGGATGCATTGCAAAACAAATATGCCGAATTAGTAAAGCGCGAGCGCGGCCAAATCATGACCCTGTTCGAGAATATATTTCATCACAGTGAGTTCACCGGACGGTCAGGAACCTTTTTTGCCTATGAAGGCCTGGGGAGTATTTACTGGCACATGGTTTCCAAGCTCCTGCTTGCA
>JAFGCG010000011.1 GCA_016932715.1 Anaerolineales bacterium
ACGCAGGCAAGGTACCTTCACCACGGACGCTTTGCGCACGGAGTCCACACACCTGCCCCGGGCGCAGGTGCCGGGGGAGATTTTTAAGGGGTTTTCTCCGTGTTCTTCGCGAAGCACACTCGAAGAGTGCCGTGCGCTCCGTGGTGAAACTGCGTAAGGTGAGTTTTAAAGACTATAATTCAAACATGAAAACTGCTTATACATTTGTCTCTTCGCCTAAGCATGTGTATCCGGGTCACCCCGAACGGCCTGGGCGGCTGGATCTTTTGGAGCCGCGCCTCCAATCGGTTGGGGCAGAATTGCTCGAAGCAACACCCGCCTCCCGTGAAGAGATCGCTTCTGTGCATACTCCCCGGGTACTTGCCGCACTCGAAAACCTCTGTCGCGAACAGGCGCCGATGATCATCGACCCTGCGCCGACCTATATCACGCCCTACTCTTTTGAGGATGCTTTGCTGGCAGCAGGGGGAGTCCTTACCTGCACCCGCGCGGTGCTGCATGGGGATGCGAAGAATGCGTTCGCCATCATCCGGCCGCCGGGGCACCACGCGGAACCGGAGCAGCCCATGGGATTTTGCATCTTCAACAACGTGGCGCTCGCAGCCCGCGCTGCCATTGCAAATGGGATGGAACGCGTTGCGATCATCGATTACGATGCGCATCACGGAAACGGAACCCAGGCTGCCTTTCTCAACGAGGAACGGGTCGCATTTGTATCGGCCCACCAGTGGGGGATTTACCCGGGCACCGGTTGGATCGAAGATGCGCCTCAGGCAAAGAAACGTATCGTGAATGTCCCGCTGCCCGCCTACGCCGGAGATCAGGTCTATGAGCAGGTTGCAGAGAAGATCTTTGTCCCCTTCATCGCTTCGTTCAAGCCGCAGATGATTTTTGTCTCGGTCGGGTTCGATGCGCATTGGAGCGACCCTCTCACCACGCTGGGACTATCTACGGCGGGCTATCTCATGCTGGCAAGGAAGGTCATGGGGCTTGCAGAAGAATATTGTGACGGCCGGATCATCTTCGTCCTGGAAGGCGGTTACGACCCGGCCAGCGTCGCCAACGGGGCCGAAGCGGTCTTTGTCGCCGCGACCGGCAAAGGGGAGTCTGCTGCCAGCGATCCAAATCCGAACCAGGAGCCTGATTGTGAGTCCCGCCTCGCGGAAATCCGTCAATGGCACGGGTTTTGATCGGATGTAGAATTACAGATACGCAATCCGAATGTATTTTCAAAGGTCATCTTTTATAATTGCTCATTAGCAAAAAGGAGCAAACAACATGGCACGCAGACGAACTCTTGGCTATATTCAAAA
The DNA here is from genome assembly GCA_016932715.1 of Anaerolineales bacterium. Lineage (GTDB taxonomy): Bacteria > Chloroflexota > Anaerolineae > Anaerolineales > Villigracilaceae > Defluviilinea. The sequence continues at coordinate 1,314 of JAFGCG010000011.1, forward strand.
CGAATGGACTTGTCCGAACTGCAGCACGCGCAACAAGGGCAGCGTGAAAACCTGTGAGAACTGCGGCGCGCCGCAGCCGGAGAACGTGCAGTTCGAACTGCCCTCGGAAGAAAAATTTGTCAAAGACGAAACCTCGATTAAAGCAGCGCAAGCCGGCGCGGATATCCACTGCGGGTTCTGCGGGGCGCGCAACCCAGCCACCGCCGAGACCTGCTCTCAGTGCGGTGGAGACTTGAAGGAAGGCAAAGCGCGCCAGGCAGGTCAGGTGATGCAGGCGCCTCCGCCGCAGGCAAAGGTGATCAAATGCGACAACTGCGGGACCGACAACCCGAGCAGCAACGCCGTTTGCTCGCAGTGCGGATCGCCATTACCGAGAGCGGTCCCTCCGGCTGTGGCCGCCCAGGTAAACGCTGCCGCGCCTGCGGCACCGAAAAAGACAAACTGGCTGCTGATCGGCGGCATCCTTGCGGCGCTTGCCATCTGCTGTTTCGTGGTCATCGGTCTGTTCCTGCCTTCCAAATCGGTCGAGGCGACGGTCGTGGATGTTCGCTGGCAGACATCCGTCCCGGTGCAGGAAATCCGCGCTGTGGATCATTCGAACGAACGCGGGAATCCACCGTCAGATGCGTACGATGTTTCGTGCCGTGACGAAAGCAACGAAGTTTGCGAAGAGAAGGTGGTTGACTTGGGAAATGGATATTCTGAAAAGGTCGTGGATTGTCATACCGAAACGGAGCAGTACTGTTCGTATACTGTTGATGAATGGACGACCATCCAGACCTACACACTCGACGGCAATGACCTGTGGCCCGTTTATGAAAGTCCCAATGTCGCCAGCGGCCAGCGCCTGGGCGATAAATCTGAGAAACTGACGGTAACCTTCTCGCTGAAGAACGGGGAACAGGAGACATATTCACCTGATACCATCTCTGAGTTCCAGCAGTTCACGGTGGGCAGCACCTGGACGTTGAAGATGAACGCGCTGGGAGGCGTGACAGGTGTAGAACCGTAAAGCGCTGAGCGGACTGTTGAACGGTCCGCTCGATCGGAGTTTGCTTTTGAGCCTTGCGAAGAGATCCTTCGCAAGGCTTTTTGTTTTCTATCTGATAAACAGCCTTCTTCATCCGGCACTTGACTATTTCTCGCCGTGCACTATACTAAAATCATAGCGAAATGGCAGGGACCCGATCTGATACTTCGGGCGTTCACCGAAAGGAGAGGAGAAGATGTCTGGCACACAAATTGGACAGATCACTCACTACTTTGACCACGTCGGCGTGGCCGCAGTCACATTGACCGAAACCCTGCGCGTGGGCGACACCATCCATATTCTGGGGCATTCGACCGATTTCCAACAGAAAGTCACTTCTTTGCAGATCGAACATCAAGCTGTCGATGAAGCCAAGCCCGGCAACGATGTGGGGATGAAGGTAATCCAGAAGGTGCATGCCCACGATAAAGTATTCAAGCTTATGGATGAATAATGCCGTAACCGCAACGCACAACGTAGTAACCGCGCAACTGCACTTCGCCGTATGGCGCAGGTGCTGTGTACTGCGCGGTTCGAGTTCTTACTCCAATTTCCCCGCCTTCTCAACTCCCCTGAAATCTTACCGGATTGCGTCCGCCTCTTGACTCTATGGTAACCATAGGGTGTATAGTAGCGAGGCGGAGTGAATCATGAAGTTAAAAATCGGCAATTTCGCGCGCATAGGACAGGTGACCGTCCAGACACTGCGCCACTATGATGAATTGGGTTTGCTCAAGCCCAGCCAGGTGGATGTCGGGAGCGGCTACCGCTACTACACGATCGACCAGCTGCCGCGCCTGCACCGCATTTTGGCGCTCAAAGACCTGGGATTCTCCCTGGACCAGATCGCCCGCCTGCTGGAGGATGACCTGCCGTTTGCGGAACTACGCGGGATGCTGCGCATGAAACAAAACGAGCTGCGCAGCCAGGTGCAGGAGCAGCTTGACCGGCTGGAACGACTGGAAGCCCGATTGAATTTGATCGAACAGGAGAACCGGCCGCCCAACTACGAAGTCATTCTCAAACGGGTTGAACCCTTGCGTGTCGCCTCCGTGCGACGGATGATCCCCAGCTACTGGGACGAAGGACCTCTGTGGCTGGATCTATTCAACCAGTTGCAGGAAGCTGGGATCGCGGTCAGCGCCCCATGCTTAACCCTTTACCACTCCGGTGAACCGGAAATCGATGCAGAGGTTTGCGCGCCGCTTCCGGCGGATTTGAGATCAGCCGGCGGTTTATCCATTCGTACTCTTCCATCAGTGGAAACCATGGCAAGCACCATCCACCAGGGATCGTATGCCGGGTTGGCAAACGCCTATGCCGCGCTGGTCAAATGGATCGACGCCAATGGGTACAGCCTTGCGGGACCTGACCGTGCGCTCTACCTGCGTTTACCGGTAGAGTATTACCGTCAGGACCAGAACGCCATCACGGAAATGCAGGTTCCCATCAGCAAAGAGTGATCTGTCATTCCCCTAAAGGGGACGGTGTGCGAGCCGCCTCGCGCTGAGCGGAGGACGAGCGGAGCGAGGTCCGAAGACGAAGCGGCGGCGAAACAATCTCTCATGAAATTCGATGCTCGCAAATCATACATGAGATTGCTTCGCTCCCTCGGTCTCGATACAGGCCTCGCAAAAAAACGCTCAGCCTACTCGACCCACGGTCGCTCGCAATGACGATATCTTGAGTAATCAATCAGTGGCCACTGTTTTGATATTGAACCAACCATACATTTTCAGGAGTTGCAAACATGTCTGAGAAAACATATAAATTATCGCCCATTGGGCAGGTGGAATGTGGCCCCGAGGGATTCGCGTTGAAGATCGAGCCAAAGTACCGCCTCGGGCTGCAAGGATTGGATGAATTCGGTCACATCAACGTGCTCTGGTGGAGCCATTATCTGGATACGCCGGAGCACCGGAATGTGGTGGAAGCCGAGCAGCCCTACAAGAATGGACCTGCCAGGCTGGGGATCTTTGCCACCCGTTCCCCGCTGCGCCCCAATCCCGTCTGCGTGACAACGGTATCAGTCATCAGCGTGGATATCGAGAACGGGCTGGTCATCATCCCCTGGATCGACGCCGAGAACGGTACACCGGTCCTGGATATCAAGCCCTACGAGCCATCCGGTGACCGCGTCCGCGAGATCCGCATGCCCGAGTGGTGCGGGCATTGGCCGCAGTGGCTGGAGGATTCAGCAGAATTCGATTGGGAGGCTGAGTTCGTCAACGCGCGCTAAAAACACATGACGATAGACCATGGACGACGGACCGTGGTCTATCGTCTGTCGTCTATGGTCATTCCAGGGGTCCTACTACCTTTTCCACCTCTTCCAGAATCTCGCCTCGTTTCACCAAGTCCTTCATCTTGTTGTGATCGTTGTACAACGGACGATCCACGTGCAGATGCTCCACGTGTTTGCGGATGACCTCCCGCGCCTTCTGTGTCCCATTGCCGGGATGGAACTCGCGGAAGTCCAATGCCTGCGCAGCCGCCATAAATTCTATGCCAAGCACGCCATAGGCGTTGTCGAGGATCTGTCCGTTCTTGAGGGCAGTGTTCAGCCCCATCGAGACGAAGTCCTCCTGGTCCGCCGCAGCTGGGATCGATTGGATGCTCGCGGGCGCGGATAGGATCTTTTGCTCGACGATCAAATGGTCGGCGGTGTATTGGCTGAGCATCATCCCGGAGTAGAACCCCGGTTCGTGGGCGAGGAAGTCCGGCAGTCCCTGCGAAAGCGCGGGATTCGTCAGGCGGTTCATGCGCCGCTCCGACAGCACGCAGACCATCGTGATGGCTGTGCCCGCCATGTCCATCGGCAGCGAGACAGGACTTCCCTGGAAGTTCGCGCCGGTCAACGTCAGCCATTGTAGGGGCGAGTCATGACTCGCCCCTACGGGGACGAAGATCGGGTTGTCGCCCACGCCGTTCAGCTCGATCTCGACCTGCGAGCGGGCATATGCGACAGCATCCCGCGCCGCGCCGATGACCTGCGGCGTCGAACGCATCGAATAGGCGTCCTGCACCTTGGTCTTCATCTTGCCCGTG
>JAFGCG010000012.1 GCA_016932715.1 Anaerolineales bacterium
ACGCAGGCAAGGTACCTTCACCACGGACGCTTTGCGCACGGAGTCCACACACCTGCCCCGGGCGCAGGTGCCGGGGGAGATTTTTAAAGGGTTTTCTCCGTGTTCTTCGCGAACGCCGCGCAAAGCAGCGGCAGTGCCCAAAGGGTACAGTGCGCTCCGTGGTGAAACTGCGTAAGGTGAGTTAGTAAGAACTCTTAACTTGTTTAACCGCCCGCTGCCATCCGTCGTAGAGTTCCTCGCGGCGTTCCTCGGTGATGCGAGGCTCGAAATAACTTTCCCTCTTCCAATACGACGCGACTTCTTCAATACTAGCCCAATAGCCCACAGCCAGCCCTGCCAGATAGGCTGCCCCAAGAGCAGCCGTATTTGTAAATACCGGTCGTTCCACCGTAATGCCCAGGATGTCTGCCTGGAACTGAAGGAGAAAGTCGCTTTTGGAGATATTCCCATCTGCTCGCAAGATCTGAAGCGCAGGACCGGGCTCGCGCTTCTTAATCGTCTCGACAAAATCGCGCGTCTGGTACGCCAGAGCCTCCAGGGCAGCCCGTACAATATGATGCTTGGTGATGCCGCGCGTAACACCAAGGATGGCGCCGCGATTATAAGAACCCGTGCCTGTGCGAACCATATCCGACCCGGCAAAAGGTGGCACAAAGTAGACACCCTGTGTATCGGTTACCTGGCTGGCAAGCCCTTCCGCTTCACCGACCTCATGCAGGATCCCCAACCCCTCCTGCAGCCAGAGGATAAGGTCTCCGGATACATCTGCCTTACCCTCCAACCCATAAACAACCTTCTCGCCAATGGTCCACAGCACAGGTGAGAAGATGCCGCCCGCCGGTGGGAGATAGCGACTGCCCGTATTGAACAACACAAAGGACCCGGTACTGTAGGTATTCTTTGCCATGCCTGCTTCAATGCAAGCCTGACCAAAGACTGCAATCTGTTGATCGCCACCCGCCCCTCCGATGGGTATTCTGACCCCAAAAAATGCCTCCGGGTCTGTGTAAGCGTAAATTTCGCTGGAGCGGCGTAATTCGGGCAGGATTTCGCGCGGGATTCCCAGCTCATTTAGCATATGATCATCGTACGTTAATGAGCTGGCGTTTAACAGGAGAGTAAGAGAGGCGTTCGAATGGTCGGTCACATGCGCCGCGCCGCCGGAAAGTTTCCAAATGAGCCAGCTATCAATCGTGCCACATAGCAGTTCGCCGTGAGCAATCCCTTTTTGGATAGCCTGGTCGTTATCCATGAGCCAGCGAATCTTGACGGCGGTGACATCGGGCACGATCACCATTCCGGTTCTGGTTTCGATATTCGTTTTATCTTTGATAATCAACCCTTCGCAAAGAGGTCGTGTGCGCTGATCCTGCCAGACGATGGCCCGACCCACGGGCTCACCGGTCTTTTTATTCCAGAATACAGTGGTATCGCGCTGATTCGTCACGCCGATGGCATCGATCTGCTCCGGCGCGATGCGGCCATTCCGCAGGGCCTCCGCCACCACTTTCAGACTTACTTTCCAGATCTCATCCGCATCGTGTTCCACCCATCCTAATTGTGGAAAATACTGGGTGATCTCGGCGAATGCGGAGGCTACCACATTCGCCCTATGGTCGAGGATCACCGCCCATGTACCGACGGTTCTTTGATGGATACTCAGAATGTAAGTGGTCATTTGGAATGCGTCATCTTCCCGGCAACCAGGCCAAGTTCCAGACTAACACGAACAAGACTGGCCAGGTTATCCACCTCCAGCTTGCGCATCGCATCCCGGCGCTGTTTCTCCACGGTTTTGACGCTGGTGCGCAGGCTTTCGGCAATTTGGCGCGTCGAATGGCCTTCCACGATACCTCTCACTACTTCGCGCTCCCTTGGCGAGAGACGATCAAGCAGGTTCTTGGGACTCTCGACAAAGAAGTTATTGGTGATAACTCCGGAGATTCCTGAACTCAAATAGATACTCCCTTTCATAGCGGCCCGCACTGCCGCGATCAATTCATCGGCCACCGATTGCTTGATCACATACCCCAATGCTCCGCCCTGCAGGGCCTGTCGGATCATGCCCGGGTCGGCGTGCATGGAAAGAATCACGACCTGGGGTTTCAGTTCGAGCCCCTGAATCTCGGCCAGGGCTTGAAATCCATCGATCTGCGGCATGGTAATATCGAGAATCATTACATCCGGGCGGAGCGATTTCGCTAATGCAATTGCCTGCGTTCCATCGTCAGCTTCCCCCACGACATCCAAATCATTGGCACTTTCGAGCAATTTTATAATGCCTTGCCGAACAAGATGATGATCCTCAACGACTACAACGCGTATCATTATTATGCCTCATAATCACTTTTGCAGAATCTAGGTTGAAACGCCGGGTTTCGTGATTGGCAAAGATCCATACAGCCGGGTTCCTCTTCCAACTGCCGACTCGATATCAAAGCTGCCACCCAGGTCAAGAAAACGCTCTCGTAATCCTTCCAGGCCTATCCCATAACTCGGTCTATGGCTGATGTCAAAGCCCTGCCCATCATCCTCCAGCGAAATACTGACTTCGCCGTCCACATACTCCAGATTGATCCAAACCGATTCGGCTTTGGCGTGCTTCAGTACATTGTTTATGCCCTCCTGCACCAGACGGTAAAGAGTGATTGCCTGGGTATTCGACATGGGGGGCAGTTGTTCCTGGCCGCTAAAAATCACTCGCAGGCCGGTGAACAGTGACATGGAGGAACACAGCCCTTCCAGCACTTTGACGAACGGCGTCGTGCCAAAGGAAGGTGGACGAAGTTCATACAATACCTGGCGAATATGCCGCATCATATCTTCGACGATACGAATCGTCTCCGGGATTTGATCGCCTGCTTCTCTGCGACCAGAGGCAATGTCACTATGGATTGCCTTCAAATGCAGGACCAGCGCCGTCATGCTCTGGCCGATGTCATCATGCAGATCCTGAGCAATTCGGCGGCGTTCGTCCTCCTGGTTGGTAAACAACTGGAGGCTCACCAATTTAAGTCTTTCTTCCGCGTTAATCTGCCGGGTGATGTCATTTGTATAGATAACAATTTGCTCGGTTTTGCCGCTTGGTCCGGCTATGGGACAGATCAATACATTCACCCACTGTTCGTCCCATTGGTCTGTGAATTGAACAGGCAGCCCTGTGTTGATTACCTGGTTTATGAGCGTCTTACAATGCGCCGCCTGTGATGCCGGATACAAACTCCAAATATTGACACCTGCCAGTTCATCGGCAGGTTTCGCATATCGCAGAGCGGCAGTATTGTTGACATAGCGGATGATTCCGTCCAGGTCAAAAAGCTCGACGGCGACAGGAGAAGCCTCTAAAAGCTCCCAAAGCAGATCCTGCTCATCAACTCTGGTCATAGTATTTGGTCTGCGAAGGCTTATGAAGGTTCATTTTTGTAAAGCTTACCGGTGGACTTTGAGAAAGACGAGCCTCGGGTAAGATGATGTCCTCGACACATCGGAACAAAGAACTCTCTCATGAGATTATTGTCCTGAAATTGCGACTTGTCAAGTCTAATTGTGTTTGTCGCGCCAATTCCCTTTTCGAGCACATTCCCCACTGACCGAAATCACCTCGAGGCCCAGTTCCTGGTGCCGGCGAGGAACGACTTCCCGCTCATGGATTTTTTCCCCGCGGGCTGGACTTCATCCAGGATGAGAATCCCGCCTCCCGCCGCGACCGCGGGCTGGTCCCGATGAACCAGCCTCTGCCCCACCTCGGCCCCCCTTACATCCCCCCATTTTCGCCCTTGTTCATCTTCAGCAGCCACAGAGTTTGACTGGGCGAAAATGGGGGGAACGAGGAGGGTGTGCGCCCGGTGGACTTTGAGCAGCGCCCCCTCGAAATCCATGAACGCGCCGGGCCACGGGTTGAAGGCACGCACGCGGCGCTCCAGTTCCTCGGCGGGGCGGGTAAAGTCGAGCCGGCCCTCCTCCTTTTTGAGCATGGGCGCGTAGGTCGCGCCCTCTTCGGGTTGAGGCACCGGCTGGATCTCCCCGGACAAATAATCGGGCAGAGTCTCGATCAGCAGATCCGCTCCCAGATGAGACAAAGCCTCGAAAACGGAACCCGCTGTATCGTCCCGCGTGAGGCGGATGGACCTCTGTCTCAGCATGGGTCCCGTGTCCAGGCCCGCATCCATTTTCATGATGGTGATGCCTGTCTCCTGGTCCCCATGCAGGATGGCAGCATTGATCGGCGCGGCGCCGCGCCAGCGCGGCAGCAGCGAGGCATGGACGTTGATACACCCAAGAGGCGGCAGGTCCAGGACATCCTTCCTGAGGATTTGCCCAAAAGCTGCCACGACGATGAGATCAGGACTCCAGAGGCGCAGCTGTTCCAGGGCTTCCGGCTGCTTCAGCTTTTCAGGCTGGATGACCGGAATGCCCAGTTCCCGTGCAAGCAATTTGACGGGCGGCGATTTCAGCGCGCGCCCGCGTCCCGAGGCGCGGTCCGGCTGCGTAACGACACCCGCGACTTCATAGTGTTCCGCCAATGCCCGCAGCGCTGGCAGCGCAAAATCGGGCGATCCCATGAAAACCACTCTGGTCATGCGCTCATTTTACCAGCAGGGGAGCCCCGACCCATGACCATTCTACCGGGGAGATTTGGTTGCTTTTTGGGTTAATTGGTTGTAAAATGATGAAAATCCAATCCCAGACTATTTCGGAGGAACTCATGTCTAACGAACCTATGATGGAAGCCACCAGCGATGACAAGCTATGGACACTGCTGGCATACATACTTACGCCAATTGTCCCAGTTATCATCCTTCTCATGGAAGATAAGAAGAACCGCCCGTTCATCCGAGCGCACAACGCACAGGCGTTGGTCGTTGGGATCGTCAACTTCATTCTCGGCCTGGTGCTGAGCTGGACCGTCGTCCTGGCATGTGTACCGCTGCTTATCTGGATTGCCTGTATTTATTGGGGCATCCAAGCCTACGGCGGCAAGATGGTCGAGATCCCTCTGATCACGAACTGGGTCAAGAGCCAGGGTTGGGCATAGAGCTCCCCACATAAAAAAAGACCCGTTCGCGGGTCTTTTTTTTTATTAACTCACCTTACGCAAGAAACAGGAAATTCGAACCGCGAAGGAGCGAAGCTCGCGAAGAATCCTCTTCCTTCGCAAAGGGAAAAAGACACTCTTTGCGTCCTTCGCGTCTTCGCGGTGAAGAAACAACAGCACTGCGTAACATCAGTCAATCACCTATGGTCCCCAGCGCGGCTGATAATCGCAATAATCGTTATCCGTCAGTCTGCGCAGGTCAGTGCCGTCGGTGCGGATGACGTAAATTTCGCAGCCATGAACGTCGCCATAGTTGTCGAAATAAGCCGTGAATGCCACCCATTTGCCATCCGGCGAAAAAGAAGGACCCTGGCTATTCCCGCCCACAGGCGTGAGCTGGCGTGCGTTCGAACCGTCGGCGTTCAGGATGTAAACCTCCCGGTTCCAGGAGGGACCTGCATAAGTGACAATCGATCCCCCATCCGGCGACCAGTCGCTGCGACCGCGGATGGCAGGCAGGTCCGTCACCTGGTGCAAATCTTTTCCATTCCGTTTGACGACAAATAATTGCACTCCGGCCTCGGCCCCGGAGGCAAACAGGATCTGTTCCCCGTCGGGCGACCAGGTGGGATCCCAGCCGGAAGCCTGGGGGATGTCCCCCACGTCCTTCCCATTCCGATCCATGACCATGACCTGATATTTGCCGCTGGCATTTCCACGCGCAAAGACGATCGATTTTCCATCCGGCGAGAATTCGGCGCCAGTCAATACGCCCAGCTTATCCGTCAGTCTGTCCACGCTGCCATCGTTCAGATCGAGATGGTAGATCTCATAAACATTATCTTCGCGATAGGATGAATAAACGATACTTCCGCCATCGGGCGCAAGGGAAGCATAGTAGTGACGTTTGTTGTCTGCGGTGGTTAACCTGCGCATCCCCGAACCGTCGGCGTTCATGATGCAGATCTGATCCCTGGACTGCACCTTGAAGAGCTGGCAGGTAAAGACGATGTGCCCAGTGAGTCCGTCTGCGGGGGAGGGAGAAGGGACGGATGTCGACGCGGCGGACGAATTGGGGTCAGGCGCTGGCAGATCGAGGACCGGGGTCGTGAGCGACTCAGTCGCTGCGGGAGAGGAGGAGGCGGGAGTGGAGGCTTGCAGCGTGGCGAACAGGTCAGGGGTTGGGGAGACAGGGATGGGTCTGTTACAGCCTAAAATAGAGAGAAGCAGGGAAATCGTCAAAAGGGTCTTGAGTTTATTCATCCAATTCAATTGCTTCCAGATTAAATTCTTCACCCGCTAAAATCTTCGCGCCATAACTGCCGCACCCCGGACAGTGGATCTCTCCATCCCGCGGATGGTACTTCATGAAACATGCCATACATTGAACTTCTGCCCGGATGGAACGGAAATCAAGCCGGGCGCGTTCCGCAGGAGTCCCGCGGCTGATTTCACCCCAATGCCTCCGAATGGAATCGCGATCGAGTTCAGACAACTCGCCGAGCGCCAGCTGCAGAGTCCGGATGCGTACCGCGCCCGCCTCGCGCGCCTTCAGAAGCGCTTTCGTAAGGATGGATTGGATTGCGGCGAGTTCGCGCGTTGACATTGAAAATGGTGGGAATAAAAAAATCCCTCAGGACGGTCTATAAGCCGCATTCTGTCCGTGGCGCGAACGCCACTGTGCGATCATCTCTCTGGGCGGCACGTCGCCGCACCGCTCGATGCGACCTACCCGGGACTGGCTTTCTCATCTCATGAGAGAGCACGTATGAAGACGAGCAGTCTCCCGCCATCCGCGGATGGCTTCGTCCCTACTTGGTCTTGCTCCCGGCGGGGGTTACCTGGCCATCCACATTACTGCAGATGCCGGTGGTCTTTTACACCA
>JAFGCG010000083.1 GCA_016932715.1 Anaerolineales bacterium
ACAGATTTACGCAGATTTTTTCTTACTTTCTCAAGCCTTTGTGTTCCTTCGTGCCCTTCGTGGTGAATATTAAAACACTCTCTAAGGTTCGATGGGATACCCGCTGGCGCGCCACTTATTGAGGCCGCCGCTCATGCTTGTCACCTGTTCGAAGCCGGCGTTGAGCAGAATATTTCTTCCCTGCTGGCTGCGGTTGCCCGTACGGCAGACCACAATGATCTGACGATCACGGGGAATCTCGCCTAAGCGAGAAGGCAGTTGCTCCAGCGGAATGAAAGTAGTGTCAGGTACGCGATATTCGTTCCACTCCTCCGGCGTACGGACATCTAAAATAAATGCACCGTTTTGATAGGCCTTGTAGGCATCGCTTACACTAATTGTCTTTGAGGCATCTCCTCCACCCACTTGCAGGATCAGGAAAACAACCAGGGCGATGACCAGCAAAAACGCAATCTGCGTGCCCGGTTTACGCAGCGCAGAGGTAAGGGAATTCCCGCGTGAACGATCCTTGTGGCTGCGGCGGCTGCGATGATGGTCCTTACGTTTTCTTGGCATGTTGGCCTCTTTGGAAAGTTAGAATGAGTTGAGTACGCTTTCAAGATCGTGAAAGACTTTGAAAAAGAGCTTCAGACCTGCGGATCGAGGAGTTTGACATATTTCCGGGCTGTGCTGTTGTGAGTCAGATCAGGATGCGCCAGCTTTTCCGGGACTCCACTGTACAGCAGGGCAATCTTGTGAATGGCAACCAGCCCGGTGGTGCTGATGCTGGTGACTTCGCTCAGGTCAATGACCAGGTTGCGCGCCGGATTCTGGTAGATCTCCCGCGCCTTGTCCACCACCTGCACGAAATTCGAGGCGTCGCTGTCGCCCTGCAGGCGCATCACAGCCACGGGCTCGCGCGCCTGCCGAATGCTGACCGTGATGTTCATAGTATTATCTTTCACCACAGATTCTACCGGAAATTGAATTCTTCATAGTGAATGCGGTCTTTCGGCAGGCCCAACTCGAGGAACTTTTTCTCGAATGCCTGGATCATCGGCAGGGGACCGCACAGGTAAATATGGTAATCCTTCAAACTTCCATCCGTATTTTTGAGGATGTGATCCGCGCTCAACGAGCCTTCTGTCGCGGAAAAACGGATATGCGGTCTAAAGCGCGGATTTTTTTCTGCGGCAGCTTTGACCTCGTCTACGAACAAAGCCTCGTCCGGGTGACGGACCGTGTAGTAAAAATCCACGTCGTGTGCCAGGTTCCCATCCATGTCCCGGATGAATGCCAGGAAGGGCGTCAGCCCGATCCCACCGGCGATCCAGATCTGTTTTTGCCCTCCACTTTTATAGTCGAACATCCCGTAAGCGCCTTCGACAACTGCGCCCATGTCCGGCTTGAGGCTGCCAAAAAGATAGCGGGTGAAATCTCCGCAGGCTTTAATGGTGACGCGCAGAACATCCTCATGCGGCGCACTGGAAATGGTGAAGGGGTGAGACTCCTGCAAGATCCTGTCCCCGGGAAAGTGGACGAAGAGGAATTGGCCCGCACGTTGTTTTTTGATCGCCTCCTTCTTCGGGCGGAGGGTCACCTCCGTCGTGGAGGGGTTTGGGTGCTTCACCATCTCGACGGTATACGGTATGTACTTTTTAAAAAAGCCCCCGAAGATCTCTGTGTAGAGGTAGGAAACCGTTCCCAGGATGAAAAACATCTGCACCCAGGTGATGGCGATCAGCGCGTCGAGCGCTTTGACCGTCAGCGAATGGATAAAGCCCAGGATGAAAAAGATGCCGATGAAGCGATGGAGTTTCTTCCAGCCATCGTACGTGCCGCCCGTGAGGAATTTGCTCAAAAAAGGGATGCGCGGCGCCAGTGTGACCAGCACGATCGAGACAATGCCGATAAAAGCGATCATGGCAAGATAGTTCCCAATCCGCAGGTCGGTGACGGAGATGGGGACCGTGAGAAGATGTACGAATAAAAGCAGGAACGCGCTGGTGGAGGTGCGGCGGTGCGTGATGTACATCTTGTCCAGCCCGCCAAAATAAGGTTCCGCCCATTTGGGCCGTGTGGACAGGAAAAGGGAAAAGGACAGCAGGACGATCACCGTGGATCCGAGGATCTCACCGGCATAGCGGCGCGCAAATGTATCGCTGCCGTCATTCTCAGGCGGAAAGACGAACCAGACGATCACAGTCAGGATCACGGACGCGATAATAACCAGATTACCAATATTACGTTTCATGATAACTCCTCGATAAATAGCCTTGCAAAGGTTTATTTCCAATAATGTATTTGTGCCAATGTAATCTTCGCAAGGCTTGTATTTCAAAAAAGCGACATGATTCCATCTATGTCGCCTGTCTTATGAAAACGAGTTTACGGCTTCCTCGAGATTCGTAAAAACCTCGAATAGTGTCCCAAGTCCCACCACGTCAAAGGTGCGTGCGATCTCAGGACGCGGGTTGAGTAATTTGATATGTTTCTGGGTGCCTGCCTCAGCGGAGTGTACGATCGGGCGAGAGGCAGGCCGTCCATCTTCAGCATTGGGTAATTTCTCCCCGCGCGCCAGCAGCGCCACACTGCATAAAGCCACCAGCCCGGAACTGCTGATATAGGTCAGGTCGCTCAGATCGAGCAGAAAATCGCGTGCCCCCGCGCTGTATAGCTCCTGAGCCTTTGCGATCAGTTCCTGATAATTCTGACCGTCCAATTGCCCGTCGAGTTTTATGAGGGTAACTGGAACGTTTCCCTGCGCCTGCGAAGTGGAAATATTCATGGCGGTCCTCCGGGAATGATGGATAGTCCGATTATATACTGTCTTTGCGCTCGAGGCGCGCCAGGCGATGGACAATTTCCTCCTGCCAGTGCTTGCGTATGTAGGCCGGCAGGTCGGCGCGTTCCACATGCTCCAGCGCGGAGCGCGTCCATTTCAGGGCGGTCTTCACATCACGACATTTGTGTTCGTAATATTTTGCCATCTCGATATGAGCGTAAATATGACCGTTCGCCGCGGCGCTTTCCCACAGGCGGACCGCTTCATTGAAGTCCCCGCGCCTCTTTTGCAGGATGGAGAGCCGTTTCACAGCCACGCCGAAGTCTGATTCCGTTAAACCGAATTGCAGCCCACACTCGAACAGCCGCGCGGCTTCCTCCCAGTGACCGAGATCCTCGAACAGCTTGCCCAGCGCGATGAAGTCGAGGCCATGCTCCACGCGGCCCTCATACGGATTCTGCATCACCTCGTTGACATGCGCCAGCAACGCGGCCATCGTAACCACGTCCATGGCGTTGTGATAGAACACGCCCGCCAGGGGCCGCGCATCTCCTGTTCGCAGGTAGTCAAAGTACAACCAGGGGATCTCGTAGCCCGGCACTTCTTCGCTGGAACGCGTCAAACCCAGGATATGTTCTTCCAGGTATTTCAAGGCGCGCGATTCGAGCCTGTCCCGCCACAATCTGCGCGCCAGAGGCAGCAGATCGAGATGGGAATAACCTTCATAAGGAACCGGGATGTGGTGCAGGCGGTAGCGGGTGGTGAGCAAAGGCGCGTCGAAGGCTTTGCCGTTGAACGTCACCAGCGCCTGCGCGGGTGCCAGGAACTCGGCAATCGCTTCGAGCATGGCCGGCTCCTCCGCTGGATCGCGCATAAAGAATTGCCGCAGAGAGAACTGATCGTCCACAAAACGCGCAATGCCGACCATGAAGGCATAGGTTCCCGTGCCGCCCGACAGCCCCGAGGTCTCTGTATCGAGGAAGGCAAATTTCGACAACGGGATCTCTGCCAGGCGGAGGTCTTTTGCCCATTGGGAGATCAGCGAAAGAGGGGGAGCGCAAATGATGGGAGCGCTGCCATGGCGATAGTCCGGCAGGTAGACCTGCTCCGCGATGAACACGTCCCCGCGCGGGGTGGGGTGGAACGCGCCAGCCACGACCGAATCAATGGCATAAGGGGACGCTGACGCGGGCTTCGGCGCGGCAAGCTCCGTCACGCCCGTTTTCACACCGAGCGACTTGAGTTTATCTGCGAGAGACTGCCTTTGCGGGGGATTCATTCAAAATCCTGTAGAGCGTGATTATAACCAAAGCGCATCGGCAAACAGGTTAGAAATTCATAAAACAAAACAGCGGCGCCGCGGGCGCCACTGTCATGAATAACACCTCGTCCGGTTTACCTTCGGAGTTGCCAGTCAAAACGAGCAGATTTCAAATGCTCGGATTTCGGGATTGCGACCACGAATAGACGCCCCCAGCTCAACTCTCCATTTGCTTCCATGCACGTCTGGAACGTGACATGCCGGTCGCCGCGATAGACCTTGTTGAACAGTTGCAGGGCAGTCAATGTTTCGGCGCTGCCCAAATCGCGAAACTGGCTGTACGGGCTGGTAGGTTCGAGCGCCTGGAACTTTAATATTCCGGTGATCACAAAATATTCAACCTTGCCATCCCCATACACCAGGCGGACCTCCTGTCCGGCTGCCAGTTGTGAGAAAAATCTGCCGGATAAGTTGTTGTGAGCCAGTAAGCCCACATTCCCAAATTTGGCTGCCATGTCGAACTGGGTAATTTCACCGTCCGTGGGAGAAACATACCCGGCATTCCCGGCAGGTTGTTGAACGACCGGGAATGCCAGCATCTCGGGGACATAGACACCGCGCAAGACACCTGCTTCGTTATTCTGCACTGATTTTGCAAAATCCTGGAAATCAGGGATGCCGAAGGCATTCCCCTGTGCCTGGGCTGGAATGGGCCGGAAGACCAGGCTGATGAGAATTGCAAGGAGAAGGACTGTGTTCCGGGAAGTTCGGTGGGCTTTAATGTTGAGCATCGTTGATTTTCCACTTTGGTGACGTGTTTCCACCGGCTGACGAATTTATCGATTCGCTTGCGGTGATCGAACGAACAGAGGATAAGGTTCCAGCAAAACGAGCCTGGTGATGCGCCAGGCTCGCGAAGGATCTTGCGTGTTTTTATCTTCGGCAGCCTGGCGGTCATGATCCCGCCGGGCGGGATGGTAGACCCATGGCTTTGCGTCCCTGCCTTTCAGCAGGTTTGCTATTTCGGATATGATTTTTACAGAGTATAACAAATGCTTATGGATTCCCACTTTTCATTTCAGTAATATCGATTTACAAGATTGTAACTGTCCTTCCTATTGTTTCGGCACAGCCAGGACAAACATGCGCCCCCAACTGGCATTCCCATACGCTTCGATGCAGGTCTGAAAAACGAGGCGGCGCTCGCCGACATAGGCGCGATTGAACATTTCACCGGCTGACAGGACCTCATCCTGATCCAGATTTCGGAATGAACTGGTGACACTTTCAGGCTGCAACGCCTGAAAACGCAGGACTTCTGTCACGACAAAATACTCAACCTTCCCCGTGCCGTACACCAGGCGGGCTTCCTGTCCAGCGGAAAGCTGTGAAAAGAATCGACCGGAGAGAGTGTTATGAGCCAGCAGACCTGTATTCCCGTACCTGGACACCATGGCAAATTGTGTTACCTCCCCTTCATGACTGGAAACATAATAAGACTTATCGGCCGGCTGCTGCACGACAGGCAAAGCCAGCACGTTCGGTACGTAGACGCCGCGCAGGACTTCTGCTTCGCCATTTTGGACCGATTCCGAAAAGCTCACGAAATCGGTCAGGGCGCTTTCTGCCCCGATCGCTTGAATGGGCGGCGATTGCAGGAAAAAGCCGGAGAGAAGGAATAGTACGAGGAGATTGAGACGCAGCGCAGTTCGGGTCATTGGTTATTGGGCGGCGTTGAAGTTTCAGTGGGGCAGAGATGTTCAGGTCAGCCCGAAAACTGAATGTGAGCAGGAACAACTCGCGGCATTTTATCAAAGCCTTTCGGATTCGCATGGATTATTGCCATACGTTTAACCTACAGAACAGCGATGACCAGACCTCCAGTTTTGTAAAGGCAAACGGCAGTTGAATGGCAATATGGATGCAAGACCCTTGTTTTTCCCCCGAACCTGACCATATTTGTGCTACACTAGCGCATCCGATCAATGACCGCCACACGTTCAAAGCGACGTCTTTCCGTTTGGACAAAACTTCTCTACGGCTCGGGGGATTGGGGCATCTCCAGCATGGGTATGATGCGCGCCGTTTTTTATGCCATCTATCTTACCGATGTTGTGGGCCTGGAGCCGCGTCTCGCTTCCTTCGGCGCCCTGATTGGCATCGTCTGGGACGCGATCAATGATCCGATCATCGGCATTCTCAGCGACCGGTTGCGCACTCGCCTGGGCCGCCGTCGACCCTTTCTCTTATGGTTTGCCATTCCCTTTGGATTCAGTTTCATCACCCTCTGGTCTGCGCCCAATTGGGAGAGTCAGACTGCATTGCTCCTCTACGTAACCCTCTCCTTTATGCTCGCGGATACATTGCAGACCCTGGTCTCCGTCCCGTTCCTTTCTCTGACCCCGGAGCTGACTCCCGACTATGATGAGCGCACGACGCTGACAAGTTTCCGCTCCTTCTTCCAGCTGACAGGCGCCTTGGCGGTTGTCATTATTGCCCCTGCGATGGTCGACCTGATCCTTGCCTCCGGAGGGACCCATCAGCAGGGCTTCATGCTGGTCGGCGCGCTCTTCGGCGGCATTGGCGCGCTGCCGCTCCTGTTGATCGGGCTTTTTGTGCGCGAGACCCATACGCCCAAACAAACCGAATCCATCTCCTTTCGCGAAACGCTGCGGGCTGCCTGGCAGAATGTTCCCTTTCGTTACGCGGTGGGAATCCATCTGCTGAACTGGTCCGCGGTGGATATGATCGCGGTGACCTTTCCCTATTTTCTGCTCTATTGGGTTGCCCGGGGAGACCTGCTCGCCTCCGTTCACATCTTCGGCTTCAACCTGGCTTATGAATCGGCCTTCTTTGGCATTTTGATGTCCGTGTGCATTCTGTTCATCCCGTTCTGGCTGTGGCTGGCACGCTGGCGCAACAAGCGCGAAGCCTATATGCTGGGCATGAGCTTCTGGATCGTCGTCGAACTGCTGATCTTCACCATTCAACCAAGTGGGATCGCCTATCTGCTCGCGCTCGCGGCTCTGGCGGGGATCGGCGTTTCGGCTGCCTACACCCTGCCCGATGCCATGTTCGCGGACGTGATCGAGTGGAACGAGCTGTGCACGGGCCGCCGGCAGGAAGGCATCTTTTATGGGATCCGCACCCTCATCCGGAAATTGACCGGGGCGCTGGTCATTTTCATGACGCTGCAATTATTGGGTTGGTCCGGTTATATCTCCCCCCCCGACGGCGCTCTGCATTTCACGCAGACAGACACAGCCCTGCGCATGATCCGCCTGCTCGTCTCCCCATTCGGCGCGGCGATGTTGTGCGGAACGATCCTGCTTGCCTGGCTGTTCCCCTTGTCACGTGAGAAGTACGAGAAGATCCAGGAACTGCTGGAACAACGCCGGGCGCGGCTGGCAGACAGCAGCTAATCGCTATTTTACTGTTACCTGTATGATCGCCGTATCGACCCGTTGGTCTTCCCTCACCACTTGCAACTGCACGGCATACAGCCCACTCAAACCCGTCGTATCCCATCTGGCTACTACATCGTTTGTGACAGGTTCGTTACCTTCTGCAACCTGGATCCATTTCTGCGGATTCAATCCCTGGCCCGCCACCACTCGATACGAGACGAAACCGTCTCCGGCCGCGGTTCCGCTGATCTTCACCACGCCGTGCACTTCTGTGAATAGTTCCGGCGCGGTGATGGTTACGTCGGGGTTGACCTGCGGCGGCTGGATGACATCATAGGTCGAAGGCGGAATTTCCAGGCCCGCACTTTCGGCCCATGAACGCGCCTCGGGCGGCACGACCAGATAGACACGCTCCTCCACCAATTGCGGCAGGGTGAATACGGTTGCCAACAGACCGGTCTCGCGGTTCACTGCGTATTTGCGATACATGTTGTCCGGCTGGATGGGCTCATTACCGTTCAGGAAAATCTCACTGACCAGGTTCGGACAATCGGACGTTGGTAACATGCCGGAAGGGTCGCAGACATTGATGACCGAAACATCGGCAGGGATAGCCCAGCCGTCGCGCGGCAAATCCTGTGAGGCGAGCTGCATCAGCGCGTTCCACAGGACGGCTGGCACGCGCGGCGACAGGCTGCTCTCTTCCCGCGTGCCTGTCCACACGACGACCACGCGCAAAGGCGAATAACCGATCGCCCACGTATCGAGTCCATCTTCGGTTTGCCCCAGCTTTACCCCCGCGGGTCTGCCGATCTCCGTCACGTTTGGCTGCCCAAGGGATTGCCAGCGCCCGGCTTCATCGCTCAAGACATGGTTCAGTAAATAAGCCAGCCCGGGCGTCAGGACAGGCTTCGCCTGGGGCGTGGCCCAATCGATCCACAGGCTGCCGTCATTGCCTTCCACTCTCAAAATCGTCACCGGCTGGAGCGCCTCATTCACATCCTGTCCAAAATAGACGCCTGCCTGTGCGAACACTCCGTACGCGCCCGCGGCATCCAGCAGGGACAACTGCTCCTGGCGCGACACGCCAAACGACGCCGCGATCCCGTTCACATTCTCAACTCCCATTTGCGCAAGCAGCTGCGCAGTTGGAGCCTGGTAATCATTCGCCAGCGCGACCCTCAAACGGAGGGGACCATGATATTTGCCATCCAGGTTTTCGACGTTGGTCCTGCCGGGAATGTCCCAGATCAACGAGGCGGGACTCAAGCCGCGCGTGAAGGCTGTCAGATAGACGAACGCGTCCAGCGTGGACCCGGGCCTGTGCGCCGCGAGCAAAGGCGTTTCCTGCGCCTGGAACGTTTCCCCGACGGCTGCCAGGATCTGGCCCGTCCTCGGGTCGGTGATGAGCGCGCTGGCAGAGGGGTTATCCGCCTGGATCCCGGGCGGCAGGGCCGGCAGGAAGCGCAGCGCCTCACATGCGAGGCTGGGATCGGGCAAGCCTCCCAGCCTCGCCGCGTAAAAGGCGGTGACACAGGACGATCCCTTTTGCAGCTCGAAATCCAGCGTGGAGATGATCGTGAGTCCGCCGCGCTCGATGCGGGCACGCGGGAAACGGGAATCCAATTGGGTGAGGAGCAGGTTGATGAAAGCCGCGGCCGGCTGCGGCTGAGGGGGAGGCGGCGTCTGGAAGAGCGGCGATTCGCCCAAGGCGTTGGCGGTCGCTTCCTCCGACAGAAGTTTCTGCGCTTTCATCAGCCTGACCGTCTCACGCCCGCGTTCGAGCGCCGTCTGCGGCGCGTCGTACGGATTCAGGCTCGGCGAGTCGCTCACCCCGGCAAGGACCGCGGCTTCGAAGGTCGAAAGCTGCGTTACCGATTTCCCGAAATAAAGCTGGGCTGCGTTCTCCGCGCCGAAGGCGTAACGACCGAAGTGCGCGGAGTTGAGATGCCACTCCAGGATTTGCGTGCGCCCATAGCGCGCCGTGACCTGTGCTGCCAGGATCCGTTCACGCAGGGCGCGGCGAAACGAGGGCGGCTCGTCGAAGAGCAGCAGCTCGAAGACAAGTCTCTGGGCAAGGGTCGGGTGTAATTCCGGATCGGTGATCCCCACAACGCTATACCCGGAGTGACGCCAGAAGCCGGGGTCGCTGAGCGCGATGACCGCCTCCGTCAATGACTTCGGCAGGTGCTGCGGGTTGGCGTCGCTGAGCGGAATATAACGGCGCGGCGCATCGTCCGGAGCAAACGTGAACAGGATGTTTTTGCGCGTGCGGTCATAGATGCGCGTGGGCTGCAGCAGAAGCCCATCGGGTGGATTGAGCAACTGCGGGAGAACCTCGATCGAGGGGAGGTCGTTCGTCAGGCTGCCATAGGAAAATGCAGTTGCGGTGATGCAGGCCGCGATCAAAAGCGACAGGACGATCCCCACGCTGAGGAGGCTGTCCCGCTTGCGAGCCTCGCTGAGACGCTGGCGGGCAAGCCGTCGGTCGCGGCGGGCGCGCAGGATGGGCAGCGTTGAAGACATGGGGATAAGTATACAGGGAAATAAGTAAACAGGTAAACAAGTAAACAGGTAAACAAGTAAGAAGAAAGAAGAAAGAAGGGAATTGCGCAGGTGCTGGGACAGCCAGCGTCAGTGCCTTTTGGGGCTGTGTTTAAGAAAAGTAAGATAAAATATATTTGACTTACTTTTTGTTTCATGTTATAATTTCTATCGAGTTCTGAAAGGAGAGAAAGTGATGGAAACTGTTGCTACTTCGAAGGGGCAAGTTGTCATCCCTTCCAAGATCCGCAAGCAACTGGGGATCAAGGATGGAACTTATCTTCAAATTGATGTGAACACAGACACGCGGCAGATCATTCTCACCCCTGTTACCCGCGAGTATATTCGCAGCCTGCGGGGAAAATACAAAGGTAAGGGATTGATGAAGGCGCTGATGGCTGAAAAGAAACGCGAACGGGAGTTGTAACATGGCAAAGAAGGCAAAAGCATATGTGCTGGATACCTGGGCGGTGATTGCCTACCTTGAAGATGAGCCTTCGGGGGAACAGGTCGAGGAGTTGATCGCCACGGCGCACGAGGAGCAGATTCCCATTTACATGAGTGTGGTGAATGTGGGTGAGGTCTGGTATACCGTGGCGCGGGAGGTTTCGGAAGAGGAAGCCAACGCGAGCGTGAAAATCCTAAGCGACTTGCGAATTCATTTTGAAGACGCCGACTGGAGCCTGACACAGGAAGCGGCGCGCTTCAAATCACAAAACAAGATGTCCTATGCAGATTGTTTTGCCGCAGCATTAGCTAAATGCAAAAAGGCGGATCTGGTCACAGGGGATGGGGAATTCAAGCCGCTGGATGGTGAAATCAAGATTCAATGGATTTGAAAACCAGAGGATTACATGGAAAAAAGTGTGCCCCGTAGCCAAGCCGAAATGATTTTGTTCTACGTGGTGCCAGAGCGCCATTACTCAACCAACGAATTGGGCTGAGTTCCTTGCCGGCTTCTGAATTCCATTTCCATGAGAATCCTCAGGATGCGCGCCAATGCTATCAAGGGAAGATAGATTGTCAGAATTTGTAACCCTATAGCTAGTTCATGTTGGAAAATTCAATTTGAACCTTAAAAACTAAGGCTATGAAAGGGCCACCGAAGGGTGTAGATTTTGTATTGC
>JAFGCG010000084.1 GCA_016932715.1 Anaerolineales bacterium
AAACACTGATTTTCGCTGATTCAAGACAAAAAACTGCGTTTTCAGCGTGAGTCAGCGTCCGGATTTTGAAAGTGTAAGGTAATCAAGGATAGACACTAAATTATTTTCGATACGTAACATTGAGGTTATATCTTGCGGCTTTGAAATATTCAGCCGCGAACGTTGCCGCATCTTCAGGTTCGTAAGCTGCGCAGCTGAACACGTCCAGGTAGATCGCGCGGCTTGCATCTGCAAAATGAGCCGATATCAGGGATGTTTCGATCAGCTGCGTCATGCTAAAGCCCGTCACACGCGGATCATCTCCAAAATGAACGACCTGTGTCTCGCCATAGCGCCGCATCTGGATGCGATCGCATAGAACCCTGACGAACTCGCGGATCGCATCGGCATCCTGCATCAGCCCGAGATCACATTCATACAGATCGATGCTGGAGGAAATGCCCCAATACTCATTGGAACCACTCATTCATTTTCTCCTTTCGTGTTATATGCATGTCTGCTTTATTTGTAAACACATGCAAGCAACAAATGACGCGCGAGTATATCAGGTTTTGCGCGCATTTCCGGAGTAAACAAAAGAAAAAACTCTGTGTGCTCCGTGGTGAAGCTGTTTGGCAAACTTTCACAACTTATTTCTACGGTAAAATCATTCCACCATGACAGCCGGCGTTCAACTCCTCGATCGCATAAACAAAGCGGGGAACCCTCATGTTCTCCACGCAGCTATTCATGGTCGCATGAGGTTCGTGTGAATCGAAAGCGCTGGATCACGGGAGCCGTCCTGCTGGTACTTCTCCTGATCCTGTGCATATCCGGAACAACCCTTGCCTGGAAGGAGTGGAAAGGCGAACCGGGCAGCGTGGGGACCCATGAACCTCTGCCAGGATTCGGCTATTGCAGTTCGAGGCCGAGCAGGCCGTGCATCCTATCCTTCCGCTCGAACTGGTCTGGAGATATGGTCATCAATCTCCTGGTGAATGGTTCCTCACCGGATTTTCATATAAAGATCCGGCATGCAGAAGGCGAATATATCTATGAATGCAAAAGAGCCAGGAAATATTCCATCAATGTTTCCTGCACAGGTGAAACCCTGCCGGTCGGGGAAACATTCAGTTTCCTCGTCATTTCGACAGAGGCAGGCACCACGCTCGCAGAAGGAAGCTTCCCGATCATTGGCATGGCGCTTGCCACGCCGGAAACCTATTTCACACCGACACCCTTCACCCATCGTGACCCGCGCTGACCTTTATCAGAGTCCCACCTTCATAAGGAATCGATCGCAATGTCGTCAAACAGCCCCCGCAAACTACTCTTATCCATCTTTTCCATCCTGATCCTGTTCGCCTGTCAGATCCAAAGTTTCGGAGCGCCCTTCGCGCCGCCGACCGCGACCGCCACGCAGACGCAGACGCCGACCCTGACGCCAACGGTGACTGCGACGCTGCCTCCCACCGAGACAGCCACACCCTCTGCGACGCCAACCCCCACACCGCGCGCCCGCCGCGTCGTGATCCTGTCCATCGACGGTCTCCGCCCCGATGCGATCGCGCTGGCGCCCATGCAGAATCTGATCGAGCTGATGCAGGGCGGCGCCTATTCCCTCGTCGCGCAGACTACATACCCAAGCGTCACACTCTCGGCGCATGCCTCCATGCTGACCGGGACCTGCCCATCCAAACATGGCGTGAACTGGAATGACTACATGCCCGAAAACGGAGTCGCCCAGGGCACGGACCTGTTCGACGTCGCGCACGCGGCGGGTTTACAAACGTACATGTACGTCACCAAGAAAAAACTGATCCAGCTGACCGAACCCTCCAGCCTCGATAACGCCGTCTATGTCAATGACCGTGACACGGTCCTGATGAAACGACTGCTCGATGAATTTCCCCAGGACTTCGGCGTCCTGTTCATCCACTTTGGCATCACGGACGGGATGGGACATTCCTATGGCTGGCTTTCGCCCCAGCAGCTCAGTGTCCTCTTCCGCGCCGACCAGGCGCTGAAACAATTCCTGGACGAACTGGAGGTACGCGGCTTACGGGGCGAAACGCTGCTCATCGTCACATCTGACCACGGCGGTCACGAGTCCACCCATGGCTCCAATTCCCCCGAAGACATGACCATCCCCTGGATCGCCTCAGGAGCGGGCATCGTTGCCAGGCCGTTGACGACTCCCATCCACACGATGGACACCGCGGCAACCGCCGCCTTCGCCCTCGGTCTGCCCATTCCTGCCGAGTGGGATGGCGTGCCCGTCTATGAAGCGTTTGGCTTGCCCGTGGAAAGGCAATCGGAAGCCTGCAAGTAATTTCTTCGATGCTCCCAGCGCCGCCCGCTCCGCGCGGCGCTCCTCGCAATGACGGAGCAAGCTCTAGAACCGCAAATGCTTGACCGTCTCTCCTTTGTTGATCAACTGCTTGAGCGAGTCGATGCCGATGCGCAGGTGCATTTCCAAAAACTCCTCCGTCACTTTTTTATCGCTCCTGGCGGTCTTGACGCCCGAGGGGATCATCGGCTGGTCAGAGACCAGCAGCAGCGCGCCCGTGGGGATCCGGTTGTAAAAACCGGTGCTGAACAGCGTCGCCGTTTCCATGTCGATCGCCATGACGCGGATGAGATGCAGATACGCCTTGAACTTATCGTCGTGTTCCCAGACGCGGCGGTTGGTGGTGTAGACGGTGCCCGTCCAGTAGTCCCGGTCGTAGTCCCGGATGGTGGTCGAGACGGCTTTCTGCAGATTGAATGCCGGCAGCGCCGGGACTTCCGGTGGGAAATAATCGCCGGAGGTCCCCTCACCGCGGATCGCCGCGATCGGCAGGATCAGGTCGCCGAGATTGTTCTTCTTCTTGAGTCCGCCGCATTTCCCGAGCAGCAGGCAGGCACGCGGTCTGATCGCACTCAGCAGGTCCATCACGGTGGCGGCATTCGGGCTCCCCATCCCGAAGTTGATCAGGGTGATGCCCTCGGCGGTGACGGTGGGCATCGGCTTCCCAACCCCGCGGACGGGGACGTTGTACCACGCCGAAAACATGTGCAGGTACTCTTCGAAGTTGACCAGCAGAATATATTTGCCAAACTCCCGCAGCGAGGTATCGGTGTAGCGCGGCAGCCAGTTGTGTACGATCTCTTCTTTCGTTTTCATCTTACCTCCCGGTGTACCTTGAAGGAGTCGCCGGGGCTAATCTTACTCGATGTTATCCCGCCCTTGTAAACCGACGATACTGCCGAATCCCCAGCCTGACACGCCCAATGAGCCGCTGATAAATAAAAACTTCCGATGTTTTCATCGGAAGTTTTTTGTGGTTTAGTATTCCACAGCCCGTTTCAGGGACTTTGCATTCTTCACCCAGGCTTTGACCAGGCTCAGCGCAGGCAGCTGGTTGACGAGATTCTTTTTGGCATTCACCTTTGCCATGGTTTCAAGCAGGGCTTCGGGTTTGCGCTTTGCCAGTTCGACCACGGTATCGACCCCGGCGGCTTCCAGCAGATCGGAGTACTGGGTCGCGACCCCTTTGACGCGGAACAGGTCCGCCCGGTTGACCCATTCCAGGATTGTCTTGGGTGCAAAACCTGTAGCTTTGGCAAGTTCCAGGCGTCCCTTTCGGGTACCGCCCATTTGCAGCAGCCCATTCGTGCCTCGGACCCCAGCCTTGTTCAGCTTGGCAGCATTGACAGGACCGATCCCCTCGATTTCAGCAAGTGTAGACATGGCAACTCCTTTTAAAATAAGTATAGCATCATAATCATTGAATTACACAATTTTTGCGGTGACTTGCAAAACTAAAAGCCTGATGTACCGCAGGCTCTCGTCCTGCTGCCCCTTGCGATTCATATCCTCATGAACCGGCTGCAGCGCCACTCCAGGACTTCCCTGCCGGGGTAGTTGGTAAAATCTTATACCAGCGTCAAAATCATTTCTTTGATCTTCTCCACTCCTATGGATAAGTTTTTCAAGACCTCATCATTCCGAAAGCGGACAATTCTGAGCCCTATCTCATTCAAAGCCTTTTCCCGCCTGGCGTCCTCTTCCTGCTGCAAATCATGGATATCTCCATCCACTTCAACGACCAGTGCCGCCCTGTGACAATAAAAATCGACGATAAACCCTGCAATGACCTGCTGCCTCCGAAAATGGACTCCCAGCCTGTTCGCCCGCAATTCCTGCCAGAGAATCTTTTCGGCAGGTGTCATCTCGCGGCGGAGTTCTTTTGCACGTTGAAGTTTTTCTTTGCTTACTTTTTGACCTGGGATGATGTTTTTGACAGGCATGCAGCAATTCTAATTCAAAACCCCTCCCCCGCCTCCCCCAAGGGGGAGGAGCTATTTTTGCTCCAATATGAAACATCGCTTTGGAACGCCACCAAACCTGTCACGCGACCAGCCCCCTTCCCATTTGGGAAGGGCGGGGAGATGGGTCCTTCACACCCGCGTGAAGCGGCTGTAGCGCGACTCCAGGGCTTCCCTGCTGGGATACAAACAATAGAAACGTCAGGTACTGTTGCCTTGTCCAATTCGTTGTTTGACTGTATCCTTATAAAACCAAAGGATCCTTCTCTGAACCGAAACAGAGGGATATATGAGACGAGAATATTACTCCGACACAATTACAAACTTCCTCAAAACCACAAGCGATGAAATACTCGGAAAACTTGCACGAAGCAGCGATTTTGCTCTGGAGCAAACTCAACGAGATGCTTGGCTAGAAGAAATCCAAATTCTGAAAAGCGCTTTGCAGCCATATAAAGGCTCAATATATTTTGAATATTCAATTCCCAGAATGGGGAAAAGAATTGATGTGGTATTGATTATTGGGTCAGTAATTTTTGTTCTAGAATTCAAGGTGGGAGAAAAAGAATTCCCGCCTTACGCAATTGATCAAGTCTGGGATTATGCCCTTGATTTAAAGAATTTCCACGAAACGAGCCATGAGCATTATATTGCCCCGATACTAATTGCTACGAAGGCGAAGACAGCATCTACTGCTGTTTACACAACTCTGCACAACGATAAATTAATTCATCCCATAAAAAGCAATGAGGAACTACTAAGCCAAGTAATCATGAGCGTTATAAGTTTTGCTGAGGGGGAGAATATTAATGTGGAGCAATGGGAAGCAGGAAGGTATCAACCAACTCCCAACATCATTGAAGCAGCAATGGCATTGTACAGTGGTCATTCAGTAAGCGAGATTTCTCGTAGCGATGCGAGTGCCATAAATCTTAGCCAAACATCTGACGCGGTTTCCGATATTATTCGATGTTCAAAAGAAAAATCGCAAAAATCCATTTGCTTTGTAACAGGTGTTCCAGGATCAGGCAAAACACTGGTTGGTTTGAATATTGCTACCAAGCACTTCGATAAAGATAATGAGCTTTATAGTGTGTTTTTGTCGGGCAACGGACCACTTGTTGAGATTCTTAGGGAGGCACTGACACGGGATAGAGTTAGGCAAGCAAAAGAAAAGGGGAAAAGACTAAAGAAAGGTGAAGTGAAAAGCGAGGTAAAGCTATTTATTCAGAACGTTCATAACTTTCGTGATGAGGGGTTAATTGACATCAAAAGACCACCCATTGAACACGTTGCTCTGTTTGATGAAGCACAACGCGCCTGGGATTTGGAACAGACAGCAAAGTTTATGCACCGCAAGCGTGGTCATATAAATTTTCACGCGTCAGAACCAGAGTTCTTAATTTCTTGTCTGGACCGTCATCCTGATTGGGCAGTTGTTGTTTGCCTTATCGGTGGTGGCCAGGAGATTAACACAGGAGAGGCAGGCATTAGCGAATGGATTGAGTCGCTAGACCGTTCCTTCCCCAATTGGCATGTTTACATTTCCCCGCGACTCACAGACAGCGAATATAGCACAGAAAAAGTGTTGGGTAAAATCAAGGCGCGTAAAAATGTCACATACAAAGAAGAGCTACACCTTTCTGTTTCCATGCGTTCTTTCCGTGCCGAACATGTATCTCTTCTAGTCAAGCAACTCTTGGATTTACAACCCGAAGAAGCACAGAAGACATTAAAGAAAATTCAAGACAAATACCCAATCGTAATTACTCGTGATCTTGCTAACGCAAAGAAATGGCTAAAGGCCCAGGCTCGTGGATCAGAACGATATGGAATCGTCGTTTCCTCTCAGGCAGAGCGACTTAAGCCTCATGCAATCGATGTGAAGTCACCTGTAGACCCAATTCACTGGTTCCTCGATGGAAAAGAGGATGTCCGTTCTTCTTATTACCTTGAGGATGTAGTCACAGAGTTTGACGTGCAAGGACTTGAATTGGATTGGGCTTGCGTGACTTGGGACGCTGATTTCCGTCACACCGAAAACGGCTGGGAACACTTCTCATTCGTTGGGGACAAGTGGAATCGAATCAAAAAACCTGAAAGACAACACTATCTAAAGAATGCCTACCGTGTTCTTTTAACAAGAGCAAGACAAGGAATGGTTATTGTTGTCCCATCGGGAAATTCAGAGGATTTAACTCGTAAGCATGAGTATTATGATCCCACTTTTGAATATTTACAAGAAATTGGTTTTACAACTATCTAAGACTATCCTTACGCCTTTCAGCAATTAATGCTTTCAATACCCCTGTGCCTCGCAAAGAACCTTGTAGCTTTTTCAGGTACTGATCTGTTATCGGCTTTAAAACAATAGAATCTTCAGTATCAAGGAGAATAATTCTAGTACCTTCTTTTATTCCATATTTCTTTCGTAATATTGAGGGAATAACGATCTGACCTTTTTTGTTTGCATGAGTTTTCATTTGAAAATCTCCTTGCTTATTAAACCATAGTCAAGGCGATTCTGAAGCGCGGATCTTCAAAGTACTATTCCCCATTCCCGACTCTCTGTATTCTCCCACGCGTGAATGAAGAATCACCTGCGTACACCTGAACAAGGCGATCGTTTTCTTGCCCGCCTCCCCCGACATCTCGGCATCCCAGACCTGAGTGGTCCAGCGCTATGTATTCTATTTCAATATCTTTTTCAAGAGTGGAATAATGACTGGCAAATCTTCACATTCGCGCTTCATACGGGAACAGCCTCACGCAAGATCCGCTCTCCGATTTTCGGCTTGAGCGAATCTTTCATGACCAGATCCGCCTTGACCCCCAGCAGGTCAGACAGGTAATTTTCAATTGCAATAAACGTCAACAAACTCGGGGCTTCCTTGAACGTAACCAGAATATCCGGGTCACTGTCCTTCTTCTGCTCCGAACGGACATACGACCCGAACACCTCCAGTTTTTCCACGCTGTAGTGCTCCGCGAGCAATGGGATTTGCCGGCGGAGGATTTCAAGGATTTTCTCCAAAGAAAGTGTGCGTGCCATGCTTAAATTATGCAACCAAAGCAGGAAGCAAACTCCCCCTGCTTTCTGCTCTCTACTCTCTACTCTCTACTCTCTCTTCTCTATCCCCTCCCTCTCCACTGTATAATTTGCTAATCGTTCCTTCGCGCACATACCAGGGAGGGTCCCATGAATATCAAACGCGCCTTCTTCGCTCTGTTCCTGCTCCTTTGGCTGGCGGGCTGTGTTCCCGGGTCGGCGGTGCCGCCTCAGCCGTCTCCTGCGGCGACTCAGCCTCCGCCTGCGACCCCGACTGCCTCGCCGGTCCCTGCCGCCCCCACGCCGGTCAGTCTCTCCGCTGCAAATGCCAATCGAATCGTCCCGCTGAGGCGCCTGGGACTGGGCGTCCCCACCGACCTGGCATACGCCCCGGACGGGAACCTGATCGCGGTGTCCACTTCGATCGGGGTGTACCGCTACGATCCCCGGACCTTCGCGGAACTGCCGCCGATCGAGACCGGCGCCTGGGTCTGGTCCCTGGCGTTCTCGCCCGAGGGGCGCCTGATCGCAGCCGGCGAAGAGGACGGCGGTCTACGCCTGTGGGCTGCGGAGGACGGTACCCTCGTCCGCGCGCTGGAGGGGCACGCGGGCCGCGTCGAGCACCTGGCTTTCTCACCCGACGGCAGGCTGCTGGCTTCGGCGGCATACGAGATCGAATCGCACGAGGGCAGGGTCAGGGTCTGGCGCGTGGAGGATGGGACACTGCAGGCTGAGTTCAGGGAGGAAAACTGGGGATCGCCGACCCGGGTCACCGCGCTGACGTTCTCGCCGGGGGGTGACCTGCTCGTCGTCGGAACGGAGACCCGCACGTTCTCCATCCGTGACAGCGCAGACGGACGCCTGATCCGCAGCATCGAGGGTCACAGCGACGATGTCACCAGCCTGGCGTTTTCACCGGACGGACGCGTGCTCGCGACCGCCTCGGTCGACCGGACCGTCCAGTTCTGGCTGGTGAGCGAATGGAAACGGATCGACAAAATCGTCACGACCGGGCCCGGCTGGGTCGCCGACCTGGGGTATTCTCCCGATGGGAAAGTCCTGGCTGGGAACGGGGACCCCGTCAAGTTCTGGGACGCAACGACAGGGAAACCACTCGAATCCCCGGCAATCCCGGGCAGCCAGATCGCCTTCTCTCCGGACGGGACATCCCTGGCTGTCCTGGGGTCCAAGCTAACGCTGTGGCGGCTGGCGGATCACAGCCTGGTGCAGACATGGGGCGGCTGCACCGACGGGATCTGGAGCCTGGACGTTTCCCCCGACGGGCAAATACTGGCTGCCGGAGGCTTGCGCGCCCCTGCCCGCCTGTGGCGGGTCGAGGATGGCAGCCTGCTGCACATGCTGGAACCGGCGCAGCGGGATGTGCTCTTCTCGCCGGACGGGCAAACGCTGCTGGCTGTCGGCGAGGAGATCCAGTTCTGGCGCACCGGCGACGGCGCCCTGCAGGACACGCACCGGCGGTCTGAGAAAGCCTATTCCGCTGCATTCTCACCAGACGGGCAATTGCTTGCCGTCGGCCTGGACAAAAGCCGCGTCCAAATATTGAGTTTCCCTTCTGGCAGGCAGCTCCTCTCGCTGGAGTGGGAAACAGAATTTTCCAACTGGATCTACGCGGTTGCCTTTTCGCCGGACGGCCGATTGCTGGCGACAGGCGATCTCGACAAGAAGGTGCGGCTCTGGCGGGTCGCGGACGGTCAGCTCGCGTTCACGCTGGAGGACCATGCACATGCCGTGCACGACCTGGCTTTCTCCCCCGATGGGAGGGTCCTGGCATCCGCCTCCGCCGACAACACCGTGCGCCTGTGGCAGGTGGAGGACGGCAGCCTGCTGCGGGTCCTGGAGCACAGCGACGATGTGAACGGCGCGGCCTTCTCCGCCAACGGTCAGGTACTGGCTTCCGCCTGCGCAGACGGCACCGTCCAACTCTGGGACCTGGACGGGAATCTGCTGGCGAGCCTGTCCGGTCACAACTCGGACGTGAAAAGCATCGTCTTCCTGCCCGACGGCCTGACCCTGGCAAGCGGCTCCACAGACGGCACGATCCGGCTCTGGGGACTGGCTCCGTGAGCTGCATAGGATGCTAAAAACAAAACTCCGAGACTCTTCACGATCTCGGAGTTCTTTGTTTACATCATCGAATCACGCTGCCAATGATACTTGATACTCGATCTTACTGGGTACGGTAACCCGCCGTGAGGCATCCAGTATCTCCAGCGAGACAAGATTGCCTTTGTCATCATAATCCAGGATCACACCAGGCTTATCCTCGTCGCTTTCAGCGACGGGAGTTTCAGCGAAAATAATTGTTAACGCATCCGTTTCACGGTCATAAATCACTTTCATGGTTTATCTCCAATACTTCTCAATCTTACTGGTTCGATAAACAGTCACAACATGAGGCGGCTTGCGGTCAATATCCACAAAGACTCCAAGAGATACATCTTTGGTGGTTCACCCATATTGTACTTTGCCTGATACACTGCCCGTGCTTCTCGAATCCATTCCATTTGCTCAGGGTTTGCCAGCACATTTTTCACATGTTCCTGAGAGATTCCACGCCTCGCCATTTCCGTCAGGGCATGGTCAGTAAACATAAAGTCGAAGATGGATTCAAGGCTGGGCATGTTTAATCAAAGTATAGCACAATCCCTTATCCCCTACTCTCTGCCTGGATACAGAATCAACTCCGTACACCTGAACAAAGCGATCGTTGTCCCGCTGGATTCATTCGTCATGTGGGCATCCCAAACCTGTGTCGTCCAGCCGCGTGAGCAGCAGCCCCCTCCCTGCCCTCTACTCCCTACTCTCTACTTTCTACTTTCTACTCTCTGCCCTCCCCTCCCCCATGCACGTCAACTACGCCGGGAGCTTCAATTCTTTCAACGACTCCCATTCTGTTTCCAATAATCCTGTAACTTCCTGCGCTTCCCTGACGTCCTTTAATTTTGGCTGGTCCCTGACTGCCAGCTTCAAGTCATCCAAAGCGATATAGATCAAGCCGCGGCGTTTCAGTTCGTTCTTTGTTTTGATCTTTTCCAGGCTATCCCGGTAGGTCTGGCAGGCCTGATCGTAGTCGCCCATACACATCTGTGCCAGGGCGAGGTCGAACCAGGTGGAGTGATGACCGGAATCCAGCGCTAGGCATTCCTTCAGGGAGCTGGCAGCCTCCTCATACTGCCCCAGGCAATAGTGACACCAGCCGATCAGCGATTTATCATCGGCGCCCGTCAAATTCCGCCGGTCCGCTTCCGCGATCACAGCCGTGTACTTTTCTCTGGAGGCTTCAACCTCGCCTGTCAAATTCAGCGCGTTGGCAAGTCCCTTCAGGGTCCAGAGATTCTCTTTGTCCAGTTCCAGGGCTTTTTGATAAGCCTGTTTGGAGTTGTCGGCATATCCCGGTCCCATATTCTCATAACACCAGCCCAGGCCGGCATAACTATCGGCTGAGGCCGGGTCGAGCGCGACGGCCTGCAGCAGGCGCTCGCTTGCCTGTTCATAGAATGCCGCCTCGGACAGGATATCGCCCTGAAGCTGCAGCACCCAGACATCGTTAGGATCCAGCGCCAGCAGCGCATCGAGGCAGGGCAATGCCTGCGCGAATTCGTCGGTCAGGTACAAAGATAAAGCCAGGCCGTTGAGGGCGGTCTTTTCCTGTTCCCGATCCCTCGTTTTGCGCGCCAGCCTCAGGGCTTTCGAATAATCCTCCCCTGCCAGCGCATAGTGTTTTTGATCGTAATACAAGCGAGCCCGGGCGTTCATGACCTGTGGATCTTTGGGGGTCAGCTCGAGCACCCTGTTCACTTCCTCGAGCGCTTCTTCGTAAGCCTCCTGCGCATCGTAAACCTGGGCGCGTCCCCAGTACCCATCCGCCTGTTTGGGCGCCAGCGCCACCACCCTGTCGTAGTCCAGCAGGGCGGGACCAAAGCGCTGCAGGGCGAAGTTGATATCGGCGCGCGCCAGATAAGCCGACGGGCTATCCTTCTGAAACTCGATGGCGCTGTCCAGACACTTTAACGCCTCTTCGAGCTTGCCCTGGGTGATATAGACCTGCCCCATATTGAAATGAGCATCCGGATCCATGGGATTGTGTTTGAGCGCCCGGCGATAGAGGGTGAGAGCTTTCTCCAGTTTTCCCTGCGCGGCATAGACGTCCGCGCTGCGCCGATAGCCGATGCCTGCCTCCGGCATCAGCTCGATCGCCCGGGTGTAATCCTTCAACGCATCCGAATAGAGTCCCAGGTCGAAGTAGGTATCGCCGCGATTGCCGTAGCCAGCCGGGCTGTCCGGCGCGATCGCAATCACGTGTTCATATTTGCGAAATGCCTGCTTGTAATCCCGCTGTTCCTTGTAGACAGTGCCCATGCTGCAATGGGCATCGATATCCCTGGGGTTGCGTTTGAGCGCCAGGCGATACATTTCCAGCGCCTGCTCGTACTTGCCCTGCGCCAGGCAGATATCGCCGCTGCGCCGATACCCTAAACTATCTTTCGGCGCCAGCTCGATCACTTTGGCATAAGCCCGCAAGGCGGCTGCATATTTACCCAGGGTGAAATACGTCTCGCCGTTCGTGACATGGACATTTGGATTATCGGGTACCAGCTTAGCCACCCGCTGATATTGCTGCGAGGCCTGAGCGTATTGCTCGCGGGCTTCGTAGGTCTGGCCCATGTTGAAATAGGCATCGGCATCCTGCGGGTTGTGTTTGACAGCCAGACGATACATCTCCAGCGCCTGCTCGAACTTCCCCTGCGCGACGTAGACGTTCCCGCTTTGACGATAGCCTTCGCTTTCCTTCGGCGCCAGTTCGATCACTTTAGCATAGGCCTGCAATGCCTGCTCGTGTTTACCCAGGGCGAAATACGCATCGCCGGTTCCGAGATGGCTCACCGGGTCATCAGGGTCCAGCCTGGCTGCCCGCCGAAATTGTTGCAGTGCCTGCTTATGCTCATTGCGGACACTGTAGACCTGGCCCATGTTGAAATAAGCCGCGGCATCTTTTGGGTTGTGTTTGACCGCCAGAGCGTACATCTTCAGCGCCTGCTCGAGCTTCCCCTGCTCGGCGTAGACATTCCCGCTCTGACGATAACCTTCGCTTTCCTTCGGCGCCAGTTTGATCACTTTGGCATAGGACTTCAGGGCTTCTGCATATTTGCCCAAAGCGAGATACGCATCGCCGCTCAAGGCGTAACCGGTCGGATCCTTGGGGGCAAGTTTGACTGCCCGCTGGTATTTTTTCAAAGCCTGCTGGCGCTCCCCCTGCAGCTCATGAACCTGCCCCAGGCCGATGAGCGCCTGGACGTTATGCGGGTCGGAACGCAGCACCTTTTTGAAAGCCTTTTCAGCCCTGACCGGATCGTTCCCCTGCAGAGACAAATAGGCTGCCATCAATTCATCACTGGTGATATCGCTGTTCGGGTTTGGCATGTTTGCGCTCTCTTTCTAACGGCGGCCGGGTAAAGGACCGCGGTCAGCCGGGCCCTTTGGCGGGAGCTTTGGCTGCTCCCCTCCGCTTTCGAAGCCTCGCGTTGGTTTGGCATCGGTCATGGACAACTTTAGTTCCGGGGAACGCAGTGCCTGCTTCAACCTTTTTATCGCCCCGTCGATTTCCTGCATATCCAGGCATTCCCTGGCATCGCTGACTATGTTTTTTACCTTTACCAGCGAATCATCTTTAAGGTCGATCACATCATCCATCCAGGTCCTGGCTCGATCCACATCCACTTCCCCGCCCGTATCCTCCAGATATTTCAGCGCGTTCTCGATCTTGCGAGCCACCCGTTGGCCGGTCGACAGAGACGGGTTGGGTTTATCCGCGGCGAGCGACGGACGAGTCCTGGCTATGCGGGAGGTGATTGGCTGCATGATCGCATCGGGCCGGTAGGTAAACAGCACCGGTGCGCCAAAATCGCGCTTGGCCCAGCGGGCTTTGGCAGTGATTTTCGAGCGTCCGATCTGAACAGCAGCGTCCACATCCTTGCCGTCCCGCAGCGCCTCATAAAATCCATGCGCAAAGATGGTGGCATAGTCGTTTGCGATGCTGTATTGCATGGCGACCACAGCCGGGATATTGCGTTTGAAGATGCGATCAGCCAGGCTCATGAAACCCGGTTCGGTGCCCGACTGCGCGCTTTGGCAGGCCTGCAGCAGGACCAGGCGTGGTTTCCAATCAGAGAACAACTGCGAAATATCATCCGCGCTGGTCCAATCCACCTCCCGGCCTTCTTCATCCTTCATCAACCCCAGGAAACCCTGACTCTGGTCGAACTTCCCATGCCCGATGAAATGAAGCACGTGCGGCCGCCAATTCTCCTTGATCAAGTCCGTGATATTCTCGTACTTCGCCGGCTGGTCAAGGTAATCGATGCCGGGCGTCTCCTTCTGATAATTCTTGACCCGGCCGAGCACCTTGACATCCATGCTCTTTTCCTCGCCGCCGGAAGGTGTGTTGGCCAGCTGGCCGATCTCCTCCAGGACCTTGGCGCTGATCACACCGCGCAAGTCGGTCGGGTCACTGATGATGACCAGCGCGCGCAAGGGTGGAGCCTGACGACTGAGGTCCAGGGTCCCTTCGAGGGTGAGATGGCGCGAGAGGGCGAGGAAAGACCGTTCGGTTGCCAGCCATAGCTCCCTGCGAGGGCAAAACAGGAACTCCAGCGGCCAGGCAAAAACGGAAGACTTGGGATGAACATCGATGATCACGCGCAGCCAGCGGTCTTTTTTCTCGCCCTGGCGATCCCGCTCCTGCAGGACATTTTGCAGGGTTTGGTCAAAAAACTCACCCACTCTTCCCGGAAAGATGGCGCGGTACAAATCACGCCCCAGGAACTGGATCTGATCTCCTTCCAGCGTGCCCTCGCCCAGTTTTTCAAGACGGTTCCGGATATCCTGCCTTAAATACTCAGAATCATCGACCTGCCCCTCCGGCCCGGGATATTCCTGATTGGCGGTATCGAAATGTGTAGTCTCGATCGAATCGTTGGCATTTATTTTCAGCCGGAACTGATCGTAGTCCTTTTTTTCTGCCATCATCGACCTCCTCGCTCCTAATTAACGCCGGCTGTAATGTCTTCCCAGACCATATCGTGGGTAACAGGCGCGCCTTTTTTAAAGAAGTTGGCGCCCAGGCTGGACATGAATTCCGCCAGATTGCGAACCTCAGCAGTAAAGTAATGAAATGTCGGGAGAGCCTTCAAGACGCCATTGATATCCACCCGCGGTACATCTTTCGGAACCTGGAGGACGACCCCTAAACAAGGCTGCTCCTGTGTGATAGCTTCCTCGCTCTCCATGCGCCAGTAGACTTTCACGTTCCCCTGACCACGACCGACGATCTTCGGGCGTCTGATATCGTAATCGAAGGGACCAAAGACCAGCCCGGCTTTGCCAGCCAGCTTGAGTTCTATGGCGGCTTTTGCCGGGGAGTCCAGTGCCGGCAGCCCGGAAGCCGCCTGGATTGGATCGATCTTGAATTCAAAGGATTCATTCAAGCCGACCCTGACGCCCTGCCAGGCGTGAATGATCGACTGCCATTCATCCTGGGGAAAGATCTGATAGGCGATGGGGCGTTCCTTGGGAGGAGAGCCAGGATTGAATTCGACAATGGATTCCAATTGGACGAACCCCCCGCCGGGCCTGGGATGCACCGTGATCGGGAAATTCACCAGGTAAAAATCGTAACGCCGGAGCAGACTGGCGATAGCCGGAGGTACTTCCAGTTTAAGGTCAGTGAACATTTTCTTGCTCAACGCCAGTGCGGTTAATTGGGGGGAGAATGTCACCACATCCTTGCCAAGTTCCGCCGCCAATTCCTCAAGCTGGGTAGTGCGTATCCCTTTTCCCTCTGCCGGCCCCAAATGACTTTGATAGTCGCGGGCTACATCCGCAAATTCCTGCAGAAACTTTTGTCGATCGTCGGGTTGAAAGTCAACCCCTAATTCAGCATAAAGATCACCAATACTCATCTTGACCTCCTTACAACTGCTTTGACAATGGATGGCTGCGAACCCTGTTGGTATCTGGATGCTCTACTTGCGTGGTTTCTGTAACCAGTATAGCATCAATAAAAATTTATTCAAGTAGGTCCCCCTAATGGTCAATAAGAGCGTTAAACGCCTCTTTCGCCGACAATGTGAACGACGCGGCGTTCTCCGCCAACAGCGTCATCTTCCTGCCCGATGGTCTCCCCCTGGCAAGCGGCTCCTCCGATGGTACGATCTGGCTCTGGAGACCGGCTCCATGAGGTTCCATCCCTTAAACCTTCGTGCCCCTGGTGGTGAAACAAGGTAAAATCACCCCACTCGTCTGGTCTCGATACGCGCCTTCGGCGCTACTCGACCACCTACTCTCTACTCTCTACTCTCTATTCTCTATTCTCTAACTCATGTCAAACGAAACAACGCAAGTCATCTACTCCATGAACCGTGTGGGACGCTTTGTCCCGCCGAACAAACAGATCCTGCGCGACATCTCGCTCGGCTTCTACTACGGCGCCAAGATCGGCGTGCTCGGCTTGAACGGCGCCGGCAAGTCCACGCTGCTGCGCATCATGGCTGGGCAGGACAACGACTATACCGGCGAGATCGCCAGAAGTCCCGGTTACACCACCGGTCTGCTCGAGCAGGAACCGAAACTCGACGAGACCAGGACCGTCATCGAGGTCGTGAAGGAGGCGGTGCAGCCCATCGTCGATTTGATGAGGCGCTATGACGAGGTCAATGCGAAGTTCGCCGAGCCGGATGCAGACTTCGATGCATTGGTCGCCGAACAAGCCAAACTGCAGGAGGAACTCGACAAGCATGATGCCTGGAACCTCGACAACCGCCTCGAGCTGGCGATGGATGCCCTGCGCTGTCCGCCGGGCGATACTCCGATCAAAGTGCTTTCGGGCGGAGAGAAGCGCCGCGTCGCCCTCACCCGACTCCTGCTCACGGAGCCGGACATTTTGCTGCTCGACGAGCCGACCAACCACCTCGACGCCGAGTCCGTGGCGTGGCTGGAGCATCACCTGCGCGAGTACAAGGGCACGGTCATCGCCGTGACACACGACCGCTACTTCCTCGACAACGTCGCGGGCTGGATCCTCGAGCTCGACCGCGGTTACGGCATCCCGTGGAAAGGCAATTACTCGTCGTGGCTCGAACAGAAGCAGGAGCGCATCCGCCAGGAGGAGAAATCCGAATCGAAGCGCCAGAAGACCCTCGAGCGCGAGCTCGAATGGATCCGCATGTCACCGAAGGCGCGCCAGTCGAAGGGGCAGGCGCGCATCACGTCCTATGAAAAGCTGTTGAACCAGGAAGCCGAGAGCCGCCGCGCAGACCTGGAAATCTACATCCCGCCCGGCCCGCGGCTCGGGGATGTGGTCTTCGAGTTCGACGGGATCACCAAATCGTTCGCCAGCCCCGACGGCGAAGGTGGCGGGGACGAGCGTCTCATCCTGGATGATTTTTCTGCGACCGTTCAACCGGGCTCGATCGTCGGGATCATCGGTCCCAACGGCGCCGGCAAAACGACCCTGCTCCGCATGATCGTCGGCAAAGAGACGCCCGACAGCGGGTCGATCAAGATCGGCGAGACCGTCAAGCTCGCCTACGTCGACCAGTCGCGCACCCTCGACCCGGAGAAGACTGTCTACGAAGAGATCTCCCAGGGCGCGGACACATTGGAACTGGGCAATCGAAAAATAAATGCACGTGCCTACTGCGCCTCGTTCAACTTCGCAGGCAGCGACCAGCAAAAGAAAGTTGGAATCTTATCCGGCGGCGAGCGCAACCGCGTCCACCTGGCAAAGACCCTCACCGAAGGCGCGAACGTGTTGCTGCTGGATGAGCCTACCAACGATCTGGACGTCAATACGCTGCGGGCGCTGGAAGGAGCGCTCGATGAATTCGCCGGGACCGCCATCGTCGTCAGTCACGACCGCTGGTTCCTCGACCGCATCTGCACTCACCTGATCGCCTTCGAAGGCGAGTCTACTGCAAAGATGTATCTGGGCAACTGGTCTGACTACGAAGCCATGCTGCGCGAGAAGTTTGGGAAGGATTTGACTCCGCACCGCGTGAAGTATCGGATGTTGAAGAGGTAAGGCAGGAATTGGGAATCGGGATTTGGAAATCGCAGAGGCGGGAGGAATTTACGGTCTGTACGAGTTGACAAAATTATCAAAGACAAAGGGGCACATATTGATATAAAAATCAGCCTCTGCTTTGTCGAAAGAATCTGCCTGGTAGGGACGTACGCTGATCCCGGATCGCATCGCCGCTGTGCATTCCGGCGTAAAGTAATGATCCTGGTTGCCATTGTGCCCGAAGGGATGCATGATCTCGTGGACAGAACTGGAGGAAGCCATATAGGTGGGCGTGCTGGCGTACAAATCATCCACGGCATTGCTGCACATGGAATATCCGAATTTCTCCACACAGGCCGTCCCGGGCTGATTGCGGCACTCCCCGTCAATGGAAACATCGCTGACCGGCGTTTCCGAGTCGCCGTATCCGCAGCGCGCATAACGATGGCTAAAATGGACCACCCCGACGTAGAGATCGTTCTCATGGGCATACGGCGAGACGAACTGATTGACATATCCTGCGGGACCGGGCAGGGTATAGGCATACCCGCCGAACACCTTTGCTCTGCCGTCATCGCCAAAAGAAAACAGGATGATCCCGTTGGGAATGACCGCCGGCGCGGAATTCAAATATTCCTGAATGATCGCACTCGTCGCGCCGCCGCCTGAAAATTCCCGAAAGTCGATCATTGCCAGTTCGAAGCCGGTCAGGCTGAACAGGATCCTGCTGGCTTCCTCCACAAGAGTCTGCGCTTGTTCACGCCTCACGGGTTCCGATGCCAGGTCCACGAGGACGGCGAGCGTGAAGGTCCGCGCGGCTTCCGGCGGGGACGCAGCCGGGAGGATCGCCGCCGTCGGTGGGGTGACCGCTGTGGGGGCCGGATCAAACGTCGGCCGGGAAAGAGGCGGGGCCTGTGTCGGAGCGGCTGACCCGAAGGTGCATGCCAGTGTCAAAGCAAGCACGAGGCTGAGGATCGAGAGTTTGGCTTTCATGATGAGCTCCTTGAAACAGGGGCGGCGCGGCGCAGCGTGTCGCCCATGCATAGCAGCGTTATTCGCGCAAATCCTGGTAACCGAGATCGATCATCCACTGGCAGAGGATGGGACCGCCGTAGCGGTCGGGAGTGGGAGCGCCTCCCTCCGGGAACGGCAGGCCGCTGTAGCCGCGGAAATACCCGGCTGGACCGGTGAGCTGATTCTCGGCCGCCGCGGACAACTCCCGGTCGCCGATCGCGATGGCATGGATGTGAATGGCTGAGTCCTTGTACACTTCGCCATATTCCCGCAGCCAGGCAGCGAAGCCTGCCGCGCGCAGGGCGCGCAGCAGCGGATCCACCTCTTCCCACAACACCGTGTACGTCCCTTTGCGCATGACCGAGAGATCGACTGCGCCCCCGCCCAGGTGTGTGCCAAAAGAGTACGAACCGTTGTCGTGGTAGCTGCCCTGCGTGATGGCATAGCCGGTCACATCGATCTCACCGCCATAGAGTTCCTGGGCATGCGCCAGCATCGCCAGGGTACGGCGGTTGAGCGTCCAGCCGTTATTGACCTTGATCCGCGTGTAATCCTCCGGCGGTTTGAGGCAGCCGAACGGTTCCGGCGTGGAGGTGGGGGAAGGGATCGGCGTGAGAGTTGGCGTCAGAGTAGCCGTGGATGGGACGGGTGTCTGAGTTGCGGTTGATGAAAGCGTAGGAGTGAATGGGACTGCGGTAGCGGTCTGCGGTGTGAGACAGCCCGCCAGCAAAACTATCAGTAACGTGCAGAGAGCAGTCCATTTGGACATGGGTTGATTATAGTTGCAGTCCTGTCGTTGCAGGAAGACGCGCGCTGAGCGGAGCGAGTGACAATGAGCGAAGACGAAGCGTGAGCGCCAAAGTACATCCGCGTTCTGCGGTGTTCCTTTGCTATCTGCGCTTCGACTGCGGTCCCCTTCGACAGGCTCAGGGTCCCTCCGCTCAGCGCGAAGGTCATTCCTCACACCCTTTTTTAACCGGTTGCGTATAAAATAGGTGATGACATTTATTGCCAAATGGAGAGTCTATGCCTGAAAACCTGATCGAAGTGCGCAATCTTACGAAACGTTATGGCGACAAGGTCGCGGTAGACAGCGTCAGCTTTGAGGTGTACGGCGGCGAGGTGTTCGGTTTCCTCGGTCCCAACGGCGCGGGGAAGACTACCACCCTCAAGATGATCGTCGGTCTGCTGCAGCCCACCTCCGGGATGGTCCACGTCGCGGGCTACGACGTTCAAACGCAATCCAGGCTGGCAAAAGCCTCCTGCGGCTATGTACCTGACACACCTAATCTGTACGCCAAACTGACCGGGCACGAACTGCTGCGTTTTGTGGGCGATCTTTACGATATCGACCGTCAGCAGGCGATGCGGCGCGCAGAGGAGCTGCTGCGCATGTTCGACCTCATGAATGCGGCGAACGATACGGTCGATTCCTATAGTCACGGCATGCAGCAGAAGACCTCCCTGGCGGCAGCCCTGATGCACGACCCCAGGGTGCTCGTCCTCGATGAACCGACCGTGGGACTCGACCCGAAGTCCGCGCGCTTGATCAAGGATATCCTGCGCCAACTGGCAGAGCGGGGCGCAGCCATCATGCTCTCCACCCACATCCTGGAAATCGCCGAGCGCATGTGTGACCGGATCGGGATCATCAACAAGGGTCAGCTCATCGCCGTGGGGACCATGGAGGAGCTGCGCACGCTGGACAAGACCGGTCAAGCCAGCCTCGAAGATATCTTCCTGAGCCTGACCGGCGGGGCGGAAGAAGCCGCCATCGCTGACGTTTTGAAATGAACATACGAAGCAATTCCTCCTCACTGCAGGCGGCAGAGGCGGGCGTGCTGGCGTCGGTTTGGAAGCTGCTGCGCCTGCGCTTGCGCATCACATATAACAGCTTCCGTCGTGCCAAACTGAAAAACAAGATCGGCATGATTATCGTCTTGCTGCTGCTATTGGGGCTTGCCTACTTCCTGCTGTCCGCAAGCCGCTGGCTGCTGGGGTTCGTGCAGTCACCCGAGTTCGCTCAATATGCCGGGCTGGATCTGCGCGGCATCCTGGCATCCATCCCGACATTGATGCTGACCGCCCTGTTCGTCGGGACGCTGCTGACCAGCTTCGGCGTGCTGCTGCAAGCCTTGTATCTTTCGGGTGATATGGACTTCCTGCTTGTCACCCCTGTACCCATTCGGGCAGTATTTATCGCCAAGCTGCTGCAGGCTGTTCTTCCAAACTTCGCCCTCTTCTCCCTGTTCGGCATTCCGATGCTGTTTGGCATGGGGCTCTCGAATGAGTATCATGTCAGCTACTACCCGCTTGTGATCCTGCTGATGATCTTCCTGGCGCTGGCAGCCGCGGGACTCTCAGCCCTGCTGGTCATGGGGGTTGTGCGGGTCCTGCCGCCGCGCCGCGCCGCGGAGATCCTTGGATTTATCGGCGCGATGTTCGCCTTCGTTTGTTCGCAAATGGGCAACCTGGCCGGCTCGTTTGGCAGGGACATCGATTTTTCCGGAACCCGCATTACCGGACTCCTGGTGCTGGCAGACACGCGCTGGCTGCCGCTGAATTGGGCCGGGCAGGGATTGGTGGCGCTGGGAGAAGGCCGCTGGCTGCCTGGTGTTCTACTGGTGGGAGGAACGCTCGGGCTGGCAGCTATCACGTTCTGGCTGGCTGTGATCACCGCTCAGCGTCTGTATTATTCCGGCTGGGCCGGGATGCAAGTCGTCGCCCGCAAAAAGAGCCCGCCGCGCTCCCGACCCGCCCGGCAGACCGGGACCGTCAGCGGACTGTTCCGCCTGCTCCCCAAGCCGGTCTTTGCCATCCTGCAAAAGGATTTTCTCACCCTGACACGTGACCTGCGCAACCTGTCCCAGTTGATCTCGCCCATTATCCTCGGCCTGGTATACACGCTGCTCCTGCTGCGTGGAGGCGATGAACCGCCCCCGGGGAGGGGCGAGGCGCCTGACTGGTTCATGAATTCCTTACAAGTTGTCCTGACGTACAGCAGTGTCGGGATGTCGCTTTTCGTGGGCTGGATGCTGCTTTCCCGCCTGGCCGGGATGGGCTTTTCACAGGAGGGCAAAAATTACTGGATGTTAAAAGTCTCGCCGATCCGCGTCTGGCATTTGCTTGCCTCGAAATTTCTTATCGCTTACCTACCCACCCTGGGACTTGGCTTCCTGTTTTTGAGTGTGATCTCCATCATGCAGGGGCTTTCCATTGGGGAATTTATGTACAGCTTGATCGCCATCACCATGTGTCTGGCGGGCATGACCGGCATGCTCCTGTCGTTTGGCGTTGCCGGGGCGAACTTCACCTGGGATGATCCGCGCAAAATGAACAGCGGCATGCTGGGCTGCTTCGGGCAGATCCTCACGATGATCTATCTGCCGATCAGTTTTGGACTGTTCATTGCGCCGCTGGGGCTTGCCCCACTCCTGCAATTTCCCCTGGCGTATGGCTACCTGGCTGGGTTGATCCTGGGTTCCACGTTTGCAGCAGGGTTTGCCATCGTTCCACTTTGGCTCGTGCGGAAAAGAGTCGCACGATTGGGGTAGAATCATGCTCCCGCATCACAGAGATTGAAGAGACGATCGGGTTTGCCCTGCGAGCATAATGTCTTTGCTGGAAGAACAAAGCGGCGGGGTTTGGTCGTTTTTTATTTGTCAAATTTATTGGACCTGTATTGGTATATCGAATGGCTGTATCCCCCCGGCAAGACTCCTTTTACACCGCACTGTCCGAACGAACAGTTCTAAATGCTGAAACACCCGGACCGATATGCCCGTGAGGACCTTTCCGGAAAAAAGCCTCTCCATATTTCCAGTCGCCGCGCAGAAGCGGGCAAATACGCTCCACCAGTTTCGGGAAGCAGACATCCGGCAGGGCAGTCTGTTTCACGGGCATGGTCCTCTCAAATTCCTCGCGATCATCCATCTTAGCCGCGAATCCGCACGAATTTACGCGAAAAATTAAACCATGCGCACAGATGCGCGTACATTCGCGGCTCCAATTCCAATCTTGCGAAAGCCATGGTTTCATGGATCCTTGGGATTTTCCTGAACACATGTATAATACATGCAACGACTGCGTTTACTGGCTGCCGGGACGCAGTTGCCGGGTTAGTAGGCGGGCTTTCAGCAGGACCGAGTATGGAAGGGTTTCGAGCATTTACTTTTAGTTCCTGGTTAATGTCATTGGCAAAATAAGGTTAATCCAGGAGAAGGCTCAATGAACACACTATCCATTCCTGTGGTCGCCATAGCCAGCATATCCTTCTATGTTGGCTTTTACCATCTGTTGATCT
This sequence comes from Anaerolineales bacterium, assembly GCA_016932715.1. Taxonomy (GTDB): domain Bacteria; phylum Chloroflexota; class Anaerolineae; order Anaerolineales; family Villigracilaceae; genus Defluviilinea. The sequence continues at coordinate 22,738 of JAFGCG010000084.1, forward strand.
ATTTGAGGCGGCGGCAAAACCGCGAAGACCTGACTTTTGCCTTGCTCTGCTTTGCAATTGTTTTTTATGATGTGTTCTGCACGGGCCTGTACAATGCAACCTCAGTGAGCGAAGGGGCACAGTGGCAGAGGGCACAATTCATCGCACTGGCGGTCTTTGTCCCCGCGTTCCTGTGGTTCGTATCCGACTACACCCGCCAGAAGCCAGGCATGGGGACCTATGTTTTTTCGGCATTTTATCTCATTGCCCTGCTCGTTCAACTGCTGGACCGCAGTGATTTGACCTTTCCGCCAGATCAACCTTCGATCAAACATATCACGTTGCTCTACAGCCAGTCCATCACTTATTACGAGGCAACGCTGGGTCCATTTTCAACAGTCCAGGGCCTGATAGGGATCTTTGCCAGTACTTACATCCTCATTCTGGGCATCCGGTACTTCCGGCGCGGCTATAAGCGGGAGGCAATGCCGCTCATCCTGGCAATCGGGCTCATGTATGCCGCGGGACTCCATGATACATTTGTGAGCAACGGTGTTTATGATTCCATTTATTTCATTGAATATTCATACCTGGCAATGATCCTGATGATGGCATATTCGCTCTCGAATACGATTGTGGAAGCCGCCATGGCGAAAGAGGAACTGAGGAAGAGCGAGGAACGATTCCGCGCCCTGGTGGAGACCACCAGTGACTGGGTCTGGGAGGTGGATGCGAACGGCGTTTACAACTATGCCAGCCCAAAGGTCCGCGATCTGCTGGGGTATGAGCCGGAGGAGATCATCGGCCGTACGCCTTTCGACCTGATGACCGAAGACGAGGCAAAACATATCAGCGCCATCTTCCAGAATATTTTGCTTCACAAAGCACCGTTTCAAAACATGGAAAACACTGTGCGCCACAAAGACGGGCAGTTGCTGGTATTGGAAACAAATGGAGTTCCTTTCTTTGATAACTACGGCAGGTTACTGGGCTACCGCGGCATCGGCCGTGACATTACCGAACGCAAAAGAGCCGAGGAAGTGCTGCGTGAGTCAGAGCAGAAATTCCGCCTGTTTGTCGAACAATCGTCAGACGGGTTGGTATTCACTGACGAACACGGGATCATCATCGAGTGGAACCAGGCTCAGGAACGCTTAACGGGTATCCCGCGCGAGGAAAGCATCGGCCAGCCCCTGTGGGAGGTCCAACCCAGGCTACTGTTTTTTCCTGCGCAGCCGGGGAGAAACGAAGCGCTGAAGCAAACCTTTTTACTGGCACTGCAATCCGGTCAGGCTGATTTTTTGGACAAGCCGGTGGAAGTTGGGTTACATCATCGTAATGGAACGAAAGTTATTGTCCAACAAATGGCTTTCAGGATCAAAACCAACCAGGGTTATCGTCTTGGGTCAATCGCGCGTGACATTACCAAGCGCAAGCAGGTGGAAGAAGCGCTTCAGGCAAAGACCCAGGAACTCGATCGTTACTTTACCTCCAGTCTCGACCTCCTGTGCATTGCCGATACGGATGGGCATTTCCGCCGGTTAAATCCTGAATGGGAAACGACCCTGGGATACACCATCCCCGAACTTGAAGGCCGGCAATTCCTCGAATTCGTTCATCCGCAGGATGTTGAAGCGACGACTTTAGCCATCTCCCGTCTCAAGGACCAGCAGCAAATTCTGAGTTTCGAGAACCGTTATCGCCGCAAGGATGGCTCTTATCGCTGGATCGAATGGCGCTCGCTGCCAATTGGAAAGATGATCTATGCTGCTGCCCGCGACATCACGGAACGCAAACAGATGGAGGCAGCACTGCGGGAGTCGGAACAGGAGCTGAGAGAAAGTGAGGAAAGATTCCGCACGCTTGTGGAAGTGTCTCCGACTGCCACATGGATTACCAAGGATAACATTATCACCTATGTAAACCCGGCAGCCCAGCAGGTCATCGGTGCAGCGGATCCCGGAGAGATGGTGGGCAGGCCTGCTTTCGATTTCATCCATCCGGATTACCACGCAGTGGTGAACGAGCGCGTCGCACAAATGCAGGAGGAGGGAAGGGTCGTCTCCCTGCTGGAGGAAAAATACGTGCGATTGGACGGCGGCATTGTGGATGTGGAGGTCATTGCCATGCCATTCGTCACACCTGAGGGTCTCGTCATCCAGGTATTCTTTCAGGATGTCACCAAACGCAAGCAAGCTGAGGAGGCACTCCGCGAGAGTGAGATGCGTCATCGCGCCCTGGTCGAAAGTCAGATCGACCTGGTCAGCCGCTACCTGCCCGATACCACACTTACATTCGTCAATGACGCCTACTGCAAATTCTTTGGAAAGACGCGCCAGGAACTGATCGGGCAGAGCTACATGTTTATGATCGCGCCCGAACATCGGGAATTTGTTGCGAATGACACGAAAAAACTGGCAGAGGAAAATGGAACGATCACCGGCGAGTATATAAACTACAGGTACGATGGGAAAGAATGCTGGATCCAGTGGGTCGTAAAGTGCATTACCGATGAGAGCGGCCATGTGATCGAGCTGCAGGCTGTCGGCCGTGACATTACCCCGCTCAAGGATGCAGAAGCCGAGCGCGAGCGCCTGATCACAGAACTGGAAAGCAAAAACGCCGAACTCGAGCGTTTCACCTACACTGTTTCCCACGATCTAAAAGCGCCGCTGATCACGATCCGCGGCTTCCTTGGCTTTATCGAACAGGATGCCCAGTCTGGCAACCTGGATCGCCTGAAAGAAGATATCCAGCGTATCGTCACTGCCAGCGATAAAATGCAGCGCCTGCTCGATGAATTGCTCGAGCTTTCCCGCATCGGGCGCCTCATGAACCCGCCCGGGAGCATCGTGTTCGAGGATCTCGTTCAGGAGGTCATCAAAATGATGGAAGCCCGATTGCGCGAAAGAAATGTCGAAGTCAAAATTCAGGAGGACCTGCCCATCGTGTTCGGGGATTCGCAGCGCTTATTGGAGGTCATCCAAAACCTGCTCGATAATGCTGTCAAGTTCATGGGTGAACAAACCAGGCCCGTCATCGAAATAGGCACGCAGGGAGAGGAAAATGGCAGGCCGATCCTCTATGTCCGGGACAATGGGATCGGCATTGCACCCGAACACCATGAGCGGATCTTCGGCCTGTTCAACAAATTAGATCCAGGGGCAGAGGGCACCGGAGTGGGACTGGCCATCGTGAAGAGGATCGTCGAAGTGCACGGAGGCAGGATCTGGCTTGAGAGTGAGGAGGGCAAAGGAGCCACGTTTTATTTTACGTTCGCGAAAGGGACCCGGGATTCCGGGGTCGAACCCTCCGCAGCGGGGAAAACATAAATCATTGAAACGACAAGCGAGGTCACCCTGCAAGGAAATAAAAATACCCCTCTCGTGCCTTTGCCCCATGACGGCACGAAAGAGGCTGGAGGGGGAAGATGCAAAGCCAGGTTGTTACTTGTGTTCTTCGATATCCACGCGCGCTTCGTCGATCGCTTCAATCACGATTGTGCCTTTGGTTTTTGGCACATAGCGCCTGCCCGCCTGAAGGATGTGATCCCCAGGCTCTCCGGCACATGTGACCCAAATCACACCATTCTTGCATTCAATCGCCATGCGCTGCTGATTATCCAGGTTTAGCACTTCGCGTGGCTGAAGGAGCAGTTCGATCCGTGGGGTTCTTGACATTAAATTCATTTGGACTCCAATCACTGGTGTTCCGATGCTCACAGTATTACACAAGCCAATGCAGCAGTACAGATGCAGATTATCAAAAGTGTAACCATAACAGTTTATGATAGAATAAACTGTACTGGTCAAAATATCCCTAACTGTTATGGTTGTATGTCCACTGCAAACCCCAAAATTCCGCGCTATCAGGAACTTGCCGAACGACTTGCCGAGTTGATTCATCAGGGCACGTATCCGCCCGGTACGCGCATCCCATCCGTGCGACAGATGAGCGGACAGCAAAATTTGAGCATCAGCACTGTTCTCGAGGCATATTCCTTATTGGAAAGACAGGGGCTGATCGAGGCCCGCCCGCAATCCGGTTATTACGTTCACACCCAGCCCGAGGAGCGATTGCCCGAACCGGAAACCTCCTCCCCGCGGCGCGATCCCAGTCTGGTCAGCCTGCATGAACTGGTCATGATGCTCATGCGAGACTCGGCGAACCCAAACCTGGTCCAGCTGGGTGCGGCGCTTCCCCATCTCGACAGCCAGCTCATTCAAAAGCTCAATCGAGTCATTGCGAAGGTCATCCGCCACCAGGGTGTCAATGCACACCAGTATCACTTCCCGCCGGGACTGGAAAAACTGCGCACCCAGATCGCGCGGCGGATGGTCAATGCGGGCTGTCATCTCTCCCCCGCGGATATCCTGATCACCTCCGGAGGGACGGAAGCCATTGACTTCAGCCTGCATGCGGTCTGCCGGCCGGGCGATATCGTTGCGATCGAGTCGCCTTCCTATTTCGGCGCGTTCCAGACGCTCGAGGTGCACGGTTTGCGGGCGCTGGAGATCCCCACCCATCCGCGGGACGGCATCAGCCTGGAGGCGCTGGAGTTTGCGATCGAACACAACCCCATCCGGGCAGTTTTTGTGATCTCCAATTTCAACAATCCACTCGGCAGTAAAATCCCGGATGACAGGAAAAAAGCGCTGGTGGAGCTGCTCGCCAGGCACGAAATCCCCCTGATCGAGAATGATATTTCGGGTGAGCTGTATTTCGGGGAAAAACGCCCCCTGGTCTGTAAAGCCTTTGACACAAAAGGATTGGTCCTCCTGGTATCGTCCTTCTCCAAGGATATCAGCCCGGGGCTGCACCTGGGATGGGTCGCGGCGGGGCGCTACAGCGCCGAAATGGAGTGGCTCAAATTCACCCTTAGTCCCTCTCCCACCCTGCCGCAGCTGGTGATCGCTGAATTCCTGGCAGGCGGCAGCTACGACCAGTCTCTCCGCCGCATCCGGCGCGAATATGCCCGCAATGTGGAACGGATGTCAGATGCAGTCATGCGCTATTTCCCGGAGGGCACACGTTTAACGCGTCCATCCGGCGGCCTGGTCCTCTGGGTGCAGTTGCCGGAGAATGTCGATTCGCTCGAGCTCTATAAGATCGCCCTGCAGGGCGGGATTACGCTTGTCCCCGGACATGTTTTCTCCGCCACCTACCAGTTTTCGAATTTCATTCGCCTGAATGCGGCTGAGTTCAATTATTCCACGGAACGCGCAATCGAGCGTTTGGGAGGGATGATCGTCGAGCTGGCAAAACGATAATGGAAATCTGCTTGCAGCGCAGAAGAAGGATCAGGTGCAGCTGACTGAGATTGAACGGTAAGCGGCACACGCGGAGACAGGAAGGGAAGCATGGTCTTCTCAAAGTTAAAAATGAGTCCACGAATTCACGCTAATCTTCGCGAATCTTTTGCAAATTAGCGCCAGTTCGCGGAGATTAGCGGACAAAATGCGTGGCCTACCCGGACTTTGAGAAAGCCATTAGGAAGGGAAGTTTGTCATCTTGCTTTATCCGCCAGAGTCTGCAATAATAATCATATCCTTCCTGTACAGTGGGAATCAAAAAGGAGGTTACCATGCCACTGTCTGATCTGTTCAAAAAATCGTCCCCAAAAGAGCCTCAGAAAGACAACCCCTTCGGCTCGCCGGAATTGCAGAAGCAACGCTATGACGCCGCCATGGAAGTGCTTGCCGTGCTGCAGGAGTACTTCCTTGCCCCAGATGGCAGGGACCATGCTGGAACCGTTCTATCCACGGCGGCCTGGCTTGCCGGAACAAGCCTGTATCGATCATTGAATTACAGGCACAATCCCGCTCCGGGCACCGTCGTGCTCTCAGACGAAGTGAATGAAGAGTGGCCAAAGTTAATGCGGCTTTTCATGTACTATTGTCAGCGGAACGGGATCTCTTTCACGCCCGAACAACTGGTCCTCACTCCCCCCGACGAACACAAACCGCGCATGGAGATACTTCAGGTTCAGGAGAAATTCCAGGATCGATACAATGCGATCATGAAAAAACATGGTCTGGACGATCGGGACGGAGCCAGGGCCGGTATGATCGTTTGCTCCGTCCTGTTCCAGTATCACTGTACAAGTGTCAAAGACATCGACCCTCTGGTAGCCGCAGGGATCGTATCGATGGGCATTGTCGCAGGGGCGAAAACAGCCCCTCTGCCGTTAGGATCGGGAAACTCAATGGATAACGCATCGGAGGAAAAGGCAATGAACAATAATCGTCTTGTGTTGGGAGAACCGGATGCCGCCATTCAGGATGCACTGGATAATGGCGGAGTCTTTGTTGATATACACCCCGAGGTATTGAGAACACTGCAGGCAGGAAATATCGATCCATATCTTGTGTACGAACAGGCGTTGCTTGCTCAAATCGAAAAGAAGATTTCGAGAATCGACTTTGTCCAGGCGGATGTGGATCAGCTCTTCGCTGAATGGAACGGGAAACCTGAGAGGGAGATACCCATCCATGTCAGATTGATCATCTGGCTGAAAAACAACGCCAAAACGCATGGATATGAACAGAGTGGAAACAGCTGGGTATTGAAGTAAGGGCGAGGCATGCCTCGCCCCTACGTGTTTTTGTAAAACTCCACAATCTGTGCCGCAAAATCGATTAGGCTCCTGCGCAGGGACCCAGGCTTGAGCACTTCCGCGGCGAGAGGCGTATCCGCGCGCAGAATGGAGGCTGGGATTCGTACTCCCGGCATTGGAGATGCCCGGGGAACAGCCCATCACCCTCGACCTGCATCTGCCGATCACAGAATAAAAAGAAGAGGTTGTCACATCGGGTGACAGCCTCTTTGTGATTAAAGTATCCTTGCAAGGAGGCTACTTATGGCAGTAAAGACCGCCTATCGAATCAATTCCCACAATGTCGCTGCCATCTACCCAGCCTTCAGCACTACTATGCACTTGCGCAAGCGTAGACCCGAAAATAAATTCAGTGTATGTGTCTCCGCCGCCGGTGAGGAAGGTTACATCCGCGCCGGGCCCCGTCCCCGCGGGACAGGCAAGAGGTGTGTTTCCGTACAATACTGCTGGCTTGTACGGTATAGTCACATAGAAGCCCTGGCCTGCCAGAGAGAGAATGCCCATTTCGCCTGCATGGCGCGTAAGCCTGCTACCTGCCACACAGATGATTTTCTCCGCCTTTTTATTGACCGTGCAATACACATTAAAAGACTTCGAGCCAACAGTGATGCGCGCGCCTTTGACATCTGCATTTTTATAACCTGATGCATCAAAAACAAACACCACTCCTTTCCCCCAGACAAAGCGCGCCCCGCTATAGGTGATCGTCCCTGCAGCCGTGGCCTGCTCTACGCTGAGCCACAGGGTAGCGGCAAGAATAACCAGGATCATGACCAAGAACATAAATTTTCTCATTGTTTTTCACTCCGATGCTTAGTAGTTGAGCTTGTGCTGAAATGCACAATACATGACGGGAAGCCCTGAGGCTTGAACATTACAGATATGATAATTGGCATAAAAACCTATAGAAAACAAAGACCGGGACGGAGGCAAGCCTCCATCCCGGTTCAAATACAAGCGCCTGTCACTCAATCCGGCGCGAGGAAGAAATTATCCGGTACATGGAAGGAGAAACCCACATACGTGAGGAACGCTGCCAGGAATGCGATCACGATCAGGCTCTTCAGTGCCGGGCGCAGCTCCATTCCGTCCAGAGGTTCTTCGAGCCGGATCGAAAAATAAAGCCCGAACGCCGTCATCACCACCGCCCAGGTCAGGTCGGCGGCACGCGGCAGGGTGATCCCGACGGCCTCGACCGCATAGTACGTGGCGATCATCATCCACGGTACGGCCGCCAGGATCAGCATGCGCGCGTAGAAGAACGATGCGGGCAGGCCCTTTGTGCGAAGCCGGAAGAAATCGATCATGCTCAGGATGAGATAGGCGTAGAACAACATTTTCATGTGGGCATAAACGGATTCGATGCCTTCGCCGAGAAGTGTCCCAATCACACCGGGCAGGAAACGGTCCGCCTCATGAAAGAAAAGGTACAGCAGATACCCCAGCAAAAATTTTGCCCATGGGAATTTCGCGCGCATGTTGTTCTCCTGAGTAAGGTAAATTATACAGCACCGGGAGCAGGCCCGGTTTTATTCACTGCGGGTTCTCCCGTATTTCGCGGGAAAAGGCTCAACCACGAAGGGCACGACACTTGCACCTGCATGCAAGTGCAGGTGAGCACACAAAGGGAGGAACAAGGTTTGATTTTACGGGCTTTTTTCCTTCGTGACCTTTGTGTCATTTCGACTTCGCTCAATGCAAGCCTTTGTGGTGAGAAAGGGTTTTCCGTTAAAACGGTAGAGTCTCACTGCGCTGATTCCTTCCAAAAATCAGGCACTCATGCTATATACTTGCCGTTGCTTTTGTCTGCGCAATAAAAACAAGGATTAATCAATGTTCTCATCCATACAAGGCAAGGTGAAGAATATCCGGATTTCAAAGGTTGAGATTGCGCTCCTTTTTTTCCTGCTTCTCTTTGGCACCCCCATGATCGTGTTGATCCCGCCGGGCGCCGGGTACGATGAAGAGGATCACCTCGTCCGCGTCTGGGAGTTGTCCGCATTCTCCTTCATCCCCGGGCAGATGTCCCCGCAGGAGATGAAATATCCAACGCTGTTTCGGGACTTTGCTTACCGGCAGCAAGGCAGCACAGGCACACTCGCAGCGGAATTCTGGCAAAAATATACCCGAGCCTCATTTTATGAATATGGGTTTGTACGCCGGGAATTAAATACCAAATCCGTTTATTCGCCCGCCTTGCTGTTGCCGCAAGCGCTCACCTTGCGCCTCCTGGGCCGCAGCCTGGACCTGCCAGCCCTGCCCGTTTTCTACGCCTGCCGGTTCGCCAGTTTGTTAAGTTATTTACTCCTGATCTGGCTGGCGATCCGCTGGATACCCTTTGGCAAGTGGATCTTGCTCGTCCTGGCCGCCGCTCCCATGGCTTTATTCCAGGCGACAACGATCAGCCCGGACGCCATTTCCAATGGCATAGCATTTTTATTCATTGCAGGCTGCCTGCGAGCAACGGAATTCAAAGAAATTGGCTGGAGAGAATTTGGTAACCTGGCATTTTTGATTTTTTTGCTTTTTCTGGGAAAGCTCAATCTCATACCCTTAATTCTGCTCCTCTTGCTCGTGATCCCGCCCTCGCGATTTCCCAAAAAGGGAATGTACGCTTTGCTGCTGGTAACGGCTGTCATTCTCTTTCTGGTGGAAATAGTCGGCTGGTACATCATTGCCTCGGCACGCTCTGACCCACTCATGGCAAACGACGCAAATCCTGTTGCGCAGCTGCGCTATCTGGCAAGTCACCCGTTTGCCTTTCCTCAAATCATCGTTAAAGACCTGATCACAAATGGCTGGACATACTTCCAGGGCTGGATCAATGGATATGGCTACTATTACTGGACTCCGCCCCAGGTCGTTTCGCTCTTCTTCCTCCTGGGCCTGGTGGCCGTACTATTGAGCGACTCGACCCGTGAGCAGATCGGCAGGAAATCCCGGATCGTCTTTATTTTCGTATTTGTGACGGGTTATCTCGCCACGCTGGGAGCCGAATATACGACGTTCACCCCCGTTGGCTCCGATCAGGTTTTTGGCATGCAGGGAAGGTATTTCATCCCTCTGGCTCCCCTGCTTTTTCTGACACTGGCAAGCCTCTCCTGGCTGCGAAAAATTGCCACTCCAGCCTCAAAGTGGATCATTCTCTTTTTAGCTGTCACCCTGACTCTCAATACGGCGGGCCTATATCTTTCCTTCCATGTACCCTGCGGGTCCACATTTTATCAAACAGGGTTGTGTTACCGGCCTCTTGTCAGGGACTTCTCCAGTGAGACCCATGTCTCCCAGCCAATTTCGAATGAGCTATCACTTGCTCAGGAAATCCAGGTTGCCTGTAGCGGACTGACAGAACTGCGCCTCATGCTGATCCCATCTGCAGCCGGGGACCAGGGGATAACGCGTTTCGTTTTGCAGGAGTCAAGCAGCAATCAGATCCTGCTCGACAGCCTGGTTACGAACAATCAGATCGCCACGGAGGACTGGTATCCGTTGCGTTTTGAGCCAGACTGGAAGTCAGCAGGAAAACAATACGTTCTTATGGTTTCCAGTACAAATACGCCAGACGGCCAGGGGCTTAAATTTCTTTATAGTCCACAATCTGATTTTGACCGGGGAAATCTCTATCAGAACGGAGAACCAGGGGAAGAGGACCTTGTTCTGCAATACGGCTGCGCCACCGGCCTGCGAAAAATATGGCTGACTGGCCAGGTCCAAAAACCTTGACTTAGAGTACACTCTAAGTTGTAAACTATGCCCATGGATATCCAAAAAGACAAACTCACAATCCAGGAGGTTGCCCAGGCGACAGGGCTGAGTGCACACACCCTGCGCTACTATGAGCGCGTCGGTCTCATCCACTCCATCGACCGGGAGCAGAACTCGCACCGTCGGTACACCGCGGACGATGTGGGCTGGATCGATTTCCTCACCAAGCTGCGCGCCACAGGCATGTCCATCAAAGACATGCAAAGATACGCGGAGCTGCAGCGACGAGGAGATGAAACATTACCCGAACGCGTGGAGATGCTGGAGGCGCTTCGGGACAAGGTAGAAGCGCATATGGATGAATTGAACGAACATTTAAAACTGATCTACTACAAGATCGAACTCTATCAAAAAATTGTTGAAGAGAAAGAATTGGAAAAAGCCTGAAAGGAAGAACAGATGAATACAAGTACAAAATCATTCCAACGAACGTTGGGCCGCTCAGGTCTTAAAGTTAGTGCAATGGGCCTGGGGTGCTGGGCGATCGGCGGACCCTGGACATTCAACGGAATGCCCGCTGGCTGGAGCGACATCGACGATGCCGAGTCGCTGCGGGCTATCCGCCGCGCCCTCGAGCTGGGCGTCGATTTCTTCGACACCGCCGCCAACTATGGAGCGGGTCACAGCGAGCGGATTCTTGGCAAGGCTTTCAAGGGCCGCCGCGACCAGGTGATCATTGCCACAAAGTTCGGCTATCACGTGGATGAAGCTGCCAAAGAGGTGAGCTACTACGATGATAAAGAAGAGGAGAGCAACGTCGCCAGCCGCCTGCGTGCCAGCCTGGAAGCCAGTCTCAAACGCCTCGACACCGATTACATCGACGTGTACCAGCTGCACGTTTGGGGATTGGTCATCGAACGTGCTCTGGAAGCCCGCGATATTCTGGAAGATCTGGTGAAGGAAGGCAAGATCCGCACCTACGGCTGGAGCACTGACCGTGTGGACGCGGTCAAAGCCTTCTCCACCTCTCCGAACTGTGGTGTCGTTCAGCAGCAGTTGAGCGTCCTGGACGGCAACATGGAACTCCTGGCACTGTGTGAGGAACTGAACCTGGCTAGTCTCAACCGCGGTCCCCTGGGCATGGGCCTGCTGACCGGCAAATTCACCCCTACAAGCAGTTTCGCCAGCAACGACGTACGCCATCACGTTCAATGGCATCCCGGCTTCAAAGACGGCAGGCCCACGCAGGATTGGCTCGACAAGCTGGCTTCTATCCGCGCAGTGCTGACCAGCAATGGCCGCACCCTTGCCCAGGGCGCCCTGGCGTGGATCTGGGCAAGGAGCGAAAAGACCATCCCGATCCCCGGCTTCAAGACCGTCTCCCAGGTGGAAGAAAATGCCAAAGCAATGGAGCTTGGTCCGCTGACAGCGGATCAAATGAAGGAAATCGATACGATCTTGGGAAGATGAATTTTCCTGGCAGAGATACAGAACCGCCGCTACGCTGAAAGCGTGCGGCGGTTTTGGTTTGAGTTAGGACATTAAAACCCTTCGTGCTTCTTCGTGTCCTTCGTGGTTTAGAAATCACTCTTTCAACAGAAAATCGCCATCCTTCAGCAAGCCATCGAATATCGCTTCGATCGCTTTTGCATTCTCAGGCGACAACTCTTCCAACCCAAACGACTTCAACCTCGTCTGCGTTGTACGGACGGAGGACCCGAGGAAATCGCCAAACGGCAGGGAGGTGCGGAACAACTGGTAATACAAAAATCGGCGCGCATTGCGTTTGAATTCCGGCGGCACTTCGATCTTTTCCGCCTCCAGAAACTCTTCCATCTTTCTTCTGACTTCATCCACCCTCTGCGGGAAGAACACGGTGGGATATTGCGTGAAGCGCGCCTTGCCCGCACACAATACGGCTGCGCCCATGATCGACGCCTCCAGGCCGATCGTCGAGTTGTAGACCATCACGAACTTCGATCTCTGGATCAACTCATACGAACTCAAGGTTTCGTTCGGAGCGACGAAGATGACATTCGGCTCTTTATCTGCACCCGTTGCTTCGACCCAGGCTGCGACCGTCTCGCGGCTGACTTTGCGCACGCGCAGCTCGTCGGGGTGGGCGCGGATCACGAACAGCGTTTCCGGGTGAAGGCGGATGACTTCCAGCGTCAGATCGAGCCAGTCGAACATGTCTTCAAAGACCGTGTTGGCATGCGGCTGGCTGGTATCGAAAATGACGTTGGTAAAGACCGGCACGATCTGCCTGAATGCCCCTGCCTTTTGCAGGAACGCCTCGTCGAGGCCCTTCATGTCCACCCAGAACCTGATGCCCGCCATGGTAAAGTCACCCTGGAAGCGTCTGGCGAGATAGGCATCGAGTTTTGCGTTTTGCTCCTCACTCAATTCGAATTCGTCAGGGATGCGGATGGGATACGCGGTCGCTTCGCCCTCGGTGAAGAAGGCAGTCGCGGGCTGCAATCCCACCTCGTGGGTGATCACGCGGATGCCGCGTTTTTGGGCGAGGTAGCGCGCGGTCGCTTCGGGGTAGAACTGCCCGTTGAACACGACGACCGCCCGCGGCTGAGTCTGATCGAGAACGTCCGCGAATTTGCGCGCCACATTCCACGCCGACAGGATATATTCCCGCAGAAGATAGCGCGTCGCTTCGTCGTCGATCAGGTGATGGATTCGCAAAATCCAGCGCAAGCCCGGGAGACACAGGGGGCCGAGAGGAATCCCCTGCCACTCGAAGGTCACGAGGCGTTGCAGGGGAAGGTTCTCAACGGCAGTCGCAAGTTGCGGATCACGGTCATAATCGAACCAGGTCACGTGCGTACCAGGAACGAGATGCGAGGGATCAGGGGACCGATTTACCTGTGTACCTGTATACCTGTGTATCTTTACACCTGTGTACAGGGTCTTTGATTGATAGATGCAGGATTTACACGGCGGCGCTTTGCGGACATTATCCCGGTTCGTCCCCAGCACGCAATGGCTCATCCCCGAGCGGCAGGCAAAGTAAGCAACGGGAATCCCCTTCAGCCGCAGCGCCCAGGAGGCCAGAAGATGAAACCCACTGTTCCAGGAGAGATCGTCGATTCCTGTGGAGGCTTTGAAGAAGAGGATCGGCGCGCCCGAAGGAACTGGCGCCTGGCGGGCGACACGTTTCGCCAGGCGCGCGATCTTTAAATTATTGAGCCGGCGGACGAGTCCGCGTTGGATGCGTTGTTTGAAGAATTCGGAAAAACGATTCATGTACGTTGATTTTTGCTGTGATTCGGTCTATACTTTGCAAAGCCCGCTTATTATACGGCATCCCCTATGAACCGCATCGACCGTCTTTTTGCCATCCTGCTGTCCTTACAGCACAAGCGCCGCGTCCGCGCCCAGGATCTGGCGCAGCAGTTCGAGATCAGCAAACGTACGATCTACCGGGATCTATCCGCGTTGAACCAGATGGGGGTCCCGATCGCAGCACTGCCAGGTGAGGGATTCGAACTGGTGGAGGGTTATTATCTGCCGCCGCTGATGTTCACGGAAAACGAAGCACTCGCGCTGCTGCTCGGATCGCGCCTGCTCGCGCAGCAGGCAGCAGGTTCACTGACCCAAAGCGCAGACTCTGCCCTGGCAAAGCTCAAGGTCGCGTTGCCGGACCCGGTCCGGGCGCGCGCGGAAGCGCTGACGAATATCATTGGCTTTGTGACGCCCAAGGCGAAGTTCGATCTCGATGACCCGCAACTGCTGCTGATCCAAAATGCCATTCGGGAAAAACGGGTGCTTCATCTGCGCTATCGCGGGTACAAGAAAGAGGAGGACACTGAACGTCAGGTCGAGCCGCATCAACTATTTTACGCGGACGGCGTCTGGTATCTCGAAGCGTATTGCCGGATGCGCAAAGGGATGCGGGATTTCCGTTTATCCCGCATGGAGAAGGTAACACCATGTCCCGAGACCTTCCGCAAAAAACGCACGGGCAAGGCCCAGACGCAGCCCATCATCGTCATTCAGATCCGTTTTGCACAAAATGCCGTGCGCTGGGTGCGTGAACAGCAGCATTACGGCTATCAACATGATGAACAGGAAACGGCGCAGGGCACGCTTATGGTCTATCACGTCAATGATGCGTCGGAGATCGTCCCGTGGATATTGGGCTGGGGCACGAGCGCGGAAGTGCTTTCGCCCAGGGAACTTCGCCGGGCACTGCGCGAAACTGCGCTGAAACTCGCAAACTTGTTGACATAGGGTTGTCACATCTATTCTGTACAATCCGGGGAAATTAGACGTACAGGAGTGAATATGAAGATCAACAGTTTTTATCCGGTGATCCTGACAAAGGATGTTCCCCGTACAAAAGATTTCTACACCAAACATTTCCCCTTCGAAATCACCTTCGATGCCGGCTGGTATGTGAGCCTGAAAGCCAAACAGGAATTCCCGTTCGAACTGGCGCTGCTGCAATCGGATCACGAGACCATTCCGCCCGGCTTTCGTTCTGCTGTGCAGGGAGGTCTGATCCTCAACTTCGAAGTGGAGAATGCCGATGCTGAATATGCCCGCCTCCAGGCTGCCGGTTTGCCCATTCATCTGGAGATCCGCTCGGAGGCGTTCGGGCAGCGTCACTTTATCACCGCCGATCCCGATGGGATCCTGATCGATGTCATTCAGGTCATTCCCCCCTCAGAAGAATATGCAAAACAATACCTGGGAAGTGTGGTGTAGCTCGATGGAAGAAAACTTTCAGGTCCGCAATATCTTCGACGAAGAGGCTGTCGATCAACTCGCTCAGCGCCTGAGGAAGGTCTGGCATGAATTTGACGCGCACGGATTTTGCCGATCCATTCATCCAAAGCTCAAAACATTGACGTTCAGCGAACGGAACAATTTGATCCGCGACACTCTCTGGGAATATCTTCCCAGAGAGTACCCGCACGCGCTCAGGATCATCCTGAATGCCCTGCCGCCCGAACTCCCGGACTGCGACATCTCCGGCTTCGGGAACTTTATCATCATGCCCCAGAATGATTATGTTGCGAAATATGGATTGGAACATTATGACCTTTCCATACAGGCGCTCTACCAAATGACAAAACGCTTTACCGCCGAGGGAGCCATCCGGCCGTTCCTTCAGAAATACCCCAGGAAGACGCTCGCCATCCTTTCGGAATGGGCGGAAGATGAAAATTGTCACGTCCGGCGCCTGGTCTCGGAAGGGACTCGGCCGCGCCTGCCCTGGGCGATGCAGTTGAAACAGTTCATCGAGGATCCAGGTCCTGTTTTGGACTTGCTCGAAACGCTGAAAACCGACCGTGTATTGATGGTACGCCGATCGGTTGCCAACAATCTCAATGACATTGCCAAGGATCATCCAGACCTGGTTGTCAAAACTCTGGATAGGTGGAAGAGGATCGAGGACGAAGGCACCCAATGGTTGATCCGTCACGCGGCGCGCACACTGGTCAAGCAGGGGAACAAGGGCATTCTTACGATCCTGGGTTATTCTCCAAAAGTCGATATCCATGTTTCGAAGATCAAACTTGGTAAAGCCAGCCTGAAAATGGGAGAGAAACTTGATTTTGCTTTCGAGGTCAAATCAACATCCAAACAAATACAGACCCTGGTGATCGATTACATCGTCCATCATGTCAAAGCCAACGGGAAACGGACACCCAAGGTCTTCAAGCTTGCCGATAAGACCCTCGAACCCGGCCAGGCGATAAAGATCTCAAAGGCACATTCATTCCGCCCCATCACCACGCGCAGATACTATCCCGGCAGGCACGCGCTGGAGATCCAGGTGAATGGCACAAGCTATCAGAAGATCGATTTTGAGTTGAGAGTCCAGTGAAGAAGCAAAGGCTTTTGTATTTCAATCCTGCAAGTGATCCGAGATCAGCCCGCTGATAAAAGGTTCCCGGCCATAAAATCTTACTTTGAAAATGCCGCCGTTTGGAATTTCAAAAACTTTGTCGAACCAAATGAATTCCTGCATCAACTGGGGAGTAACTTCCCGCGGTCGCAGCAGCAGGGACAACAGGAACATGCGTGTAAACTGACCGTGCCCAAAGATCAAAACGAGTCCATCCTCGATCTGTTCGATGCGCCGGTACATGGCACAAACCCGGTGATATAGATCCGCGAACGATTCGGCACCCTCCCCGTGGATATAAAAAGGGTCGCATCTCTGCCAGTATTCTTCCACCAGGGGGCGCCGTTCCATACGCGATGTGTTTTTGCAAAGCGCCGGAGAGAGAAATGAGAACTCCTGTATGTTCCATTCCTGGCGTTCGACTTGCGGAAATCGTTCCAGCGTGGGACGCGCCGTCTGTTGGGTCCGGAGATAGGGGGAGAAAACGATCAGAGAGGGAACGGCTGGGATGAGAGCACTGACTTTGGCAGCCTGCCGATGACCTTCTTCCGTCAGAGAAATGAGGTCCGGCATGCTGGTGACAAGCCCGGCATTCGCCTCGCTCTCGCCGTGTCGGATCAGCCAAACTTCTTTCATGGATACTTACCAATCATTGCTCTTTTCATAGGCGAGCTTTACCAGCAAATCACCGGCGACATCCTTGAACAGCCGCTTGTGTTCCGCGGTGAAGTGATCCTTCCATCCGCCTGTTTTTCCGGAGCGGAATGTGTGACTCTTTTTCGGTTGAATGGCTTCCAGCAGGACAGCCAGTGCTTTCCCACGCGGCGTCGGGATTTTGTAGCCGGTCTTCTCCACTTCATCGAGCATGGCATGCAATGTATCCTCACGATGATCGATCAGGTCCTCGAAGCGAATGCAAAGGATATGTCTTTGCTCCAGCCACTGGAACACGCCTTCATATCTCTGCTTCACACTGACCATGTGCAGCCCGTCCTGGTCGATGCCGGTGATGGCGACTTTGAGCCGCGCGCCAAAATCGGGCAGGGACTTGTAATACGCGTGCATTCCATGTTCTTCGTGCATGTCGGTAGCGAAGAAGACCTGTGAGACCAGCATGTCGCGCGGGTCACGGTAAATAAAGTAATTCACACGCCCAGGCTTGCAAAGGAAGGCGACATTCTCAGGCGAAGCTTCCACATAGCCCCAGCCAATCGCCCCGCGTGGAACGCGCCGCAACTCATTCAGGACTTCCTCTTTCTGCTTTCTTCTCCCCTCTTTTTCTATCGTTCGAATCGGATCCGCCCCCACATACCTGTACGGCATGATCTGTGTAAAACCATTCAGGATTTGCAGCAATAAATGGGATCCGCTCTTGGGCTTGGAGTTGCCAAAGACCGGCGGCGCCTCATCGAAGGACAATCGCTTCCAACGCGCCATTGCCTGCAGGGTTTTGCCTGCAGGCCGGAATACGCGGCGGAGTTGTTGGACAATTCTCATAATTTTTGAACCGCGAAGGTCGCGAAGATCGCCAAGAAAATCCTGCTTTATCTTTGCGCCCTTGGCGTTCTTCGCGGTTTAGTTTTCCGTATGGCTAATCTTCGCCACTAACCCGGCGGAGTTTCTTCATCGAAGGCTGTTCGCTCTCATAGACCCTCTTCACTCCATCGCCCAGCGCAACCTCAGAGACGCGAATGTACTTGACCAGCGTCTCGAATCCCCAGGGCTCCACAGAGGCAGCCTGGTCACTGCCCCACATAGCGCGATTGAGGGTCAGGTGTCGTTCCAGCATGCAGGCGCCCAGGGCAACCGCAACCGCCGACGGGACGAGTCCAACCTCATGGCCCGAATAGCCGATGGGAATATTGGGGAACTCACGACGGAGAGTCTCGATCATCTTGAGATTCAGCTCTCCCGGCTCGCACGGATAGGTGCTGGTGCAATGCATCAAGACCAGGTCTTTTTCGCCAGCGGTCTGCACGCCTTTTCTGATCTGCTCCATCGTGGACATCCCTGTCGATAAAATGACCGGTTTGCCGGTCGCCCGGGCTTTGCGGATCAAGCCGACGTCTGTGAGGGAGGCGGAGGGAATCTTATACGCCGGCGTCTCGAACTTCTCCATGAACTCCACGGAAGGTTCATCCCACACCGAAACCAGCCAGGTAATGCCCCTCTGCTTGCAGTATTTCTCGATCTCGCAATATTGCTCTTCGCTGAACTCGACCTTGTACCGATATTCCAGATAAGTAATGTAACCCCAGGGCGTCTCACGCATCTGTGCCTGCTGATCGGCCGGCGTGGCAATCTCAGGTGTGCGTTTCTGGAACTTGACGGCATCCACGCCAGCGTGCACCGCAGCATCGATCATCTGCCTGGCGACTTCCAGGTCGCCGTTGTGATTGATCCCGATCTCCGCGATGACATAGGCCGGATGACCATCACCCACCATGCGATTTCCAATTCTTATTTCACGAGTCATGTAGTCTCTCCAATTTTGAATTCATTGCCGGTTTCACTGCGGCAGCGACAAATCTGTAACTTCGATAAAGTCAAAGGGTTCCCCCCAGGTGGAATAATAATGCCGATCCGGGATAAGCGCATCTTCATTGCCGAAGAACCGGCCGAGGACTACCCGAAAGGAATTGACCGGCGAGATGGATGGGTACAACGAGGTGTAATCCTGGTCCGGGAAATAATAGGCGTTCAAAATACCGAAGCGCTCCGCCGGCAATGTCTTTTTCAGCGTTCCCTGGTGCAGACGGGAGCCCGGACCATGGTCACCCTGAAGGATAATGATCGGCGCGGTCTCTGATGCTGCCAGGATGGCATCCACGGTATTAAGGACAATTGTATTGATGAACTGAATTTGCCCGCGGTACCCTGTAACATATTCTTCACGTGAATGGTTTTTGATGTAGTTGTTGCCGTCTGCCAGCTTGAAAGGCTCCTTGTGAGCGAGAGCCTCGCCATTTTCGCCAAAAACGAACGGCGGATGCGGGGCAATGATGTGGGCGTAGACGAAGTAATCGCCGTCCAGTGTCGGAACTTCCTTCAGCCGAGCAAACGTGGAGAGGATCTGGCTGCGATGGGTATCGTAGGGCATCTCGATGAATACCCGGTTGAAGAACGGGACCTCCAGCAGGACCCGCGCCAGGGTCCGGTCGATCACGATGCTCTCGAAGGGAGTTACCGGATAGGCAAGCCGGCTGTCATCGTAATAGATCTCCGCGTTGGAGATCGTTGCATTATATGCATTGCGAAAGGAAACCAGTTCATATCCATTCCGCGCCAGTATAGTGCGGACGTTACTCTTCTCAAGGACCTCGACCAACGCTTCCCGATTTTCCAGATGTATACCAGCCTCTTCGAAGGATTGCACATACTCCATGTTGAGCGAAGAACTTAACGATAACAATGTTTGTACATAATTGCTGGAGGACTCCTCCGCAATATAAAAGCCTCTGGCTGCCAAAGCATTCAGGAAATCCGAATTATCGAAATCGTAGAGTGCCTGCAGAATATCCTTTCTACCGTACCCGTCAAGAATAATGTAATAGATATCCGGGCGCGGCTCGGTCGACGCGACCACCGCCACCGGCGCGGGAGGGTCCCGGGTTAAAGAAATACCGTTTTCAAGCAGGTGCGCCCCCACCGGGATGCCCGATTTCAGCAGGAGAAGGACACTCAGCAGATTGAAATACAGGTTTATGGAGGCAATATTCCTGATCCGCTTTTGTACAAGCCAAATCCAGAGGATCATACATGCAGAGACAAGTACCAGGATCAGCAGGTCTGCCCGGAGCGGTCCCAGCCCAAGACGTTCGGCGGTCCCGTCCGACAGATCCCCAAAGAGAAAGAACAGAAAAATGAATAATGAAGCCACCGGGCTGGCTTTTTGCAGATCGCGTACAAGGAGATATGCCAATCCAAGAACAAGGATTCCGAAAAGCAGGGACACGCCAATCGAACGGATGGCTTCCGAGAAATACACTTCCGTTTCATTGATCAAGTACAAATGCAGGATCGGCTGCATTGCAAGCAGGAACGGGGCAAACAACCCTCGTTCAAAGAACCGGGACGAGCCCTGGATCAACGATCGTTTGGCTTTGCGTTTCTCTAACACCGTCTGCATCTGAAATCCATCATGCTACAAAACAACTGCTTACTTTCTGCTCAGCAATAGATCAATGAGTTCTCGCACTGCGCCATGTCCACCTGCTTTGCTCAGAACAAAGTCGGCAGCCCGCAGGACCTCCGGATACGCGTCGGCGACCGCGACGGACCAGCCTGCAACTTCGAAACAGGGCAGGTCGTTGAGATCATTGCCCACATAGATGACATTCTCCGCTTTGACATTTCTCTGTTCCAGGACTTCACGCATCACGCGCCCCTTATCGTGGACCCCGACCCCATGGATTGCCTCTACCCCCATTTTTTTCGCGCGCGCCGCCACGACCGGGTCCACCTCCGAGGACAGGATCAGCAGCTCCATGCCGGTCGTGCGCAGTTCCTTCACACGGATGCTGTCGCTGCGAAACGCGGCAACGGATTCCCGGCCGTCGCGATCGACCCAGACGCGGTTATCGGTGAGGACCCCGTCGAAGTCACAGATGACCAAATCAACTTTCCCGGGCATGGGGCGTTTCGTTCCACCGGGTGTGACCATCGCAAGCCCGCTGTACACCAGCGCTTCATACTTTGCCCAATCCGATAAATTATCGATATCCACCGTGTAATGCGGATCGATCACCAGCGGATAGATCACATCCCCTGTCAGCGATTTTTTCTGCCTGATCGTCGAAACGCGGATGACGTCGATGTGCCCGGTCTGCCAGTAGACGGGCGGCAGGATCTGGCGCGGCGCGTTGTACGGCTCGGCGATCCCTTCCACCGCAAGCAGCGGCTTCATTGGCTGGCCTTCCCCTGCCAAGCGCCACATCTTGTGCGGGTTTTGCCCCGCCGGGACCACACCGCGCACACAGTCGGCATCCGGGTGCTCCAGCAGGATTTTGACCGCCTCGTCCACGCAGCCTTTCGGACGGATCGGCGAAGTCGGCCGCAGCTGGACGAGGACCTCGGGCTGATAACCTTCCTGCTCTTCCAGCCAGGTCAGGGCATGTTCAAAAAGAGGTAAATCGAGTGAGTTGTCCTGCGCCAGCTCAGAGGGCCGCAGGAAGGGAGTCTCCGCACCATATTCACGGGCGACAGCCGCGATCTCAGGGTCATCCGTCGAGACGATCACACGCGTCACGGAGGAGGATTGTTTTGCTGCCGCAATGCTCCAGGCGAGGAGTGGGTAACCCGCGAAGGTACGGATGTTCTTGTGCGGGATCCCCTTCGAGCCGCCGCGGGCAGGGATGAGAGCCAGTGTTTCAGTCATAATCAGACCACGGACCACCGACGACGGACCACGGTCTGTGGTCTACCGTCTACGGTCGAATCTACCACGCCGTCCAGCCTCCATCCACCACGACGTTGTTCCCGGTCATGTAGGAGGAGGCGTCCGAGGCGAGGAACAAAAGGGCGCCGTTCATTTCATCCTTCTTTGCCATGCGTCCCAGGATCGTCTTGGCGGAATAATTTTTGACGAAATATTCTTCGTGGTTGTTGAACACGCCGCCGGGCGTGAGCGCATTGACGCGGATCTCCGTCCCGGCATAATATGCGGCGAGATATTTGGTGAAACCCAGCACGCCAGCCTTGGTCACCGTGTAATAAATCGGCTTGAACGCTACCCGCTTGCCCTCTTTGATGTAAATGCGCTGGTCAGGACCGTTCAGGCCGTAGGTCGAGCAGATATTGATGACACTCCCTTTTTTGCCCTGTTGGATCATCGGTTTGACACATGCCTGCGTCATCATGAACATGCCGGTCAGGTTCACGTTCAACGCCGAGTTCCACAGATCGAGCGGATAGTCTTCGAATGCACCGGGCGTGATGCCCTTGTTCATTGCATCCGGGTCGAACTTGGGGTCAAGCGCCGCGCTGTTGACGAGCACATCCAGCCGATCAAAAGCCGATAAAATCTTCTCGACCGCCGCATGAACAGAATCAGGCTGGGTAATGTCGGTAGGCAGCGCCAGGGCTTTGTATCCACCCTTCGTGAGCGCATCCGCTGCGGCTTGCGAAGCAGAAGCGTTCAAATCCACAATAGCCACTGCCGCACCCGCTTCCGCGAGCGTCCTGCAAAATTCTGCGCCCAGTAATCCCACCCCGCCTGTCACAACGGCTACTCGTCCGGTCAGATCGAATTTTTCCTGAATAGTCATACCTTCCTTGTTGCGCAAGCTGGCAGCTTGCGTTATGGTTTTGCCGTGTAGATCGAATCACCGGCGGACTTGTGAGCAAGATACAAGCCTTCGGTCAGTGCCGGCACGTCTCCCGCAACATTATCGCCGTCGTCGAAGAGCGCCAGCACAGCCTCGCCGTTGTTGATCCTCGTCCGCATCACAGCCAGTCCCTTCTCGAAATCCGCGCGCTCCTGAGCAGTCGCCGAGTCGAAGCGGTCGGGCAGGACGTAACAACCCCGGCCTGTGTACAGATAAACCGCAGCCGGTTCGTTGGTGAAGATCATGATGTCCGCAGGCAGTTCGCGCAGAAATGCCATTGCCTTCGAATCGTACCATTGGAAGGATGCGTATCCGAGCCCGCTCCTCGCCCAGGTATTGACCGTCATGGATTGTTTATAGATCGAAACGCCGAGCAGCAGTACAGCCAGCACGATCGCAGCTTCACGGCGCCTGTTCCATAGCCAAACTCCGGACAGGACCAGCAGGATCAATAACGAAACCAGGACCGGCGAAAGGATACGCAGCTTGAACTTGGTCGCGGCGTCGAACATCAGCATGGATGAGATGATCGAGGCGAGATAGGCAAAGAGATACAAACCTGTGGTAAATGAGATCACTTCCCGCGGTTCTGCCCCCCCTTTCCCACTCGCGCTGAGCGGAGCGCCAGCGGAGACGAAGCGGGGAGAGGGTCCGGGGGTGAGGGGTCTCGATATATATTTCCAGCCTTTCACAACAACCCAAACCAGCACCGCGCCCAGCACCAGGGCGATAAGTCCTTCGATCAAACCATCCTGTCTGACGATTGCCCGCCGCCAGGGTTCGATCGGGACAAAGAACTCCGAAAATACGCGCAGGCCCGGATCGATGTTCTCAGACGTGAGCGGATGCCACGCAAACGCACGGTTGGTGGCATTCCCGGCGACGAGCCGGTTACGGATGGACCAGCCAAGCGCCCAGGGAATCACACTGGCAAGAAAGATTCCCGCGCTGACCAGTCTTTTTTTCCAATCAGTGTGCAGGATCAGGAGCGCGACGATGAACGCTGCCACCAGCGCCAGCCCGGCATAACGCGTCAGGTACGCCAGGCCAACAAAGATCCCGCAGGCGACGAGCCACCACCAGTGATGAGCACGCTCGAAATACAGGTCGAACGCCCAGAAGGCAAGCAGGGAGAGAAAAATAAATAACGGCTCGCTCATCGTCACGGCATGGACCTGGAACATCTCGCCGCTCGCAGCGAACAGGGCTGCCAGGACCAGTCCCGCCATGAGCGAGCGGGTCATCCGCCAGCCCAGGATGCCAAGCAGCCCCGCATTCAAACCGAAGAGCAGGGCATTGACCCAGCGCGCCGCGCGCAGTGGGTCGATGCCGAAGAAGCCAAAGAACGCCAGGACGGAGGGAAAAGCGGGAGGGAAATGCGTCACAGGCTGGTTGGATGCCAGCCAGGCTTCGCGGTAACCATCCCCCGCCACCAGGCTGCGCGCGCCGGCGATATAGGCGATCGAGTCGTCAGATAAGCCAAGTCCATCGGGAGTCGTTTTGATGATCAGAACCATCCCGAGGAGGGCGATCAGCCCGAGGGCAAGAAAGGAAGCGAAGCGTGGGGAAACGCGAATGGTCATGAGGAAATACTAAACAGTCACTGAGACCAGTAGACAGGTACACAAGTAGACGCGTATCCACTTGTGTACTTTTCTACCTGTGTGCCTGTGTACCCATTCCTGAATCAGTGATTGTTCAGGTAACCCTGATCTTCGAGATAACTGACAATGATCCGGGCATTCTCTTCAGGAGTTGCCCCATACCCCTTGAGCGTGATCTCCGGTTCGATCGGCGGTTCATAGGGATCGTCCACACCTGTGAAGCCCATCGGCTTGCCCGCCTGCACCGCCTGGCGCGCCTTCGCATACAGTCCTTTGGTATCGCGCTGTTCACAAACTTCGACGGGGGTATCCATGTACACGGTGACGAAATTTTCGCCGACCATCTTGCGAGCCTCATTGCGGGTGGCACGATAGGGACTGATCGCAGCGCAGACCACCGCCCCGCCCGCCTGGACGATCTCGCCGGCAACGAAGCCGATGCGCAGGATGTTCGTATCGCGGTCTTCCTTGCTGAAGCCGAGTCCCTTCGAAAGATGCGTGCGCACGACATCCCCATCGAGGATGGCAACCTCGCGTCCGCGCTCGAGCAGGAGCGAGGTCAGCACCTGGGTGGTCGCGCTCTTGCCCGAGCCGCTCAAGCCGGTGAACCAGATGCAGAAACCCTGCTTGTGGCGCGGCGGATACATCTCGCGCAGGATCTCCGCCGTCTCGGGGCGCGTAAACCACTCGGGCAGAAGCTTGCCCTTGGCAAGATAGTCATCGCGCACCTGCGTGCCGGAAATGTTGAGCGTCTTCGCGCCAGCCGGCACATCCCTGCCTTCCACATAGCGGTCTTCATCGGGCAGGTAAACAAGTTCCTCGAATGGGATCATCTTGACACATAACTCAGCCTCGTACTGCTTCATCATCTCCTGCGCGTCGTACGGACCGTAGAACGGTTTGCCTGTGGAATCCTTCCCCGGTCCCGCGTGGTCGCGCCCAACGATGAAATGATTCGCGCCATGGTTGCGGCGGATGATCGCATGCAGCAGGGCTTCCCTGGGTCCCGCCAGGCGCATGGCGAGCGGGAGCAGACTAAGCAGGGTACTCTTCTTATCGTAGTAATTTTCAACCAGTGCTTTATAAATACGGACGCGGGTGTAATGATCCACATCGCCGGGCTTGGTCATGCCCACCACGGGATGAATGATCAGCGAACCCTTCACCTGCGCGGCGGCGCGCTTGGTCAATTCTTCGTGGATGCGGTGCAGCGGGTTGCGAGTCTGGAAGGCAACTACGTTCTCGTTCCCCATACCTTCAAGCATTGCGCGGACCTGGGCGGGCGTCCGGCGCAGCTCGACAAAGTCGTAATACTTGGGCAGGTTCACAACTTTGATCGGACCCGAGATACAGACCTTGCCCCAGCGTCCCATTTCCGAAACCATCGGGTGGCGAGGATCTGTGGAACCGTAAGCCCGCACGGCTTCCGTTTCCGGATCCCAATGAAAGACCTCATCGAGTGTCATGATCGCGATCACATCGTTATTCGCGTTGCGCAGGACGATGTCCTCGCCCACCGTCGGCAGCTCGTTTGGATCAGCCGTCAGCGTGATGGGGAGCGACCAGAGGGTCCCATCCGCCAGGCGCATTTCGTGCAGCACGCGCTCATAATCCGCCTTACCCATAAAGGTTGTCAGCGGTGAAAAGCCGCCCGTGGCAAGCAATTCGAGGTCGCAAAGATTGCGCATGCTGATCTTGATGGAGGGCAGCTTTGAGGCGCGCGTCAGCAGGCTTTCGCGCTCCTTGGCATCCACAACCAGATTCACGAGTTTTCCCCCGTACGGGGCGATGAGTTTTGCTTTCGTCATTTTTTCTCCATAGTTCAAGACTTTGAAAGTCTCGTAATTTTCAGACAAGGCGCAATTATATCCTAAAATTCAGCCGATGAATTTTGGAATTTACCCTTGATTATCCGTAGCAGGTGCCTCACTCGGAGGCTGGCATCAAGTCATTGCGAAGGAACAGCCGAAAATATTCCACATACAAGATCAGGGTGTAATTTTCCTGCAGATATGCCTCAAGGGCCGGGATTTCAAAGCGCGCCATGAGGACTTGTTCCGGCTGGTATGCGCGCATCGCGGCGAGGATGTCTTCGTCTGTCAGGGCGCCGGTCGCCAATCGTTTGCTGGAGAACGTCGCCAGGTTCGGAGGGACAGGCCGCTGAACGCGAAAAGCATACATGGGCATATCGGTCACGATCCAGTTCGTCTGATCGATGTGCTCGTTCAGGGCGCGCAATACTTTCAGCTTTCCGGAAGTGGCTCGCAGGTTGAAGTCGCTGAGGCGCGGGCTGTCCATTAGCTCTTTATCCAGCACCGGCAAATAGTGGCTGGATACCAGCACAAAACCGATCAGGGCGCTCACTCCCAGGATGGTTTGGAGGCGAATCAGGTCAGAGGGGTGTCTCAGGCGGAGGAGAGCGAGAATCCCCTCCCCGACCGCCGCGGCAGCCAGCAGCGCGGCGGGAATCGTGACCAGCAGCTGGTGGTGATAAAAAACCGGTGAATAAAAACTGAACGAGGCATAAGCCAGCACAGACCATGCCAGCGGATACAAGCTCAGCCAGTTTCGCCTGTGGACGGCAAGCAGCGCGCCCAGCGCTGCCAGGAGCAGCAGCGGAACTGCAGCCTGCAGACGGGTATTGATGCTGTAGCCCTCGCCTTGCAGCCAGTCTGTCGTCGGCGCGGCAGCATGCGGGAAGATGATCGACCACACGTTTTGGGGACCGACCAGTACCAATCCAAGCAGGATCGTCAGGCCGGCGAAGCAGATGCTCCAGACCAATACCAGCCGCAGCATTTTCCAGGAGAACCCCTCATCTCTGCTATCGAAATACACCCCCGCGGTGATGCCGATCAAAAAGACAGGCACTAAAAGACCGGTGAAAAGTTTGATGAGCACCGAGAGCGCCAGCACAAAACCGGAAAGCGCCAGCCAGAGATTGTTCCTTTTGTGATGCCAGAGCGCCACAAACGCCAGCGAGGCGGCAGCCAGCGCAATGGAGGGCAGGCCGATCATGACGGACGTGCTCAACCTCAAATATTCCGGCAGCATGACCACCAGCGGCAAAAACAGGATCGCAGCCAGTTTTCCCCAGGCAAGCTGCAAAAATTGAGCACAAGACCAGACCAGCAGCGTGGCAAACAACAACACAAGTAAACGAGCCGGGTTTACCTCAAACCCTACAATACGAAACAGAAGTGCCAGCAGGTGTGTCAGCAGAGGCGGCTGGTCGCTGGACACCTCGCTGTACAAGGGGTGACCGAGCGTGACCAGCATCGAACGCATTAAATTCAAGCCTTCGTCCGAATCGAATTGCAGCTTTTCGCGAAAGGGATAATAGGAGAATACAAAAGCAAGGAAGATCAGGGCGATAAGGACGGGCAAAAGAAGATCCCCTAATCTGCCCCACCGGGTTTTATGCAACGATTGAGTTTTCATGCTGAAAAAAATCCAAGGGCTCTGAAAAACAGAGCCAAGTGTACCATGTTACAATTTAATGATGGAGTTTGGAATAATGAAGCAAACACTGCAAAAATTATTTAAAAACGAAACCTTCATCGCCGCTCTGCTCATCCTTCTTACCACTGTAATTACCTATGGGGTAAGCATCCCCAACCTTGGATACTATCATGATGACTGGTTTGTATTGTGGTCCGGTCACGTGCGGGGCGCAGAGAGTCTCGGTCCCCTGTTTGCGACAGACCGCCCATTCATGGGCATCGTCTATTCCGTTGTCTATCGCCTCCTGGGGGATACAGTCGTCAACTGGCAATTGTACGCGCTGTTGTGGCGCTTCCTCGGCGGGCTGGCATTTTTCTGGATCCTGCGCCTGATCTGGCCCCAGCATAAATATCTGACAACCCTGATGGCAGTGCTGTTCATCGTCTACCCGGGGTTTTTATCCCAACCCAACGCAAATACAAAACAGAACCACCTTTACGGATTTGGGACAGCACTTCTGTCCATTGCTCTGATGCTGCAAGCGCTGAAAACAAACAAGCAGGGCTGGAAGATCGCTTGCAGCCTCTTCTCCATCCTTCTGACCGCGAATTATCTGTTCATCTACGAATACATGATCGGCTTCGAGGGTACGCGCCTGCTCCTGCTCGGGTACACCCTGTTCCAGGAGGGCTTCAAGAATATTCGTTCCCTGGTGCGAGAGATTCTCAAGAGGATCTGGCCCTACTGGGTCGTTACGGCAGGGTTTCTCTACTGGCGCGTGTTTCTTTTCGAAGGTTCCAGAAACGCGACAGATGTATCCGGTCTGGTACAAGGGTATTTCAGTAATTTTCGCTACATGGCTGTCCGATCGATCCTCGAAACGGCCAAGGATTTTCTGGATACATCCATCTTTGCCTGGTTCGTGCAGCCGTATCAGTTATCTTCCGGAGCTCCCTATTCGAATTTGACATACGCGCTGCTCGTTGCCGCGCTTGTGGCTGCGTTGGTTTTGCTCTATGCGTTCCTGTTCAAAAAATGGTGGGGAGCGGATTTGGAGGAGGCAGCAACTCCCCGGCTGATCAAAGATTTCGCCTGGCTCGGAGCCCTGGTGATTCTGTGCGCGATCGTGCCCGTCATCCTGTCAGACCGGCAGGTGGAACTGTACGATGCCTACAAGAGTTATGGCCTCCATCCAATTCCCGGAGTGATCCTGTTCGTCGTCGGCATCGTGCTGATGTTCCAGCCAAAATTCCGCAGACGGATTTTGATCGCTCTGGTCCTCATCTCGGTCGCGACCCAGATTTTGAATGCGGATTACTGGGAACGATATTGGGGCTTCCAACGCACGATGTGGTGGCAGATGAGCTGGCGCGCGCCGGACATTCTGGATGATACGCTGGTGATGGTATACAGCTCAGGATATAACCCCGAGCAGGACTACGAGATCTGGGGACCTCTCAATCTGATCTACAATCCCAATCCCGCGCAGACGCCTGCAATCCAGGCGGAGGTCCTTAACTTCGATACGTCCTACAGCATTCTTAAGGGCGAAGTCCTTAATAATTATGTCCGTGACATCAGACTTCACAGGGATTTCAATAATCTGCTCCTGCTGACTGTGTCGCGTTACTCTTCCTGTGTCCATGTGATTGATGGACGCCTGCCTGTCTACTCCGCCAGGGAGCAGTTGTTGATCCAGCAGGTCGGAAAATACTCCCGCATCGATCGCATCGTTCCGTCTGGAACCTCCCCCGTGCCGCCGGCCGCCCTCTTTGGCACGGAGCCCGAGCATGGCTGGTGCTATTACTATCAAAAAGCATCCCTCGCCCGGCAAAATGGCGATTGGGAGGAAGTCGGTCGAATCTACGACCAGGTCCGTGAGCTGAACCTCGAAACAAGGGACAAGTCCGAAATGATTCCCTTCTTTGAGGCTTTGGTGAACCTGGGCAGGCTCGAGGATGCCGAAGCCCTGTTCAACAAAGAGATCAAAGGACAGTCAGAAATGCGCCTGCCGCTCTGCGCGACCCTGGCGAACGATCCGGGCTACCCGCCGGAATTTGGTTATGACTACGAAACGATCTATGAAATGCTGTGCAAGTCATGAGGGTGGGAGACTGTCTTCCATAGCGGGAGCAGGCTGAGGTCCGCGCGCGCGGGTGGCTCAAAGATCGACGCGGCGGCCCGAACGTTCTGACTCGTGGACAGCTTCCACCAGTCGCTGTACGCGCAAACCGTCGGCGAGCGTGCAGGTCGGTTCGGCATCCCCGCGGACAACCGCCACGAAATGTTTCATCTGTTCCAGGAACATGATATTGCGTTCCCACTCCGCCGACAGCGGATACACTTCCCAATCGCCCTCACCCCTTGCCCCTCTCCCGCCGGGAGAGGGGTTGGGGTGAGGGGAGGCACGATAAATTCGCGTCGCGCCATCCGCGAGGTCCCACTTGATGGTTCCCTGTGTGCCGGCAATGTCAAAAGTATGCACGGGAGGCTGCCGGTTAAAGTCCAGGTGCAGGCTGCCCAAAGCCCCGCCCGCAAAGCGCAGACCGATCTTGGCTGTGTCTTCCACATCCACTTCCAGGTTGCTGAGCTTGCCGGTGAATCCCCACACCGATGCCACTTTGCCCACAAGCCACGGGAGGTAGTCGAGCGAGTGACACTGCGTCAGCACCACGCCGCCGCCCAGGTCGGCGCGCGCTGCGTATCCCTTGCGATAGTCCTCCCAGGGATGCCAGGCGGGCAGGTACTCTCCAAAGTGGACATGCGCGGAAAGTATGCGTCCGATCTCGCCTGCTTCGATCAACTGTTTTGCCCGGACCAGGCTCGGGTGAAAGCGAAACTGGAACGCGACCAGCACCTTTGCGCCGCTTTTGCGGACTGCCTCTTCCAGTTGATCCAGCCTTTCCGTGGAATGGGAGATCGGTTTCTCGAGCAGGAGCGCGCAGCCTGTTTCCGCCGCGGGGATCGCCACGTCGAGGTGAAATGCCGTCGGGTTCGACACGATGACCGCATCCGGTTTATGCTTCCTGAGTGCCTCCTGTACATCGGTTTCCAGAGGATAACCCGCCAGCTCGTCGTCGGGCAGCGTCGCTTTGCGCGTGCGAAGCAGGACGATATCCTTTTCCCCCAATGCGATTAAATTACGAAAATGTCTTCTTCCGATGGAGCCGAGACCGGCGATGAGGAATTTCATAGGAACCTTTTTTACCACGAAGGACACGAAGACGCACTAAGGTGAATGCAAGAGCCTTTTCCTTTGTGATCCTTCGCGACCTTTGTGGTTAAAAAATCACCAACTTAAATCCTTCTCATACTTCCACTTAACCAACATCTCACCTGCGACCTCTTTGAAAGCAGATTTATCGCGCCCGGTGAAGAGTCTCTGCCAGTTGCCGGCGTGACCTTTCGGGAGGAAGGAGGCGATGTCTTCGTTGCGTTTTGCCTGCCATTCCTCGTCGGGGTTGGACGACATTTCGGCAGCGATGGTCTTTTCCAGCGATGGATCGGCCTGGACGCCAAGGAATAGCCAGAGTCTTTGCATTTCGTCGAAGGGATGCGCCAGCAAATCTTCATATCGCAGGCTGCAGTAATTTTCGCCGAACAACCTGCGGCCTTCCTCTTCGGTCTCCTGCAAATTCGTGACCCAGCCCTTCGCCACACGCCGAATGACCGCTTCGGTGAAGATCGAGCGCGTGCCATTCGTGAACTGAGTCTGATCCTTGCGTAATTCTGCGATGATGCGCTTGTCGTCCGCCTTCAGGAATTTGGACTCCTCCACCAGGTTGCGGAACCTCTCCGAGACCAGTACGTCGCGTCCATCGCGGACAATGTAGACCAGCTTCGCGTCTGGATAGACCGCGTGCAGGTCGCGCACCGCCTGCCCGTGGATCGTGGAGGAGGGACTCTTATCCCCGACGATGCGCTTGCCTTCCCTGGCTGCCTCGCGCTCCATGACGAAGTCCGCGGCGGCGCGCAGGACGAGCGGCGAGAGGTCGCGCCCCTGATTCCAGCGGTTGGATTTGCGCCCCAGCCACTCCTCCGCCTCGGGCGTATCCACCAGCGACTTGAGCAGCGGCTGGCGCGTGAAGAAATGTGCCTGATAGTTGCAGTGCACTTCCGGGTGCAAGCGGACGAGGCGCATGAGGAGCGTCGTCCCGGAACGGGCATGACCGAAGATGAAGAACTTCTCGCGCGGGAAGAACTGTTTGATCTCCGCCATTTCCTTCGCTGTGATGGAAGGAATCGGGTTGCGTTTTTTCTTTCTTGAATCGCCCTTGAGCAGGATGCGGGCAGCGGAACGAAAGCGGGAAAGCATTAGCTGTGAGTCTCCGGATCGCTCAATCGTTTTTCGATTGCGTGAGCGATCTTATCCATCAATTCCTTGTCGCGCTCCGGGTCGAACTTTGGAGCCTTATTCATGTCACTGAACCAGATCGGTCTGCGGCGCTGCTCGTCCGGCTCATCGGCATAACGCGGGACGATGTGAGCGTGCAGGGCACGGTCGGTGTTCCCCAGGATTTCATAATTGACCAACGCCGCCTCGGTCACTTCCAGCAGCGCGTCGCCGATCATCGTCATATCCCGTAAAAACGCGACCCGGTCTTCGATAGGCAGGGCATTCAGGTCCGGCACGACCGGATCGTGCAGCAGGATGGAGTATCCACGTGTTATCTGCGCATCCCCCAGCACTGCCCAACCGGACGGCATGCGGCAGATCACCGTCGGATTCGTGCCTTGCTGTGCCATTTCAACCCGTTGATGAATTAATGTGGACATTTGATCGTTACCTCTTCCAATTCAGCATGACCAGCCCCGCCAGGCAAACCAGGATCCCCAGAATATTGACCCAGGAGATTTTATCCTTGAAAAAGAAAATCGCCACCGGCACCAGGATCAGCGAGGCGACCACATTGACCAGCACCGCAGCGATTCCCAGCTGCCAGCCGGCACGATAAGTGAGCAGGAAACCGAATTCGATGCCGACGATGGCAATCGCCAATCCAATGCTTGCCCAGTTCAGCTTTTTGAACTCCGCCGCGACACCGTTTGCAGCGGGAAAGAAAAAGAAACCCAGCAGGGTCACCACAAAGGCAACCGCGTACGTGACGAGCAGCGAAACCGTAAAGTTGACATTCGAGGGCGTGCTCTTGGCGGTAAAGTGATAGAGGGCGCTGGAGGCAATTGCCAGCGTGATGGAAAAATAGAACAGGAACATATTGCGTTTTCCGATCATAATATCAAGCTGCCGCTGCCAGTGGAACCGGGATGGGCTTCCTCAAACTTTAGATGTCCGAATATTATCAATCAAAGCCGATTGAGTTATTGTTGATCGTGAGTCCGCGTGTCTGAGTGGTATCGGTTAAACATATATAGTTCACTCTTGGCGTGGACGGTTTGGGACCATTTTGATATCCGGCTGCCCAATAACAACCGGACAGGATTGTTATAACCTCAGATCCTTTGTGACCTACGCTAAAAGCCCAGGTAAAGCATTCTCCCTGGTCGTTTGGTTCGTACATTCCCATGGAAAGGTTCACAGGACCGTCTGATTTGTTGACTAATTTAATTTGCACCGTGGTTCCCAGGAGCTTTGCAGGAGGCGGCTGGTAGCAATCAGGGGTAGGGCTTGCATTGGGATTGGTTATCGGCGCGAGGATCGGAGTTTCCAGAGCGACGGTTGGCAATATTGCCAGCGTTGCCGCCTCTGTGGTGGGTGTGGGAGGAACGGGGGTATCCGTCGGGATCGCGGACTGAGTCAAGGCAATCTCGGTCATTGCAAGTGCGACGGCTGTGTTGTGCACATCCGTCATACTTAAGCCGGGCGCAGACTTCGGACCACAGGCAGTCAGCGCCATGACGACAAACAACGAAACAACAAGCAGAAATCTTTTTTTCATTTTTTCTCCGTTAATAGTTACTTTTGCCAAAAAGGGTTTTGAACCGCGAAGCGCGCGAAGATCGCCAAGCGTTTTTTCTTTTCTTCGCGCTCTTAGCGGTTCGAATTTTCCAGGATCTTCAGAATATACTCTGCCGTTCGCTTGCCGGAGGTCGCATCAGTGAAGGTGATTTCCTCTTCGATGAACTTCCTGCGTTCTGCTGCGTCGAGCGAGGGATTCTTGAGATAAAGGTTGATCACCTCGCAAAGTTCTTTTTCGCTGCCTGCGATGCGTCCCGCCTTCGCCTCGCGGAAGCGTTGGTGTGTGGGCCAATTGCCGATCTTCTTCAGCGAGAGCGAATATTTCTTTGGCTTGTTCCAGCCGCCCGGGACATCGATCACCGCGGCGACGATCGGCGTGTCGTGAACGGCGGTCTCGACGACCATCGTGGAGTAGACCGTCACCAGCACATCCGAATGCGCCATCATGGAGGATTTCTCATCCATGTCTTCGCCGCCGTAGTAGCCAAGTGAGCCGCCCAACGCCACGGGCTTGACGACATGCACGTTGGGATACTGCTTTTCGAGGGCAAAAATCCGTTCGCGTTCCTCGGCGAAGATCTTGGGCTTATCCTGAAAATGGCTTGGGTGCAGGCGGATCAACAGCTGGGAAGGTTCAGCCAGCGCATCGGAGGAAACCAATTTCGCCAGTGCTTCCACGTTGGGATAGTTGGGGGCAAAGTGCACAAACGAGCAGGCATAGGAAATCAACTTATAGTTGTGGTCGAGACCATACAGCTTGAAATAATCTTCCTTCGATAACAACCACTCTTTGCGAAAATATCCGTCATATGACGGAATACCGCCGATGTGCACGCGCTCAGGGTCCCAATCGGAACCGTAGATCAACTCATCCTTTTGCAGCTGAGACCAGCAGGTGGCGTAATCCATCGAGGCGCCAGGAATGGAGTAACTGGACGGGTTGTCCCAACCGACGATCGCCGCCATGGTCGGGACGTTGTGCAGAGTCGCTTCACGGAGCAGATAACGGTCGAGGCGCCAGCCGGCCGTCGAAGCGATGACAAGATCGGGCTGGTGCGAGGCGAATAGATCGGCATACAGGTTCGGGCGCGGGATGAAGCGATTCTGCATCCGCACCAAAAATTTGCGGGCGAAGGCAAACGTCCGCAAAACGAGGATCGCCAGGGCCGCGGGAATCCAGATCCCCAGACGGAACTTCCACGAGTTCTCGACCCAGACTTCCCAGATGTGGCTGTCCATGGCTTCGGTGTTGATGCGCCACGAACCGCCGACACGCCGCAGGTAAACGAGCAGCCATTGCAGGCGCGGCTGGAACGTAGTGGCGAATTTATTCGCCTCCTTGAGGCGCAAACCTTCGAAGATAAGCCGCTTCGCCTGCGGGTCTCGAACGTCACTCGACCCTCCGCTCAGCGCGAGATCTCCAAATCGCTGCGCAATGCGATCCTTGGTTTCGTCGTCGGTGAGGATGACGACTTCCACGCCCGCCTCGAGCAGAGTCGGGACGACGTCGCTTTGCAGGAAACAGATGATTGCCATGCCGTGGTCAGCGGAGATGAAGACTTTTTTGGACATGATACCTTGTCGAACCGCCAAGCCCTGCACTGAGCCTGTCGAAGTGACGCGAAGAACGCTAAGGGTTTCTTTACGAGCTTCGCGCTCTTTGCGGTTAAAAATTAAGAATAATACCAATTAAAAATTTTGTTATACACCGCTAGTAACATCTTCTTAATTGGTCCCAGCTCCAACACACGCCGCGCCAAACCTTCTTTCTTCTTTCCTCTTTCTTTCCCTAACTCCCCACGTAGATACCCAAGTGTATTGGACATATTCATTGCCAGCGGATCGGAGACCATCAGGCGCAAGAGTCCTGCGTCGTTCATGCGCTTATCCAACTGGCGGACCTGGCCCATCGGCTTGTCCATGTCGAAGGGCAGGAACTGCTGGAGCGTGGACTTGTACGCCGTGAACTGCCAGTGCGAGGCGCCAGCCATGGCAGTCACGCCTTTGTAGATTATTTTCCAATCGCTGGTCTCTGCATACACTTTTTTGTTCTCTTCTTCCGTCTGCCCCAGCGAGAGATTGAATTCCAGGAAGCGTTCCCAGGGGATGAATTGCCCTTCTTCGAGTTTGGCGTTCGCGCGCGCCCAGCTGAGCGTGGTTTCGAAAAACTCAGGCGGCGTGCGGAAGGGCCGCGCGGTCACCATGCCGACGTTCGGGAAGGTTTCGAGAATTTCCACCGAGCGCGAAAGCCAGCCTGGGGAGAATAAGACGTCGCTGTCGGTGTAGGCAATGATCTCGCCGGGCGCGCCCGCCAGCATGACGTTCCATGCGCCGCCCTTGCCCATGTTCTTTTCACAGAGGATCAAATACTGGATTCGCCCCTCTTCCTTTTCCCGGATAAGGTAGTCGCGCACTTCCGGGCAGGAGCCGTTGTCGAAGACCATCAGGTCGAACGGCAAGCCCGCATCCTTGCGCATGGATTCCAGGCATACTTTCAAGACATCGAGCGTCTCGGTATAGAAACCACTCAGGAACGGGATGTAGTTCAGCAACGCGGCAGTGATCCGCTCCGGGCAGGCTACCTCTTTGACGAACTTGGCAGGGTTTTGGCCTTTTCTCATGTGGGTGTCAGGTTCCAGGTGTGAGGTGTCAGGTGTCAGGTTCCAAGTTTCAGGTCTGGGAATCGGGATTCGTTATTCGGGAGTCGAGCACGATTTCCGACTCCCGATTTCCGACTCCCGATTCCCGATCATCGATTTCCAAATCTCTTTTTGATCCGCTTCTTCCATCGTTTCGGTCTGGCGACATTTTCGATCATATCTTCTGGCAGGAAGAAAAAGAGGGCACGCAGGAACAATTCCACGCGGCGCAGGAAGCGCAGAGACGACATCTTCGGGCGAACAAGTTTACCACCTGCGGCAAGCTGGTGCGTCGCATCCAAAACCGTGTAGCGGATATTTGCCTGCCCGCCCGCCAGACGGATGTTTTCATTCGTGTCAGGATGTTCGTAATGTGGTTTCCCGCCGGGCAGGTGACTGTAATCGTGGTTTTGATGGATAACCATGACCGAGGGCGTGCAGTCGATCACGGGCCATTTTTCCAGGCGGGCTTTGTAGATCATCCAGTTGTCCCAGCCAGCGCGACCGATCGTGAAATCAGGGATGTCGGCGTAGCAGGATTTGGGGAAGAGGAAATAGTCGCTGCCCGCGGGACGATGGAGCGAGCCCTGACGATGGACGATGGACGATAGACGATTTTGCCAACCCTCGGTGAATTCGATGGGCTGAGTGACATCCAGATCCCAGCGCTGGCTGAGCAAAACGAATTCGTCTTTCCGTCCGAACACTCGCTTCGCCGCCTCGACGAAATCGGGCATCACGAGCATGTCCGCGTTGATGATGCAGAGCAGGTCGCTGTTGCTATTTTCGCGCGCCAGCTGAAACATGGATGAGATCAGCGGCGTGCCATTCTCATTGCACTTTACATTGGGAATGTGCTTCACGCCAAGCTCGCGCGCCGCTTCGGCGAGACCCGTCTCTTCGCCGAGCAAAATGACTTCCACATCGGGAAGCAGAGTCCAGGATTTGAGCGCGTTGCGCTGGATCATCGCAATGTGCGGATCGGTGAAAGGTTTGGGGGCGGAGAAGAGAGTGATCAGGGGCATCAGTATTCAGTAAGTCAGTGTTCAGTGGTCAGTGGCTCTTCTGTCAATATCTTTCAAAGTTTTGTGTTGCACGCCGGCGTTGATCTTCATCAACTGAGGCTCATCGTGCACCAAATCGAGCACTTCCTTCCAGGTGAAGTCGTCGCGTCCATCGAAACGATGGTAGACCTGGCGGATGAATTCCAGGTCTTCGGGAGTATCCACTGTCCAGCGGTAGTCGCCAAAGTCGGTGGTGTGATGCAGCAGAGCGACGCGAAAGCCGCGCGGAGAGATACCAGTTTGCAGTGATCTGTTTTCAGTGATCAGTTCTACGCCTTCGTAGAAATACGGCATGGCATGCTCGCGCTGCTGTGGTTCCTTAGCCACCTTCCATGCCTTCTCCAAATTTTTGAACGTGCAGGCTTCCACGTCCAAGCCAATGGGATAGGTCCGGTGCCAGGGAAGCGGGAGACGATTGCAGACGAAGTCATACTCGTCATCGAGCAGGGTGTTGACGACATCGTCGATCAACGCCGGATCGATGACCGGGCAATCGGCGGTGACGCGGACAACCACATTCGCTTTGGCTTGTTTGGCGGCCTGGTAGTAACGATCGAGCACGTCGTAGAGGCTGCCGCGCGTGAACGGGATGCCGCTGAAGTCGCAGTATTCAGCGACGGGGTCGTCGGAGGGATCGGTCGTCGTGGCGAAGATCGTTTCGGCAACGGTGGCCGCTCGCGAGGTCCGAAGAAAGACGCGCCCCAGCATGGGCTGACCCGCGATGTCTGCCAGGATCTTTCCCGGCAGGCGGGAGGAGGACATGCGTCCCTGAATGATGGCAACAACGCGTGGTTTCATGAAGCTTGCGCCTCTGAGGGGATCGGCAAGGGAGTCACGAATCCCTTTGCCCGGAATTTTTCAACATACTCTCGCACAACCCAATAATCAAGCCCGACCTGTTCGGCGATGTCGAAGATCGAATGCTGACCTTCGAAGCGCATCATGATCTTTTCGATCGCTCGGTTGAGCGCCCAGTTCTCGCGCCAGTCCACCCAGAGACCGTATCCGCTGAGAAAGACCGGACCGCGGAAGGTCCGCCTCGGGATGTAGTTGCTGGCATAGATGCGGATGATCCGCTCGGCAACGTCCGCAGCCTCGAGCAGCATGTCCTCGTGGATGATGTCGAGATTGTCGTCGGTGGTGTGATACTCGTCGTAAGGAGCGCGGTTGAGCGAGATGCACGGCACGTTGACGCCGGGTCCGTTGACCACGCGCTCATCGTTGGCGGGCGCGGCAGCGAAGTCGCGTTCGTCATGATCGGCCTCGCGCAAAACATAATTCGTGATGCGGTCAAGAAGGTGATCGTGCTGGCGGGTGTGATGCCAGGCGATCCTGTTCTGATTGCCCGTCATCTCCAGGAAGATGCCGCCGCGCAGGTTCGGGATGAGTGACTCGTTGTGGGCGAGCCAGGCGATCGTGCCGATGGTCTCGGGCCCGAACCAAAAGCGGACGCTCATCGACCCAGCCGGTAGCGGGTTCTCGACGAGGCGCCGCGCCAACCCGAGCGCGCTGACCACGCCCGCGCCGTCGTCATTGGCTTGCATCGGATGGCAGGTGTGCGCCTGTACAAGGAATTCACCCGCTGCGGGATTCGCTCCACCTTCGGGATGAATGACCGCGCTGGCGACCTTGAATCCCAACTGCGGGTCAGCGATAAATTCCGATTTGATGACCGCGTGATATTTCTTATCGCGCGGAAGTTTGTCAAAGGTGTTCTTCGATAAACAGAACCCCCAATCGCGTTCGTAATATTTGAAAATCCACGGGATGGCATGCGGGCGTTTCTCATTGAAATACAAATGCGGCTGGAGTTCTTCGAAGCCCAGGATTTTATCAATCGGCAAAGAATATGAAACGATGTGAAGCGGATTATCCTTGAAATCCACTACTCGCTCGCCGCCTTCAATTTCCAAATACGCCTCATGGAGGACGTACCGCTCCGGCACTTTCCACGTCCAGACGGGAGTCAGCGGCGCGTACGTCTCGATGGTGTAGTTCGCTGAGTCAGGCATGTACGAACCGACGATCTCCAGGGTTTTGTCCTGATCGTCGGAGGCGAGGGCGCGGTGTAGAGGCAGGAATTCTGCGAGGATGGATTTGAGGGAGGAGTAGGGTTTCATAAAAGTTATTTCATGCAGTTGTTTTTCTAAGAAGGAATAGTTTTCAGAATTACACACATTCCCGCAAGTATCCGAATTTTGAAAGTAGGCTTTTGAAGCATGAAAAGAATATATTGTTGTGCAAAAGCATCCATCATATTTTCGTCGATTTTCAAGAAACCTTCTCGAAGCAATGATTTCCGTTCATTGATATCGCTCAATTCAAAGTCTATACCATCCCAACTAGTAGGTCCTTGAAAGTACCAGACGCCCTCAAATCCCATATAAAAAGCGACTTCAGGATCATCTAATTGTTTATGTCCTGCTATAACCAAAACACGATGACCTTGTGAGTAACTATAAATAACTGAGTGATACAAAGATGGATCACCTATATCGAAATCAAGTTGATTATGAACTCGTGGTTGCTGAGGCTGCCAGATAGAGTTTGGATTCATAGGTTCTCCCTCACCCGTCCTTCGGACACCCTCTCCCGCAGGGAGAGGGGTACGGGCGCGGCGACTATTCTCTACTCACTACTCTCTATTCATCTTTCTTAATGTAATACAACAAATGCGGATTGCGCTTCATTTCGCGCGCGGTAAACTCATAGACCTCATTCGCTTTCATCAACTTGACATCCGCTTCGCCGATCTTCGCAACCTTGATGATCCCCGCTTTTTCCATCAACTCACCCATTGGATCGACCTCGGTGATGACGCCCTTGTCGATGTCGCGCACGAGCATCTCGAAGGTATCGGTGTACGTGTTGCCGTTCTCATCGGTCACCTCGCCGGTGAACTGCTTCAGGAAACGATAGTCCACGCCTTCCATTTGCTCGATGTGATGGAAGAAGGTCATGCTGTTCGTATACGACAAGCCGATCACCATGATCTTGCCGTCCAGGTCACGCAGTTTGCCGAACACAGAATTCCGTTCATAGCTGCTCTTGTACCGCAGACTGCCAAGCATCTCGGCATGCTTGCCCAGAATCGCAAACGAATAAAAGGGATGGAAGACCCGTTTGGAGCGCGGATCCATACGCACTAATTCTGTCAGTGCGCCCATCTTCGAACGCGTCTTGCGCACATCCCAGGGTTTGCCCTGGGTGAAATCAAAATTGAAGGTTGGCATGATGAGCGTCCCCTCGGGGCCGAGAGCCGCCTCCAAAGCGCGGACTACCGTCTGCAGGCCGCCTTCTACCTCGCCAAGCGACTTATAGGAACTGTGCACGAGCAATGTGTCGCCCTCCTGCACACCCAGGTCACGAAAGCCTTCCACCAGTGTTTCGAATGTCAGCATGTTGTCCTCCGAAACTTTCTTCGCGCTGAGCGGAGTGCCGTGCTCGTTGGCACGCAGTCGAAGCGCGTTAGAAGAATATGTTTGCTCCATTAACTGCGCTTCGTCTTCGCCTACGGCTCCGCTCAGCGCGATATAACCTTCTCATAAGCCTGCAGAAGTTTACCAAAGTTCTTCCGCCAGTCCGCTTTTTGCTCCGCGGTCTTACGCGCCGCCGCACCGATCTTCTTGAACGACCTGCGGTTTTTGATCGCATACAGGATTTTCTCTGCAAGATCATCCGCATCCCCATCCCGGAACAGCCAGCCGTTGACGCCGTCCTCGATCCATTCCCGGTTGCCCGGGATATCCGAAACCAGACAGGGCAGCCCGCTCGCCAGCGCTTCCATCAGTGAAACGGATGAACCGTCCACGTGCGAAGGCGAGATGTAGAGGTCGGCCATGTGATACCAGCGCGGCAAGTCCTTCTGTCCGATCTGCCCGCCAAAATGGACGCGTTCCAGCAGTCCGCCCTTCATCAGGGTCTGGCGGATCTTCCCACCCTGCGAGCCTCCGCCCAACAGGATGAGATTCACGTTCGGCTTCATCGCCGCAACCTTGACAAACGCCTTCGCCAGCACATCCACGCCATAGATCGCTTCCCAGGTGCGGTTGCAAAACAAAGTGATTTGCCGATTTGTTGATTTGCTGATTTGCCGATTTGCAGGATTGGGGCGGAAATGCTTTAGGTCGATCCCCCACGGAAAGATCACTGTCTTTTCGGGGTTCATCCCAAAGGCAACCGCCTTGTCATGCGAGATGTTGGCATCGCTGGTGAAGAATGCGCTTCGTTTCAATGTGTAACGCGTCACCCATCGCATCCACCAGTTACGGTCTGCTTCCTGCACGAGATCGTACCCCCACGACATGGTGAGGACAGGACGAAAGCCGCTCAATGCCGCCAGGAACGCGCAGGTCTGAATCGGTCCCGCGTGGATGAGAGCAGGCTTGATTTCCTGGGTCAAACGTTTAAGGTTCAAGGCTAACCGCGGCACGTCGCGCCAGCGGAATTCGCCTCGTCCGCCTGCCCACAGAAGCTGCTGAACATTTTCAGGGACCGGACGGTCTTCGATCTGGCGGTGGTTTGACTCCAGTTTTAAATAGAAAATCTCATGCCCTGTCTTCGAAAGCGAAGAGAGAAAGCGATGATCGTGAGGGGTGTAGTTCTTACTAAAGTAAATGATTTTCAAAGTTCCATGTTCCAAGTATCAAGTTCCAAGTGCTATGAATGGCTTGGCGAACTCGCGCGGCGAGGGTTTTTGAGAATCCCTTGCTTCAAGCCACCAATTAAGCCCTTACACTTTTTTGCCTGTTCGCAATAGGGCTTGAAAATGTCTTGATTAATATATTCCACATCCAGCGCGGCGTAAAGCAAGGATTGAACCTCGACAGCCGAACGACGTGCAATTCCAAGAAAGCGAGCGAACTCGGCGGTGGATTCACAATCAAATCCTTCGGCAATATTGGTCATCACGGAGACAGATGCACGCTGAATTTGATCACGCATTCCAAAATCTTTCGCGAGTGCGCCATCTGCTGTAATTTTGTAGATCATTTTTACCAGTGTACGCGCCTCCTGCCAGGCGATCAAATCGTCGAACTTTGTTATGCTAGTCATTTTTATTCCCTCCATTGTAAATTCATTATCAGTACTTCACGAAAGCGGAAAACAAGGTTGAAGTTGAGTAACCTCAGTCGTGCCGGACAAACGTTCAATCGCACGACTGAG